>JANQFJ010000311.1 GCA_028277915.1 Saprospiraceae bacterium
TACAGGAAAATTATTGATGTATTAGGAGAATAAAACAAATAAAAACAGTTACGAAGATGTTGGGGAGCTATTTGGTTGCTCAGCATCTTAATTTTTACAAGTTTTTCAATTGCTTTAAAAGCCATTTTCTTTCCGCCAATGGATTGGCCTCTTCAATTTCTTTCAAAAGTTTCGCTTTTTGGTTTTTATTGTAAGGATTGATTTTTAGCATTTTTTTAGTCAATCGGATGATATTTTTATAATTGGCTTTGTGATAACCGAGTACTTTTTTTCGAACTAAATAAGTTCGCATGCTTTCCAAAAGCGACTCAACCACATCCAATTCGTCTTGTTCGTAAAACATTTTAAACTGCATCATTTTGGCATTGAGATTCATCAGGATGTCATCGTATTCCACTTGTCTGAACAATTGCATAGCCGTCGAATAATCTCCTTTTTCAAAATGAAGTCTTGCCAGACTGTAATGCACAAGATCGTCTCGGTATTGATCTTCCAGATAGTTTTTATACCCATGAATAAATTTTTCAACCCAGTCATATTCTCCAAGCATGTTGCCGATAGTCACTATGTTCATAAAAGTGATTCTGGACAGCACTCCTTCATCCAAAAGAACTTGTTCCTTTAGCCCCCATCTGAAAAGCTCAAATGCCTCTCTAATATATTGAGAGTGTCCTGCGTTCATTCTTCCTATGCAATAATTAGTGGCAGACAACAAAATATCCATCATTTCTGTCTTGGGAAACAAATAGCCAAATTCCGAGATTTCATTTTTTAAGTTTTGAAAGTGACTTTCATTTTCTCGGTCGGTAATCGACATATAGCTATAGTAATACATTGCTATCGCAGGAAACTCGAGGAAGTTTTTCATTTTAGCGTATTCGAGTACCTCATTAAGCATTCCAACGTCATATGATTGTTTTTCATAGACTGATTGATGCGTAAGCATCAGGCAACTTTGTCGGATTTTGTCGGCGATATAAGTGGCGTCCAGAGCATTCGACACTTCTTGGAGGTTGAGATCTATTCGTTTGCGTTTAATTGTAATTTGAAAATAATACAACTCATTTTGAAGGAAATATTCATTTCGCAAATATTGATGATTTCGAAACTCTTGTTTTTCCTGGAGGTTGTTAGTGACCTTTAGATTTTTTTGAAAAGGTTTTCTCAGCTTTTTTTTTCTATAAACAGTAGCCAGTGCAATTTGGGCTCTTACTTTATTGTGCCTCAATTCCTGGTAGATCAAAAACTCTTCAACACATTTGTTTAGAAAATATATCGTTTGTCGGAGTTTCGCATCATCAAATGTTTCTTTTCCAAATACCCAGCGATAAACAATTTCTTTTTGTAAAAAATCATCTTTATACAAATGGTTATCTTCAAGCAAATAATCAAAAAGGCGGACAACATCTTGTCGTTGATTGTGCATAGGGGAATGGAGCCATTTTCTCAATTCCCGGAACTCTTTTTTCGAGCAAGATCGCAAAACTTGTAACAGTAAACTTTTTTCCATTTATAATATAAATAATATAATCAACAAAAGTATATTTTAAGAACATTGCTATTTATTTATAAAGTGTTGAAAATAAGCTCTTTTTAGATAACATTCAAAGATATAACTAATTTTTTGGTTGAAAAGTTGTTCAACAATTGACGATTTTTGTCTTTGTTTTTAGCGAAAAACTACATCATTTTTGTAACGTAAAGTATTATGATTTACACAAAGCAAATTTTCATGAGATTAACGAATAAAATAAAGCCCACATTTAGCTGCCTGCAGGCCGTACTTCGGTTGTGCATGGTAGCGATCGGGCTTATTTGTTCGTACACTGCATTTACTCAGGGAGGGCATGGATGGGAGAAATATCATGGAGGTGACAGTGATGACGAGGCTACAGCGATTTTGCAGTTAAAGGATCAGGGCTATATTCTCGTTGGTAATACTAATTCTGGGACTGGACTTGAACAATCAAATATTTATGTAATTCGCTCTGATGTTGATGGAAAAGTACTTTGGGAAAAAGACTTTCCACTAAATAATGGAGGTGGAGGAGACCTGACAGAGGAATTTGGTCATGGAATCATTAAGGCTCATGGGGGTGGATTTATCATTGTTGGAACAACAAATGGAGGAGGTACTTTTGGTAAAAGGGATGCGTTTTTAATGAAAATTGATTCATTAGGAAATTGGCAATGGGAAGAGTTTTACGGAACCGGTGATGCAGATGAAGAAGGATTTGGAGTTACTGCAACTTTGGATGGTGGTTATGTAATTACGGGAACTGCTGAAATTTTAAGCCAGGGCAATGACGATGTTTATGTGGTTAAAACTGATGCTCTCGGAAACGTTGAATGGGAAAACAACTACGGCAGTGAGCAAAAAGACGATGAGGGACGTAGCATTGTACAGGCCCCAGATGGCGGTTTTATAATTGCGGGTTCTACCGGTGAATTGGATGAAAGAGACGTGTGGATTCTTAAGGTGGGTGCTGATCAAATTATCCAATGGGATCAGATGTATGGCGGTTCAACTGCTGATGTTGCTTATTCAATAATTAAAACAAATGAGGTTAATCATTATGTTTGGGCAGGCCGTTACAGCAATGCCGGGAATTTTTATCATGCAAAAATAATAGATAACATCACTGGTGTGGACGAAGCTTGGGTGACACAATTCGGTAATGAAACCGATTTTGAGGAAGCCAGATCAGTTAAACAAACAAGAGATGGTGGGTATATTTTAACGGGTACAGCTGAAATAAATCTTGTGGATCCGCAAATTGCCCTTGTGAAATTGGAATCCGATGGTGATACTCTTTGGACCAAATTGCATGGGAAGTCTAATGCCCTTGATTTTGGTTTGAGTGTAACAGAAACAGTTCATGGAGGATTTATCATTGCAGGTTCTTCTTTTCAAAATTTCCCAACAAACTTTACATCAGATGTGACCCATTTGAAAACAGATAGTGGCGGTAATGTTTTTACTAATTATATCCAGGGCAATGTGTTTTACGATTTTCCGGGTGATTGTCAATATGATGGCGATGAAGAAGGCATCAGAAATTGGGTAGTCAAAGCTGAAGGTCCAGAGACACACTATGGAACCACTGATGCTGAAGGGAATTATTCCATTCCAGTAGATACTGCTAAATACCAGGTTTATTTAATACGACCTAATGAATATTGGTCTTTATGTGCTCCGGTTTATAACGCGAATTTTTCCCAGCCTTATGATACCATTGTACGCAATATACCTGTTGAACCGGATCCGGATATTATCTGCACAGATATTGAAGTGGATATCTCAACACCGTTTTTAGAAGTTTGTGATACTTCTCTTTTTCAAGTTACCTATTGTAACCACGGCACTTTGGATGCTGAAAATGTGATACTTAGTTTGATTATCGATGATGATCTAAAATACATCGACAGCGAGCCTGCTTTTACAACTGTAGAAAATGACAGCCTTTATACTTTCGATGTAGGAGATTTAGATATCGGAGAATGCAAAACAGCCTGGGTCAGAGTTGAGGTTGATTGTAACGCAAAGCTTGCTCAAACACATAGCATTCGTGCCAGTATTACTCCCGATGAAATTTGTTTGCCTACGCCTGGGTGGGACGGTTCCAGCCTTGCAGTAAATGGTTATTGTGATGGTGATTCCGTTCGTTTTGAAATCAAAAATGTAGGTTCAGGTGATTTTAACTCAGCTCTTGATTATGTAATAATTGAAGATGTAGTTATTGGAATTGATGAACCTATCGGACCTCTTGAACCAAATGACAGCAAATTATTAGCTTTTCCTGCTGATGGAACTACTTACCGGTTAGTAGTGTCAAAACCATATCAGGCAGGAGGCCATCCCGGAAATAGTCGCCCAACCCTCGCAGTCGAAGGCTGCGTGGATGGTGGCGGCACTGATTACACAACGGGTTTTTATACCCAACTCCCGGAAGATGACAAAGATCATTTCCGGTCAGTAGAAGTTCAGGAAAACCTGGACATCTCAATAGCCAACCCTCAACTGAAGAGGGGCTATCCCAAAGGCTATGGTGACAGCTTGAAAATAGTCACCGATACCGATTTAAAGTACCACATAAAATTCCAGAATACTGGAATAGACACGGCAATCAGGGTGGTGATTCGGGATACCATATCGCCTTACCTGGACCCACAAACGGTGCGTCCGGGAGCGAGTAGTCATGACTACGAATTCGAAGTTTATGGCAATGGTATCCTGAAGTTCACCTTTAACAACATAGATTTAGCGGATAGCAGTACCAATTTTGCTGCCTCCAACGGTTTTGTCAAATATCGTATATCCCAAAGACTCGACAACCCAATTGGAACAGCGATTAAAAATGATGCTGCTATCTATTTTGATTATGATGCTCCACCAAGCACCAATGAAGTTTGCCATTTGGTAGCAGGTGATTTGTGGACTGATTTTATAACAGTAAGTACCGGCAAAGTATTTTTACCCGATGTTAATGTAAAAGTATATCCCAACCCGTTTACGGATTTTGCAGTTTTTGAGATGGAAGGATTTCAGACAAATCAATTACATTTCAATGTTTTTGATTTGTCTGGAAAGCTAATCCGTAGCGAACGATTTGATGCGCCGAAGTTTGAATTTTATAGAAAAAATCTGTCTTCCGGCATGTATGTTTATAAAATTGAAACGAAAGGACAGCTGGTCGCAACTGGTAAAATAACCGTTCAATAAAAACAAAATTTGAGAAAATCATGAGATTATAATTTAGAAACCAAGCTTTTGTTTTAAGCAAAGCAAGAGTTGAAATGAATATCAAAAGCTTGGTCTCTTTTTTAGAATCAAAGTAAATAAGCAAAGTTTGAATATAACATGAGATTATAGTTAATTAAATTAGAGTTGTTAATAACAGGCCGAATTGCTGGGGAACGCGATTCGGCCTGATTTTTTAATCAATAACATTTTCCCGGATAAAGTCTGCAATAAACTTTGCTCCAAGATCGGAGGGGTGACCATCTTCGAGGTGAAACAATGATTTTTGTTTTTCTTTTGAAAACTGAACCATATTATCTCGCAGATTGAAAAAAGGAATCGCCTCTTCTTCAAAAACAGGGTTAATATTAAAATGGCCTTTTGCTTTTTTACCCTTTAACTGAAAATATCTCGGACAATGAACTACCGACAAAGTTCGTCCTTTTTCTTTTTCCAAATCAGCCCAATCTTTGATAATTTTTTTAGCAATTGGAATCCCTTTTCGCTCGCAAAGATATTTGTAAATTCGATTAAATATCTGGCAATTAAATAAAAAATATCCTTCGATTGGATTGAGTTTTCCTTCGTACAAATTTCTCTCAACTAATTCATTTTCAATAATTTTATACGCCGGCTTTGACCCTGCACCCCAATAAAATGCTTCTGCCAATCTTGAAATGTTATCGTCAATGTACAACAAAATTACCTGATGAGGTTTGATGATCTCAACATACTTTTTATAAGCCAGAAATATTTGGTCCAATCCCCAGCCGGGAATCGAGAGGTTGAATATTTCATATTTCTGACCTAGTTTTTTTTGAAGCAGAGAAGAAACGGTGTTTTCCTCTTTCTGAAGGATGCTAAAAAGGAAAGAGTCGCCAAGCACGAGAATCCTTTTTTTGGAACTGACTGTGTTTAAGGTATCAAAATCAACCGGATTTCTAAATCCTTGATTGTTAATTTGGTAATGAATTTGGTGTAATTCAGGACGGTAAAATTTCAGACTTTCTTTGTTTTTGCAGACCCAACCAAGGTCGGCATCCAGTTTGACCCAATTAGTGTCTGTTTTATTTGCAGCATTGGAAGCCTCAAATTGCCCCTTGTAAGTCCGCTCGTAATATTTATAATTTGGAGCAAAAAATTTAAAACCCAATTCACAAAGTATGAATAAGCCAAGAAACACAGCAAAGTTGTATAGGATCAGCTTACCAAAATTCATGAAGTCAATTATACAACTTTCCCGCCTTTTAGTTTAATGATTTTTTGAGTTTTGTTGGCGAGTTCGAGATCATGAGTAACCAAAACCAGGGTTGTACCTGCGGCTTTGTTAAGATCAAAAATAAGATCGACGACTTTTTGACTTGTTTCGTCATCAAGGTTGCCAGTAGGCTCGTCAGCGAAAAGGATTTTTGGTCGATTTGAAAAAGCTCTGGCCAAAGAAACCCGTTGTTGTTCTCCTCCGGAAAGCTGGCTTGGGTAATGATTTTTACGATCTGCCAACCCTACTCTTTCCAATAAATCCAAAGCCGTTTTTGCAGCGTTTTTTTCACCACGAAGTTCAAGCGGAACCATGACATTTTCTAATGCAGTAAGCGTTGGGATGAGTTGAAAGTTTTGAAAAATAAAGCCGACATGTTTATTCCTTACAGCAGCGCGGTCATCTTCATTGAGTTCGTCTAATTTGATTCCGTTTAAGGTCACTGATCCACTGGAGGCGCGATCGAGACCAGCGCAGAGACCAAGCAAAGTGGTCTTTCCCGAACCCGAAGGACCAACGATCGCAAAGGTTTCTCCCTCTTCGATTTTAAAACTCACATCATCCAGAACGGTCAGTGAGCGAGACCCGCTATTGTATGTTTTTGTAAGGTTTTGAACTTCTAACATGTTGAGATTTTCATAAAATTATAAACCACGGCTCCATTAACAACCGAAATTAAAAAAAGATCGGTGATGAGGCAGTGGTTTTCTACAATTTCTAAAATTCAGTCGATTAAAACTCAGCTTTGCCTGGTGTTCTGGGGAATGGGATTACATCCCGGATATTGTCCATCCCTGTAATAAATTGGACCATTCGCTCAAACCCAAGTCCAAAGCCTGCGTGTGGACAGCCACCAAACTTTCGAAGTTCGAGATACCACCAAAGTTCTTCCTCTTCGACACCCATTTCCTGCATTCGGGCTTTTAAAACATCATGGCGCTCTTCCCGCTGTGACCCACCAATGACTTCTCCGATGCCCGGAAATAAAACATCCATTGCTGCTACAGTTTCGCCATCGTCATTTAAACGCATATAAAATGCTTTGAAGTTTTTCGGATAATCGCGGACGATTACCGGTTTTTGGAATTTTTTTTCAACGAGCCAGCGTTCATGCTCTGCCTGCAAATCACTTCCCCAGGTTGGTTCAAACTCGAACCGACCTTTTTTGAAGGGTTTTGAACTTCGAAGTAGATTGATGGCGTCTGTATAGGTGATTCTTTCAAAATCGTTATCTACAACGAATCGTAAAGTGTCGATCAATCCCATTGGGCGGCGAAGTTCTGTTTTCATGTTTTTTTCAATATTCTGTATTCGTTTATCCAGAATCGCCAGATCGTCAGGGTAATTTTTTAAAATATAGTTGATCAAATATTTTACAAAATCTTCAGCCAGATCCATGTTGTCGTGAATATCGTTAAAAGCGACTTCAGGTTCTATCATCCAAAACTCCGCAAGATGACGGGAAGTGTTGGAATTTTCAGCCCTAAAAGTTGGTCCAAAAGTATAAACCTTTCCTAATGCTAAAGCGCCGATTTCAGCTTGCAGTTGACCTGAAACAGTCAAGTTGGTTTCTTTGCCAAAAAAATCCTGACTGTAATCTACTTTGCCGTCTTCAGTTTTTGGAAGATTCTCAGCATCAAGCGTGCTTACATGGAACATCTCTCCAGCTCCCTCCGCATCACTTCCGGTGATGATCGGCGTATGCATGTAATAGTAGCCATTGTCGTTATAATATTTATGAATGGCAAAGGAAATGGCATGACGAACCCGGAACACAGCACTTAAAGTGTTGGTTCTCAATCTAAAATGAGCTTGCTCCCTTAAAAACTCCATAGTTTGGCGCTTTGGTTGGAGTACATACTCATCGGGGTTTGCTTCACCGATAACTTCAATTTCTTCGCAGTTTACTTCCACATCCTGCCCAGCACCTTGGGATTCTACCAATGTACCTGATATTTTGACACACGAATGAAAACTTACTTTTTTCAAAAGTGCTTCATCAAAATTTTCAAAATCAACAACAGCCTGAAGGTTTTTTATTGTTGAGCCATCATTCAATGCAATAAAACGATTGGAACGAAAAGCTCTAACCCAACCCATGACGGTAATTTTTTCATTTATTTTTGGTGCTTTTAAAATATCTGCGATTTCTGTACGTCTGGACATTTTTTTGAGTTTAAAATGTTTGAATAATGCAAATACGTTTGTATCACATCATTAGTTCAATGAAGCTGCGAAATTAATTATAATAATAGGAAAGTTCAAGAAATGAGAAGGCTGCTTTTGTATTTACAAAAAGCGTTCACGGAGTTCCGGTGTCGGGATCATACAAGCATCTTTTTTGCCAAACCAGCGGTAGCGATTCTTGGCGATCCAATTATAAATACCATTACGAATGAATGGTGGAATGATGATAAAAACATAAGCCAATGACCAAAGCCCACCCAATAACTTTGCAACTTCCAGTGCTGCCGTTGAACGGGTATAACTCTTTCCATCGACGATAGTCACAAAAGTATCCATGGTGTCTGTTGGGAGATTGTATTTTTTAGAAAGCTCTACACCGGTTTCTGATTGAAGGGCCGCAAAACGAAATTGACCTTTTTTATCATGCTTTATAACAAACTGCACAGCACCATTGCACAGGTTGCATACACCATCGAAGAGAATTATTGGGTTCGTTGTTTTCATTGAAAGTAAAACGCAGTTAAGAATACAAGGTTTTAAATTTTATTCAAAAACTGCCCGATACAATTCTTCTACTTTTCCCACTGTAAAAATGTCAATATTATAGCGTTTAGGATCTAAACCTTTGGTGTTGTATTTTGAAATAAAAATTTGTTTGAAACCAAGCCGATCAGCTTCCTGAATTCGTTGATCGATTCGGTTTACTGCTCTGATTTCCCCAGAAAGGCCAACTTCACCAGCAAAGCAAACGTCACTTGGAATCGAAATATCTTCCAAAGAAGAAATCAAAGCAGCGACGATCCCCAGATCAATTGCCGGATCATCTACTTTTATACCCCCTGCTATATTTAAAAAGACATCATTTTGTCCAAAAGGGAAACCCATCCGTTTTTCCAAAACGGCTAACAACATGCTTAGACGACGTAAATCGAAACCAGTAGCAGTTCGCTGAGGAGTGCCATAAACGGCAGTTGTCACTAAAGCTTGCGATTCAATAAGCATGGGTCGCATGCCTTCCATTGTTGCTGAAACAGCGCTTCCACTGAGATTTTCCTCATTTTGAGAGAGCAATAGTTCAGATGGGTTAGAAACCTCCCTCAGGCCATTTGATTGCATTTCGTAGATGCCCATTTCGTCTGTAGAGCCAAATCGATTTTTAATGGTTCTGAGTATTCTGTAGGTATAATTTCTATCTCCTTCAAATTGCAAAACAGCATCGACGATGTGTTCCAATAGCTTTGGTCCAGCGATAGCTCCATCTTTGGTTATATGACCGATGATGATTACTGGAATTCCTGTTTCTTTTGCAAATCGCTGTAATTCGCCGGCGCAATCTCTCACTTGCGAGATGCTTCCAGGTGTTGAATCAATATGTGGTGAAGAAAGGGTTTGGATCGAATCTATTACAATCAAATCAGGCCGCAAGCTTTGGGCATGGGCTAATATTTTGCTAGTATTTGTCTCGGTTAAGACAAAGCAGCTGGAATTTGGTTTTCCGATCCGATCAGAGCGCATTTTAATTTGTTCTTCGCTTTCTTCACCGGATACATAAAGAATTTTTGCAGGAACGGTAAGCGCCACTTGCAGCATAAGTGTAGATTTCCCTATACCAGGTTGTCCACCAATCAAGATTAGAGAACCTCCGACAATTCCTCCCCCAAGTACTCTGTTAAGTTCCTGGTCAGGGGTGACCAATCGTTGAGTATTGCCAGCCTTAATTTCAGGAAGAGCGATTGGCTGAGGGCCGTTGCCATAGGCTGTGTTTTTCCAGGTTTTTCTTTTTTCTTCCTGTGTGGTGTTTTTTACAATAACCTCTTCATGGTAGGAATTCCATTCTCCGCACGAAGTACATTTGCCAATCCATTTAGGAGAATTCGCTCCACAGTTTGAACAAATAAAAATTTTCTTTACTTTTGTCACGTATTGACTCCCTTTTAAGATTTACAAATATTTGCCTAATTTCGTTTTCAAAGCATAAATTTCTCTTTTTTGAAAGTAAAAGAAGAAGATTGCGAATTTAACACTGTTTTGTGTGGAAACGACCGAATTCTTTTGATAACTTTATTGTATTGACCAATTAAAGTTTTGATATTTGTAAGGCAAAATATTTGTTTAAAATAAATGAAAAAACTGCAAGAATAATTATTTTTGCGGATCATTTGCTCAAATATACTATCACTTTTTAGAAAAACAATTTTGTCATTTTATTGTTTTTTACTGCAAAGCGAGTTGGAATTAAAAAAATTACACTTAAATGACAATCATTTTTGAAGATAAGTTGTTCCATCTTGTAGTGTTTTAATTAGAGAGAATAACGTTTTTCATTTATTTTGATTGGAATTATAAGCACGATAGATTAGGAGGGTTCGGAAAGAGGATGCTTAAAAATATTGACGAGTGGCTTTTTATTAAGAGCTACAGTCCATATGGCTCCTGATTTTGGAGCTTTATGTAGATTGTTTTCATTTGGTTTTTTGGGGTTATACAGGGTGCTGCGTATCTTTTACGTTGGTGCCCTGTCTTTTTTCTTATCGGTCAGCACATCGTACACAGCGTGTACTTTCCGGCATATAAAGTAACCTTGCGGTTGGAATTGGATTTTTGCAGGCCGAACATTTTCCAAACTCGGGAGTATCTATTTTCGAAAGTGCAAATTTTAGTGAGGCTAATTTTTTGCGGGATGCTCTGAGGGTTGCTTCAGCAACACTTTTGTTATTTATTGCGTCCATTCGACTAATCCTGCCAATGGAGTTTTCAGGCGATATAGGCTTCGTAAGTTCCTCTAATTCGATGATCTCCTGTTCTGTCTGTTTTATTTTTTCTTCAATTTTTATTCTAAGTTCTTCTTTTTCTACAGCATTCATAGTGAGTATTGTTTATGTATAACCGATTAATTTTCAATTATTAAGTTGGATTAGCGCAAAAGTGGTTAAATATATAAAAAATGCGATAATGTTAAATTATTCGTTAAATTAAATGTTCTTTTAATGCCAGCGTATCTTTTGTATAGATTTTGTGTTATTCTTATAAAAGCCTTATTTAATTAAAATAAATTGAATCGATTTAACTGGACATATGTTGCGGATAAAGGTGTGAAGCACCACGTAGGATTGATGCATGGCGCTGAGTCTGGTCATTTGCTGGTTTATTGTGATGCAAAAATCATCCTGATCGATTTTGAAATTTTAGAAGATAAGACCTATTCGTTTTTTATAGACGAACAGCTCTGCGAGATATCCATTGAAAAAATTAAAGGCCAGTTTTATTATAGTTTTGAAATTAACAAAACAGCTGATACTCCTCGAAATAATTTACGCAAAAAAATAGAGCGGCGCCACATGCTGCAAGGATTTTTGTTTATTGGCGGGGTTCTAATCCTTTCTGTGATTTTCTCTTTGGTTATGATAAACTGGAATGAAGACAACTCGCTTAGAACGACTTCCGAGCTTGTGCAGAACGGAAAAGAAGGAAAGGCTAAAATTTTGAAAGTGTCGGATTCTGAAATCGAGTATTTTTACATAGTAAATGGTCAATCATATTCTTCTGAAACGGACTTTAATGACCAATCTGTCATTGTTTTAGAAACGGGTATGCCTTTGGAAGAAGGCGATGAATTTGTTGTAAAATATGTTTCTAACAATCCCAAGCTCAATGAAATTGACTACACTCGTCCAACCCAGCAACAGATTGCAAAATACCGCAAAAGAGCCATAAAAAAGCATTTGGAATACAACCCCCAAAAAGATTCTTTATTCAGTGCTTGCTTAGTGGGGATAGCTTATGATTTGAAA
>JANQFJ010000334.1 GCA_028277915.1 Saprospiraceae bacterium
CATTATTAATATTTCCGCCGAAGGTTTTTGTTTTTCATCTGAGAAAAAATTGGATAAAGATGCAAGGGTTAAATTAGCTATCCATATTAATGAACAGAATACGATACAGCTTAATGTTAACGTTGTTTGGTGTAATAAGGATGAGGCCGCTGGAAAATATCGCGTTGGCGCACAAATTATCGAGGAAATTGGTTCTGATTTTGAAAAGTTTTTAATATTTTATTGTAAACAAGCTTATAAATCTACAGATAAGTAGCCCCCCAACCGACTGTTCTTAAATCATAATAATTATAACGAACAAATAGGTTTCTATTTATGGATACATCGAGTTTTTTACAGGCATTTGAAGGGACAAATGAGCGAGTTCCTGTTTGGTTTATGCGTCAAGCGGGACGTTATTTGCCTCAATACCAGGCAATAAAGTCCAAGCATTCCCTTGAGGAAATGTTTAAAACTCCCGAATTGGCTGCCGAAATAACATGCATGCCAGTTGATATCTTAAATGTCGATGCAGCAATTTTATTTGCTGATATTTTAACATTGCCAGCACAGATGGGTTTCGATATTCATTTCGATAGTCTTAAAGGACCAATCATCAATCATAATTTTGACATACAACGAATTCATGATTTTGATAATTTGGATTATATTTGCCGAATCATTGAGTTAGTCAGTGCGCGATTATCGAAACATATTCCATTAATCGGTTTTGCTGGATCACCGTTTACTGTGTTGACGTACTTGATTGAAGGAGGATCAAGTGTAAATTTTTCTAAAACATATCATTTTATGTACAATCAAACAGAAATTTTTACAAGATTAATGGATATTTTAACAAAAAATACTATTCAATATTTAAATTTACAAAAGAAGTCCGGGATTAAAGCCTTCCAACTTTTTGATACTTGGGCAGGAATATTAAGAGCGACGGATTATGCACATTATGTGCTTCCCTTTGTAAAGAAGATTTTTGAACAGGTTGATATACCATCTATTTATTATGTCAAAAATTGTGGTCATTTACTTAGTTTGATGGATCAAACGGAAGCTCAATTTTTATCGGTATGTCACACGGTTCTTCTTGGTCATAGTTCAATTGTCCAAAAAACTAAAAAGGGAATTCAGGGTAACCTTTTTAATGGTTTGCTCTTAGGCGAGGATGACACAATCATCAAAGAAACAAACGATGTTCTAGTTGGTGCACGAAGATGTCAAAAGTTTATCTTTAATTTAAGTCATGGTATTTTGCCCAACACAGATGTTAACAAAGTAAAGTTGGTTGTTGATCAGGTTCACTCATTTCCATGGAAAAAGTAAGAAATCATATTGCCATTATTGGTGGTGGCATAAGCGGATTAACCACGCTACACTACCTTAAGAAAAAGTTTAAGGATCAAAAACAGATTGATATTAAACTGTTTGAACAAAATGGACATGTGGGTGGAACAATTCGTACTGAACGTCGTAATGGTTATTCCTTTGAAATTGGACCAAACGGCTTTTTGGATTCAAAACAACGCACATTAGATCTTGTTGATGATTTAGGTTTAACAAAAGACCTTCAGAAGACAAGTGACACTTCTAAACTGCGATTTATTTCCATCAAGGACCAACTTATCCCATTTCCTACCGATCCACGATCATTTTTGACATCTCCATTGTTAAATGCTTTCCAGAAGTTGCGTGTTTGTGCCGAACCACTTATTGGGCCCAGTGGAGATGAACAAGAAAGCATTTATGAATTTGGCGTCCGACGATTTGGAAAAAGATTTACAGAGCTTTTTTTTGATGCATTCGTTAAAGGAATATATGGAGGCGACATCCACAAACTAAATTTAAAAGCATCATTTCCAAGAATTTATGAACTAGAGCAAAAGTATGGCTCGCTTTTTATGGCAATGATGAAAACCAAAAGGAGTAAGACAGGATCGCAATTATCAAAAAATAAATTAACTTCATTTCGACTTGGCATGTCCCAGATAATCAATTGTTTAGAAAACCAGCACAGAACAAACATACTGCTTAATCAGGAAATTCGTTCCATATCTCACAATGATGATCAATATGTTATTTATTCTGGGGATCATCAATATACTGCTGACCAATTATTTATCTGCACACCGGCTTATTCGGCAAGCCGTCTTCTTCATGGATTAAACCCGCAGTTGGCAGAAAGCTTAGCCCAGATTCAATACGTTCCGATTGCGGTCGTTGGTTTAGGTTACTCTGTAAGTGATTTTCAAGAAATTCCACCTGGTTTTGGTTATCTTGTTCCATCATGCCAAAAGCGAAAGGCATTGGGCGTTTTGTTTGAACACAATATTTTTCCCGATCGCGCTCCAGGAGGTTCTATATTATTTCGTGTTATGTTAGGAGGAAGTGAACATAGAGGTATCGTAAAGTTAGACCAAGAGGAAATTTGTCGCTATGCCGAGGATGAAGTTAATAAGTGTTTTAAAATTAATCAGAAACCAAAAGAAACCTTCTTTTTTAAATGGCCAAATGCTATTCCACAATATGGGATAAATTATCTAAGCGTTATTCAATCTGTTGAGGCGGAGTTGTCAAAGCGCTCAGGTCTACATCTAGTTGCCAATTATATTGGCGGCATTGCCTTTAATGATTGTATCGAAAGAGCCTTTCAAGCTGCCCAAAAATCTACACTGAGAGTTTAGATTTCTCTTGTTTTATTTTTAAATTTCAATAAAATAGTAAAAATACTTTTATTAATATTTAACATTCCCCACATGAAGAAGCTTAGATACCTCTTTTTAATTTTTTTATTGGCATCTTGTAATCAAACAATCCAACAGCGCCAATATACTGAAATCATCATTGAACCCAAGCCAGAAAATGTCAATATACCAAATGATGATCCTCACGCCTTTTTACGCACGCATCCTTCACTCTTGTTAGCTGAAAACATGCAGCAATCTCAATTCCAAAATGCCGTAGAGAATTCTGTTGCCCAAATCAACCTTATCTGGAGAAAGCCAAACAATTGGAGTGAGGTTCCCGGAACAGGCATGCGTTTGGTCACCTTCTATTCTAATGGTCCATATCCGGTCGAGTGTTCAATCGTTTCATTGGGTGGTATGGCAGGTGGTGTAAGGTCAAATATAACGCGCTGGCTGGGACAAATAAATACAAATGTTTCAGAAAACGAAGTTGATCAATTCATTGTACAATCAGAAATGATTAAGACAGAAGGCGGTTTTCAAGCACGAATTTTTGACATGACGAAGTTACAAAATGACGATGCGGCACAATCCATGATTTCTGCCATTGTTGATGTAGGTGATAAAACCGTTTTTGTTAAAATGACTGGTGTACGCGCATCTTTGCAAGGTAACTTGGACCAGTTTATTGAATTAACGCGCTCGTTGGATGTAGAAAAGTGAATACGTTAAGAAAGAAAATTAAAAATATTACACTAATCAAATATTTTTCCTCGATTAAGATTACAGTTGTTTGTCTATTTTTACTTTTTGTGTTAACTTTCTGGGGAACCGTTGCTCAAGTTGATCAAGGGTTGTATGCAGCTCAACAACGCTACTTTTTTTCTTGGTATTTTTTGAGTTTAGGATTTTTACCTTTTCCTGGCGCGCGGCTTATTTTATGGGTTTTATTTGTAAATTTAGTGTGTGTTTCAATAACACGCTTTGTTTACAAAAAATCACATGTTGGCATTATCCTTATTCACGTTGGACTTTTAAGTTACTTTATTTCAGCTTTTGTCACGTTTCATGTTACTGAAGAATCGAACCTTATGTTGGTAGAGGGGCATGGATCTAACGTTTCATCATCTTATTTTAACTGGGAGCTTTCTGCTTGGGAAAATAACGAACCAGCAAAACGCAACGTTACTGCAATCGATGTCAATGCTCTAAGGCATGATCAATCCGTGCCATTTTTGAATGCGCGGCTTAATTTACAAGAATATTATGCAAATGCTAAAGCCTTCGGTGTTGCGATGGTTTCTGAGTCAACGCCACCGATTAACGCTTCTGGTATAGGCTTTTTACGAGGAGTGGAAACTGAGCGTGAACCGGAGAAGAATTTTCCAGGCATTATATTTGAGTTACAATATGGCACTGATCGTTCACAAAAAGTATTACTTTTCGGTGGAGAATCACAACCAACACCGGTTTCCATCGGTGAAAAAGTCTATTATTTTCAATTAAGGCGCAAACGTCATGTTTTGCCGTTTACGCTTGTTCTCGATGATTTTAAGATGACGAAGCATCCAGGAACAGAAATTGCGAAAAGCTATGAAAGTTATGTCACGATCGTCCATGATAACCT
>JANQFJ010000348.1 GCA_028277915.1 Saprospiraceae bacterium
CATCGGGAAGAGTTTATTTACAACATAAAACCCAGCGGTTATTATGAAAAAACGGCCATACGCAAAAGACCCGGCACCGTTGGGATTTGTGCATCGATCATGCACCGGTATGGCGTGGATGCAGTACCTCACCTGATTTGCGGAGGGTTTACCAAAGAAGATACTGAAAATGCCCTAATCGATCTTAACTTCCTGAATATCAACAATGTTTTGACTATACGCGGAGATGCTCGAAAATTTGATGGAAAATTTGTTGCTGAACCCGACGGGCACAAATATGCTCTTGATTTGGTGAAACAGGTTGTGGACATGAATAACGGAAAATACCTGGATTCGAATATCGTAAATGGTGAAAAAACAGATTTTTGTATTGGAATTGCCGGTTATCCTGAAAAGCATTTTGAATCTCCAAACATTCAAACTGACATGAATTTTACGCTGGAAAAAGTCAAAGCAGGCGCGGATTATATTGTTACTCAGATGTTTTTTGATAATCAAAAATATTTCGAATATGTGAAGGCTTGCAGGAAAATAGGAATCGAGGTTCCAATCGTCCCTGGCTTAAAAC
The DNA here is from genome assembly GCA_028277915.1 of Saprospiraceae bacterium. Lineage (GTDB taxonomy): Bacteria > Bacteroidota > Bacteroidia > Chitinophagales > Saprospiraceae > JAHDHW01. The sequence continues at coordinate 569 of JANQFJ010000348.1, forward strand.
CGGTGACTAGAAGATATCAATTGAATTCTCTTCCAAGACTTTTTCATGTCAATATTCCGGATGATTTGGTTAAAGAATTGGCAAAAGTGAAAAATGATGAAGGCGCTAAAGAAGTTGGTATCGAATGGTGTATCCAGCAGAGCAAAGAGCTAAAATCTGAAGGGGTTCCTTGCCTTCATTATTACACAATGGGTGACCCCGAAACGATAAGGAGAATCGCCGAGGCCGTTTATTAATATTGATTGGTTTAGATTTTTTTTATTTTCGCTGATCCTACTTTAAGCGTATTGACAAAAAATCTAAATTCTATGACACATTTCAGACAATTGAGTACTCTCCTTCTATTGATTTTAATTTCCTCTTTTGTTTATACCCAAAACAATTTAAAATCACCCGATGAATTTTTCCCGTTTAAATATGGTGAGCAATTTACACCACATCACCTTCTGGTTGATTACTTTAAACATGTTGCCGAAAATAGTGACCATATAATAGTCAAGGAATATGGTCGTACCAACGAGCAACGACCACTAATTTGGTCAATCATTTCTTCTCCCGAAAACATCAATAAACTTGAACAAATCAGGACGGATAATCTAAAAAGAGCTGGCCTGATGAAAGGGACTCCATCAGGCTCCGATCCAATCGCCATCATTTGGCTGAGCTATGGAGTCCATGGAAATGAAGCCGGAGCTTCTGAGAGTTCAATCGCTACCCTTTATGAAATAGCGAATCCCAGCAATAAAAACATCCAACCATTGCTTGAAAACGCCGTTGTAATCATTGACCCATGCATCAATCCTGATGGGTATTCAAGATATACTCACTGGCAATGGAATGTCAATAATAAAGTTGTAAATCCAAATGTAGAATCGCTCGAGCACAACGAACCCTGGCCAGGTGGAAGAGTCAATCATTACCTTTTTGATCTCAATCGGGACTGGGCTTGGTCTTCACAAGTGGAAACACAACAAAGACTTGACATTTACAATCAATGGATGCCACATATCCATGTAGATTTTCATGAAATGGGACACAATTCTCCATATTACTTTGCTCCTGCAGCACAACCCTACCACAAGTATATCACCGATTGGCAAGGCGATTTTCAACAAGAAATTGGTCGAAATCATGCCAAATATTTTGACAAAAATGCATGGCTTTATTACACTCGTGAAGACTTCGATTTGTTTTACCCGGCCTATGGTGATACCTATCCTATATTCAATGGAAGTATTGGCATGACCTATGAACAAGCCGGACATAGCAGAGCCGGAAGAGCAATAGTTTTAGAAAATGGCGATTTACTTACACTAAAAGACAGAATTGAACACCATAAAACCACCAGTATTTCAACAATCGAAATCAGTTCACTCAATGCAAAAAGATTAGTCCAAAAATTCGAAGAATATTTTAAAGAACCTATATATAATCCGAAGGGAAAGTATAAAGCATTCGTTGTCTCTCATTCTAATTCAAAAGACAAAATAAAGGTACTTTGTGAATTTTTGGATAAACACAAAATTCAATATGGTAGTATTGAGAACACGTTGAATATCAATGCATATCACTACGCTAGTGGAAAAACTAAATCTTACTCAATAAACAATCAGGATCTTATCATATCAGCATATCAGCCAAAATCTGTACTTGCTCAAGTACTCTTCGAACCAAGTCCATTTTTAATGGATTCACTTACTTACGATATTACAGCATGGGCATTACCTTACGCTTTTGGCCTAGAAGCTTATGCTGTCGATCAAAAAGTCGCAGTCAAAAATCCATATCAATTTGATAAATTTGAATCCAAACAGCAAAAACCAAAAAAAACATACGCTTTTCTTCTTGAATGGCAATCAATAGAAGATGCCAAGTTTTTGGGTGCACTATTAAACGAAGGAATAAAAGTAAGGTTTGCTAATAAACACTTTGAACTGGAAGGAAAAGATTATGGCTTGGGAACCTTGATCATTACAAAAGCTGATAATCGAAAAAATCTCGCATTTGCCGAAACTGTCATCGAATCAGCCAACAAGTTTCAAAGAAATATTACTGCTGTCAAAAGCGGATTCTCTTCCAATGGTTTTGATTTGGGTTCTGGAGAAAATCATCTCATCACTACCCCCAAAATTGCAGTTTTTCAAGACGATCGTATTTCTGCAAGCTCATTTGGTCAAAACTGGCATTTCTTTGAAAGCGATCTTAATTATCCCATCACTATTCTTCCGTTGAAAAACTTGAACTATGCAAAGTTGGAAAAATATAATTTGATCATTATGCCCAGCGGTAGTTACCGCTCAAGCCTATTAAAAATTGAGAAGATTAAAAACTGGATTTCTGGAGGAGGAAGATTGATTGCCTTGGGCAGTGCACTATCTGCGTTGGAAGGGCAAAGCGGATTTACGATTGAAAAATATGCCAGCGCAAAAGAAAAAGGAGCTGCAAAAAAAGAAAACGAAGAACTGGTTCTGGATAAAAGGCTAAAACCTTACGCTGACCGAAGACGAAGATCAATCAGCAACCAAATGCCAGGAGCTATTTTCAAGCTAAAAGTGGACAACACCCATCCACTAGCATATGGATTTCCGGATTATTATTTTTCTTTAAAAACCAGTACAAAAGCTTACCAGTTTTTAAAAAATACCTGGAATGTCTTTTATATTGAAGAAGACCCTTTAATATTTGGCTTTGCTGGATCAAACACCATTAGAAAAATGGAAAATACAACCGTTTTTGGTGTTCAATCTTTGGGGCGCGGTAGTGTAATTTACATGATTGACAACCCATTGTTCAGAGGGTTTTGGCATCAAGGGAAATTCCTGTTTAGCAATGCCGTATTCTTTGCCGGTCAATAAATTCTCATTTCTTTTCCTATAAAATGCTTTCATAATCGGAAATATCTACATTTATTCCGATAATAAAATCTTCTTACTATAACTCAAAATGCTCCAACACATATTTAAAATTAATTGGTTTTCAGCAACTTAAACATAAGATTAAAAGTGTTTTGTATAAAGTCATTTAAATAGCATTAGGAATCCCAATCCTCCTCCATTATTTGGAAACTTTTTTGTAGTTAATTAATCGCTTCTGCATTCATTTAAACCACTCATTTATGAAAATTGGATTTTTGCTTTTTGTTCTTACTGTTTTCTCGTTATTTGGTTTTTCTCAAAATGACAGCCGAATAGCTCAGGGTACGAGTCCAATTACAGAAATTGAAAAATTACTAATGCCGGAACTTGACAACGCAGCGTTACTCCAATCGGAGTTGGAAAGACGCGGACCTGGCATTGCACCCCGATTCGCAGAAAGTATTGAAGTAAACATTTCCCCTTCTACTCATGGCAATTGGGAAAGTATTAAAAGCGGTAACCTCGTTTGGCGATTGGTAATCCAATCTTTAAAAGCAAAATCAATTAATTTAGGTTTTACAAAATACAAAATGCCAAAGGGAGGGTCGCTGATTTTGTATTCTACTGATTATCAAAAAGTACTTGGACCATTTACTCCTGCTGACAATGAAGAACACCAACAACTTTGGACACCTATTTTTCCAGGAGATGAAGTCGTTCTTGAGGTTCAAATTCCAGAAAAATCAAAAAATGATCTGGAATTGGAATTGAATTATATAAATCATGATTTTCTGGGCTTTGGGATCTTAAGCGCTGGCAATTGCAATGTTGATGTTATTTGTGGAGCTTTGGACGGATGGGCTCAGATAGAAGAATATCGGGATATTATTCGATCAGTGGGAGTTATTGGATCTGATGGAACGACTTTCTGCACAGGTTTTTTAGTCAACAATGCAAGAAACGATTGCACACCTTATTTTATGACTGCAAAACATTGTGGAATTACCGAGTCTAATGCCGCTACGATTGTAGCTTATTGGAATTTTGAAAACAGTTATTGTCGTGAATTAGGGTCTGAAGAAAACGGAACTGACGGTGATGGCGTTTTAAATGAATTTAACACCGGTGCAATATATCGCTCAGGCAATGGCGATTCAGATTTTGCTTTGCTGGAACTTGACGATCCAATAGCTGAGTCAACGAATGCTTTTTTTGCAGGTTGGAGCATACTTCCAGTCGCTCCTACCAAAGCAATTGGAATTCATCATCCTGGGGGAGAGGAAAAAAGAATTAGCTTTGAAGATGATCCTTTGATGCTAACAGCAGGATTGGAACAGAATCCATCAACAAATTTTACCCATGTAAGAGTGATTGACTGGGATCATGGAACTACGGAGCAAGGCTCTTCAGGATCGCCATTATTTGATCAAAACAAACGCGTGGTAGGCCAGCTTCATGGAGGTGCTGCTGCTTGTGGCAATGATAAATCTGACTGGTATGGTAGTTTTGCTAATTCATGGGTAGGTAACGGCACTTCTTCTACCCGATTAAAAGATTGGCTGGATCCAGACAATACTGGTATCACTACATTGGACGGAAGAGAGATTAGTTATTGCAGTATTTTTGTCGAAGGAAATCCCTCGGTTGCCGATCTTTGCTCTCCTTCCAATTCTTCTTTTAAAATATTTACCAGCGAGGCATTTCAATCGGATGTTACCCTCTCTGCTTCGACAGACCTCCCAGGAACAGATATTTTAAGTTTTGATGAAAACATCATCTTTCCAGGCGACTCGACGCAGCTGCATCTAAGCATTGAACCTACAGTACCAACTGGTGATTATACCATTTTTGTTTCTGGAACTGACGGGCTTGCAACGGTTATGGGTGAAATAAATATTACCATTTTTGAGACGGTGCCTCCACAATTAGAACCATTAACTCCACAAAATGGTGAATATAGTACGTCTATTATCCCTCGGTTTAAGTGGATCGCTGGAGCCCAGGAGATTACCTATGATTTACAAATCGCATCAGATGCCAGTTTTTCAAATGTCATTGAAAGTGTTATCAATTTAGATACAAACTTTTTCAGCAATTCGACCTTGGAAAAGTTAACAAAATATTATTGGCGGGTACGTGGCACTAATCTTTGCGGTCATGGGGACTGGTCGGAAGTATTTACTTTTACAACGGCTGATATTCAGTGCATCGTTTCTTCCAGTCTTGATGTTCCCATAATCCTTCCTGAAGAAGAAACACCTTCTACGATTTCAACTATCGAAATTGAAGAAAACGGCATTGTAACCGATGTTGATATCAATTCGTTGGACATTCACCACACCTGGGTTGGGGATTTAGTCGTTACCATAGCATCTCCAACAGGAACAACCATTACTTTATTTGATCAACCAGGCGTTCCATCATCCAGTTTCGGATGTCCTGAAGACAATCTGTATTCCTCTTTCGATGATGAAACATCAGAAAGTTATGAAGCTTTTGATACCACATGTAATGAAGGCAATATGGCCATTGAAGGATCATTCCGACCAATGGAGCCTTTAGCCGTTTTTAATGGAGAAGTCGCAAATGGAACCTGGAAACTGACAGTCATCGATAAGGCTGAAGGAGATGGTGGAATTTTAAACGGCTGGGACCTCAATATCTGCTCAACCATAATTCCGGATTTGTCTATTAGCAGTGATGTTGAATCACCAGCTTTTTGTGTTGGTGAGGATATTGTTTTTCCAATTATGCTTGGAACTGACTTCGATTCTTCAGGAATCCAGCTTTCAGTCAGTGAATATCCGGCAGGTTCGACAGTTCTTTTAAGTTCAAACAATGCCCTCCCTGGCGAATCGATAGAAGTCACTGTACAGGGCATTTCCGAAGTCGGGAATTATCCAATTACATTTACTGCTAATGATGGAACATACACCATCAATTCGGAAATTGTCATTCAGATCGTCGATTTTCCAACTGCACCGGAATTAATTTCTCCGGAAAACGGACAGATTGGAATTCCAATAGCCCCTACTCTTTCCTGGATGGAAAGTGACTACGCAGCAGAATATCTGATTGAAATCGCTGAAGATGAAAATTTTATAAATATCATCGAATCAAATCTTCAGACAGACTTGGAATTTTTAGTTGACTCGTTAATCGAAAACAAAACCTATTTCTGGCGTGTACTCTCAATAAAT
>JANQFJ010000027.1 GCA_028277915.1 Saprospiraceae bacterium
AAAGCATAAAATTCTACCAGCTAATGTCGTCTTCAGTTTCGACACTAGTATTTTCTTCGCTATCTTCAGCAGATTCGGTGGATTCAGCAACAGCTTCCGATGTAGCTTCCTCTGTTGTACTGTTTTCTTCGGCAACAGCGGCAGCTTTCTGTTCATTTTCCAGTTTGCGTGCTGCTTCCCACTCTTCATGACGGCGAGTGTACTCATCATAATCATAGTCAGGCATCAACTCTGTTTTGACATAATCTACAGCATCAGTAAGACCCGCAATAAACCTGTTGAAATCTTCTTTATACAAAAAGATCTTATGTCTTTCATATCCATCATCATTAAATCTTTTTGTACTTTCTGTTAAAGTGAGATAGTAATCGTCTCCTTTAGTTTGGCGAACATCAAAAAAGTAAGTTCTTCTTTTTCCTGCACGTACCTTATTCGAATACACACTTTCAAATCTCCTTTGGTTATTCTCGTTATCCACAATTATTAGGGTTTGATGAACAAAAAAATATCATTTTCTACCATACAAATGTAATTATTTGTTTAAAAAAACAAAAGAATCTGCCATAAAAATGAATCGGGAAAGAGTAAAATTAAATGTTTTTTATTTATTATATTAAAAAATAAAATATTAAAATAAAACCCGAATAACAGATTTTGTATTGCGATAGTTTCCAGAATAAATTATGATTTTAGAGAATTTTGAATCTAACTATCGACCTCTTTACTATCCTCAACACGCTGTTGTTCAAACATTTCAAAATAATAACCTTTCGCCTCAAGTAACTCCTCGTGAGTGCCTTCTTCAATGATGGCACCGTCTTGCAAAACAATTATTTTGTCAAAATTGAGCAGAGCATAAATCCGATGAGTTATAATAATAGTCGTTTTTTCGGAAAGCGCATTGTTGAGGTAACCAAGGATTTGCTGCTCGGTGTTGGTATCTACAGCTGACAAACAATCATCAAGAATAACAATGTCAGGTTCTTTGATCAATGCCCGTGCGATAGAAATACGTTGTTTTTGGCCGCCGGAAAGCGTTACTCCACGCTCACCTACCATGGTGTCGAAGCCTGAAGATAGCCCTTTGATATCATCATAAACGGCGGAATATTTTGCAAATTGTTCCACTTTTTTACGGGAGGCTCCTCTGTCTCCAAACGCTATGTTCCCGGCAATGTCATCTGAAAACAAAAATACATCCTGTGGAACATATCCTATCTTTTGTCTCAAATTAGCCAAATCATGTTCTTCGATATTTTTGCCGTCGATGAGTATTTTTCCTTTGTTTATGTCATACATTCTGACCAGCAAGTCAGCTATGGTGGATTTGCCCGATCCTGTTTTTCCGATGATCGCCATTTTTTGCCCGGAATTCAGCTCAAAGGAGACATCATTCACTGCTTTTGTTCCAGAGTCAGGATAGATGAAATGAACGTTTTCAAACTTAATGCTTCCTTTTAAAGGCACTGGATTTGTAACTGGGGTCGTTATTTCCGGCTTTGTCTGTAAAAACTCATTGATTCGTTTTTGGGAAGCGGCGGCTTGTTGGATTATCGAAGCTACCCAACCTGTTGCCGTTACCGGCCAGGTCAGCATATTAACATAAATGACAAATTCGGCAATATTGCCTGGAGTGATATTACCCTTTGCGACTTGCAATCCACCAATGTAAACAGTGATTATGGTGCTCGCTCCTATGAGCAATAACATCAAGGGGAAAAAGAGCGCATTAACCTGAACCAATCCCATGGACTTTTGCTTAAAAGTTTCACTCTGCTCTGCAAAAAAGTTTACCATAGGATTCTCCCGGACATAGGATTTTACAACTCTGATCCCGGAATAAACCTCCTGGGCAGTACTGTTCAGCGTAGCGAGCTGCTGTTGAATTTTTTCGCTTTTTTTATTGATAATATTGCTCACAAAATAAATGGACAGCGATAGAAAAGGAAGTGGCAAAAGGCTGTACAAAGTGAGTTCGATACTGACACTCAACATTGAAGCTATGACCATTACAAATAGAGAAACCAGGTTGATCCCATACAAAACCGCAGGACCCAGATACATCCTGACTTTAGATACGTCCTCGGTTATTCGCGACATCAGGTCTCCCGTATTATTTTTTTTATAAAAAGACAAACTCAACTTTTCATAATGGGAAAAGAGTTCCTTCCGAATGTCATATTCTATCAAACGCGACATTACAATAATCGTCTGCCGCATAAAATACATGAAAATACCCATCACCAAAGCAAGAAAAAGTACCAAACCTCCAAAAAACAAAAGCGCTTTTCCGAGAATGGTTAATAACTCTTTTTGGGTTTCAAAACCGTTGAGAAGCCTGTACATGCTGACATTTTCCATTACGAGGTCCAGGGCCTGCCGGATCATCCGGGGCTGCAATACTCTGAAATAATTGGACAGTGAAACGAAAATGATGCCCAGCAAAAATCGCCAGCGATATTTGTAAAAAAACTTGTTGAGATAGGAGAGTTCCTTCAATTTTTAGCTTTTCTTGGATTACCTATTCTTTAACTGTATGAAAGGTGAATTTGTTTAGATCAGCAAAGGTAGTTATTTTAAAATTATCCAAATTTCAAAATCTTTCCCCACAATTTATTGTGCAATAAACGAACTTTTCAGCAAAATGAAATCTGACCTGATTTTACTGATTTTTAGAAATAAAAGAATTATTTTTTTTAATATTTATAAAAGCCAGCCCTTACCTTGGCGCATATTTTTTTCTATCTTTGCATCCAAATTTAAAACAAATTTAACCTAACCTAATGAATCGAATTATCACGCTGGATGAATTTATTATTCATCGCCAAAAAGACTTTCCTTATGCATCCGGTGAACTGACTGGTCTGCTCAGAGATATCGGAGTTGCTGCTAAAATTGTAAATCGAGAAGTAAACAAAGCTGGCCTAGTCAATATACTTGGTGTCCATGGTTCCGAAAATGCCAGTGGAGAGACCGTACAAAAGCTGGATATGTATGCTAACGATAAACTGATCGATTGTTTGAAAAACAGCGGTGAATGCTGCGGAATTGCTTCTGAAGAAAATGATGATTTCATTGAAATACCAACAGTGGAGTCGAAAAACGCCAAATACGTGGTTGTTTTTGATCCGCTTGATGGTTCTTCCAATATTGATGTCAACGTATCCGTTGGAACAATCTTTGGGATTTACAGGAGAATTAGCGACGAAAAAGGCCCCTGCAAGTTAGAAGATTTCTTACAAAAAGGAACTGAATTGGTAGCTGCCGGATATGTGATCTATGGTACTTCTACGATTTTAGTTTATTCTACAGGAAGAGGTGTCAATGGCTTTACACTTGATCCAAGTATAGGAGAATTTTGTTTATCACATCGCGATATTGAAATTCCTGACAGAGGTGGATATTATTCAGTCAATCAAGGGTATTATCTCAAATTTGACGTAGAAATGCGGCGGTATATTGATTATTGCTCTGATTTGAACCTTCGGCTGCGATATATTGGTTCTATGGTTTCTGATGTACACCGGATTCTATTCCAGGGTGGAATATTCCTTTATCCGAATACACGAAAATATCCGCAAGGAAAATTGCGCTTGCTTTATGAATGCAATCCGCTTTCGTTTATTGTTGAGCAGGCTGGTGGCTTGGCCATCAATTGCCAATTAAACCGGATCCTGGATATGGAACCTAAAGAATTACACGAAAGGACCACTATCGTTATCGGTTCACCAAAGATGGTTGAAGAAATGAAAAATTTTGTTGAGCGTTACACTTTGCCTTCATACACCACATCCAATGGAGTAGGAGAGAAGACTCCGTAATTTTATTGTTTTAGTGGTAAGGTTTATCTGTCAGGACAAAAATTATCTATTTTTGTCCTGGTCTATTTATTAGCATCCAGCTGCTTCAACAATTCTTCGCAAGCTTTTTTTAACTGCTCATCAACTCCTTTTGCTTTGCTATCAGGGGAATTATCCAAATCAATATCGGGTACAGCCGGGATTTTCTCCATGTTTTTATCATCTGCTTTTACAAACCAAGCTCGAAATGGCATCCGTACAAACGAACCATCAACAAGGCTAACTCCACTAGTTGAAATTACAGCGCCAAATGTAGGTTTGCCTACAAGTGTACCTATCCCAAGGTTTTTATAGGCATGTGAGAATATCTCAGCGTTTGAATAACTATTTGCATTACAAAGTGCAATGGATGGTTTGTTCCAAGCAAAAAATGGCAGTCTTTCAGCAAACGGATAATAATCTCTATATTTCAAATTATTTTTCAAACTACTTGTTGCTCCTCTTGGAATGGTGTAGGCGTGTTGTTTAACATTTAATACCGCCATTAAATAATCTGTGGTCCAACCACCTCCGTTATAACGTACATCAATCACGATGGCTTCTTTCCCATGACCAGCAGCAGTTAATTCTCTCTCAAAACGCTCAAAACTTGGCATACTCATCCCCCTTATGTGAAGATAACCCAAACGGCCATCTGAATATATTTCCGTGAGTTTTCTTCGCTCTTTTACCCATTCATCATATAGTTGGTTGCCAAGGCTAGCAATAGGCCTGATGGCAACTTCTCTTTCAACACCTTTATTATTTCTTACATTTAGTAATATTTTGGTATCCACTGTACCACCCAACAAAGACCAAAAACTAATTTTATTTTCTACTTTTTCTCCATTAACAGCCCATATTACATCACCTGTTTCAAGTTTGCTACTTATTCTGTCTGATGGTGAATTGGGAATAACCCTGATAACTTCGACACCTTGAGAAGTTGGTTTAATATCAATCCCTAACCGGCCAGTTTTTTCTAATTGTGTTTTTTCCCTATCTCGTCCGTATAAACCCATATGACTTGAGTTTAGCTGACCAAGCATGTTATTAAACATGTAGAAAAAATCAGTTTTCGTAGAAGCAGCCATGCAATAGGGTTTGTATTTTGTCTTAAGCGCATTCCAGTCTTGCCCATGATATTCAGGATCATAAAAGCCATCACGCAAAGCACGCCACGCTTCTTCAAAAACCTGGTTCAACTCTTCTTTAAACTGGATAGTCATTTTGGCATTTACCGGTAAGTTTTCCAGTTCATTTCCTGAAGTTTTTATTCTGGATAATTTCCCTTTTAGATTCATATATAAAAACTTTCCCGACTTATCAATCTTTACATCGTTTGGAGACTTCCCTCCTTTGGTTACTTCCTTCATCTCGGATTTATCCCAATTGACCTGAAATAAATCACTCCCTTTTTTACCAGGTGCTTTTGAACTGAAATAGAATGTTTTTCCATCTTTAGAAATGGCTAAATTATCTTCGTCACCTGCCAAACTTGTTAATTGCACTAATCTTTCGTAAATCAAATCAAAATCAATCTGAATTGGTTTTATTTCCTCTTTCTTAGAATCTTTTTCATCTTTTGATTTTTCCTTGTTTTTGTCATCTTCTTTTGGTTCTTCCTCCTCTTCTTCCCAGTCTTGTTTAGTTTTCTGAAAATCTTCCTTTTTCAACCACACATACCAGATATCGTCATTGCTGTTATTTCGAGCTGATATAAATCCCAGTTTCGATCCATCAGGACTCCAAACAGGTGAATAATCCGCGCGTGGGTGCATACTTACATTTACAGCTTCACCTTTTCCATCCGCTGACTGAATATAAATCTCCGAGTTAAAAGTTAGGTCATACATGGAATAAGCGAGCCATTTACTATCCGGACTCCACTGTATCCCCTGAGGACGGCTCCAACCTTTTTGTATTGATTTCTCATTTTCAATCAATCCATTTTTATCAATATGTGCGACTATTAAACTGTTTTCACCAAAATTTCCGCCGCGTATAAAAGTAATTTTTTTACCATCCGGGGATACCTTAGCGGAATGTTCATCAAGGGTACTATTAGTTAATTTTGTTGTCTTTCGTTTTAATGTTTTAAAAAGATTCTCTTGTTCTTTATCAATAGATTTTGCCAGATAAAGATTGTAATGTCCATCTCTATCAGAAGAAAATATCAGAGTGGAATCGTTTAGCCAGCATACATTTTTTTCTCGTGCTGAAGTATTACTAATATTTTTTGTAAGGCTTTTCTTTTTGTCATTTTCAGTAATAAATACTTCGCCATGAATTATGAAAGCGGTGTTTTTTCCATTTGGGGAAACCTCATATTCACTGACTTCATCGCTAAAGGATTTATTCTCATAAGGATCAAAACGATAATCGGTGGCTATTTGAAGTGTGATCTTGTTTCCAGTGCCTCCTTCTGTGCTAATAGCATAAAGGTTGATATCTCTTTCATAAACTATCGTTTTGTTATCATCGCTCACATCGAAAAATCGTATTTCATCTTTCTCCTCCTTGGTTATTTGCTTTGCTTGTTCTAAAGCTTTACCATTTTTATCAATTTGTAATGCAAATACATTGTATTTTCCACTTCTAGCACTAAGAAAATAAAGATCCGAATTAGAGCCCCAAACGGGGTGATAATCTTGTCCTTCAAAAGTTGTTAGTTGATTAAAAGATTTATTTTCAACATTATAAAGCCAAATATCTCTATTGGCAGATCCTTTATATTGTTCACGTGAAATACGACAAGAACCCCTCACAAAAGCAATAAATTTTCCATTGGGTGATTGAACAGCCTCACTACCGAAAGCATCCATCAACCGCACTGGAGTTCCACCATTATAAGATACTGTTTGTAATTCTCTGTCCCATTCAATCTGTCTGTAGTTTCTGTTGCTTTCAAAAAGCAAATGGCCACTTTTGGTCCAGTCCGTAAGATTGTCGTTTGATGAGTGAAAAGTAATGCGTTTAGGGATTCCTCCGTTTGCGCTAATTACGAAAAGATCATTATTCCCAAACCGGTTGCTCGAAAAAGCGATTAAATTTCCATCCGGACTCCACATTGGTTTGCTTTCATAAGCTTCATGAATAGTGATTCTAAATGCTTGGCCACCATTCATTGGACCAACCCATATATCTCCCTGATAAGAAAAAGTAAGACTGTTTCCATCAGGACTAATAGCCGGGAAACGTGCAAAAACAGATTCATTTTGTGATTGGATTGAAAAACTTAATAAGAATAGAAATAATAAAAGTGCATTTTTTTTCATATCAAAAAAGTAATATTCTATAAACTAATTTGAGATTTAATAACCTATCTAAGGTAAAGATAAAATCGTAAATGTTTTCAACTATGGATGTAAAGGGTGATTAAGTTTATCAGATGAAAAAGAATGTAAGTTTATTGTTAAAAAATGGGCTGTTATTTCATTCCTCTAATAAAATTATCTACTTTAGTTTGGAAGAAGAGATTGATTCTTCATTAAAATAGACGCTTTTATTTTTTTAGTGCTCATTGATGAACTTCAACTTCTTTTCTTAAATATTATGTGAAAACTTATAATCCAGAGAAATTGTAATGTATAACTGGAGAGAAATTCCTCTCGTTCGCATTCTTCTTCCCTTTGTCACAGGGATAATCATTGCTTTAGAATTGGACAGATCGATTCCAGTTATTGATTATCTATTGTTGCTGATTTTGGTTCCTTTTGCTTTACTTGCGAAAAGAAGATTAGGTTATAAATTTAATTGGATTTATGGATTAGCCATCAACTTGTTTTTACTAATGCTGGGCTATCAACTGTGTTTTTACCATGCTGATCTTAATCGTAAAAACCATTTCAAAAAATGGCTCACCACTGAAAATGTGATCATCGGTAAAGTTGACAATGCTCCATCGTTTAGCTCCAAATATGTAAAAATAAATCTCAAAACCGAGAAGATCGAGATCGAAAATGATTCTTTCGAGGATTGCCAGGGAACTGTCCAACTTTCCATATTAAATAACGCTGTATCGCGTAAATTGAGCTATGGAGACCGGTTGATTTGCAAAGTATCAGTCAAGCCAGTGAAGCCTCCCTTAAACCCGCTTGCTTTTGATTATAGTCAATTTCTTCATTATAAAAACATTGACTATCAGGCATTTGTGTCAAATGAAGAATGGAAAGTTTTGAATTCTCTAAATGGAAACCCATTGCTTGCAAGGGCATATGATATGCGTTCCTCATTTTTAAATATTTTGAAAACAAGACTTCAGGGAAAAAACGAATTTGCGGTAGGTTCAGCATTGATCCTGGGATTTAAGGATGAATTGAATGAAGACTTGAAAACAGCCTATGCCAATACAGGAGCCATGCATGTTTTGGCTGTTTCAGGCTTGCATGTTGGTATGGTTTGGGGCATTCTGGCTTTCCTGCTGGGCTGGATTCGTTGGAGACATCCTGCCTGGAAGTGGATCAAAACGTTTATAATTTTAGTTAGTTTGTGGTTGTTTGCTTTGATTACTGGAGCTTCACCATCAGTATTGAGAGCTGCGGCGATGTTTAGTTTTCTCATTGTTGGGACAAGTTTGGGACGTACAGTCAATACCTACAATACACTTGCAGCCTCTGCTTTTTGTTTACTTCTTTATGATCCTTTTTTGATCAAAACCATTGGTTTTCAACTCTCCTATTTGGCGGTAATTGGCATCGTATACTTTCAGCCAAAAGTCTATCGACTATGGTATATCAAAAGCAAATTGGGCAATTCAATTTGGAAACTGACAGCTGTAGCTATTGCAGCTCAGCTTACCACTTTTCCTTTAAGTTTGTATTATTTTCATCAGTTTCCCCTTTACTTTTGGTTGTCTGGCTTGGTTGTCGTTCCATTTGCTTTTTTGATCCTAGGTGGCGGAGTGTTTTTATTATCAGTCGATTCAATTTTCCCGATCTTTGGAAAATTTATCGGGATGATCCTGAATGGAATAATTTGGGTGATGAACTCATTGATTTTTCTGATCGAACAAATTCCTTCGAGCTTACTTTCTGGTATTTGGATTGGGCTGAGTACTTTGGTTTTGCTTTATATTTTTCTATTTTTTGTTTCGATTAGTATCAATACGAAAAGGATGAGTTGGTTGGTAAGGGCCATGGTATTTGCAGTTTTGATTTGTGGAATTTATGCGTTTCGAGGGATGGAAAATCAAGTTCAAAAAGAAATCATTTTCTATCATATGCCAAATAAAACGTATGCTGAATTCATTGATGGAGAGCAGGTTGTCAGCTTTGGTGATCTGGATGTCGATGCTAAAACACTCCTTTTTGCCACTAGCGAATACCATCTTTCAAAAGGCATAAAATCCACTGAAAAGTACCATTTTGGTTATGAGGATTTGCAACAGGGTAATTGGTATCATTCCAAGGGTTTTGTTCAGTTTTTTGATAAAAAAATAGCCTTTTTGAAAGAATTGGCTCCGCATACAGAAAATCAAAAACTGGATGTTGATTATATTCTGATTCGACAAAATGCCAATTTTGAATTGGAGGATTTAGTTCAGCGTTTTGACTTCAAATTGATCATTATCGACGGAGCAATGGAAAAGTTCAAAAGATTTAAATGGAAACAAGATTGTTCAGCCCAAAATATTCCTTATCACGACATAAATACAATGGGAGCATTTACCAAAACAATTGATTGAAATCATGGCCAATTTTTTACGAGAATATTTTCATTATACGCGATCCGAACGAAATGGCCTGTTTGTTTTAGCGGCGATTTGCGTGGCCTTGGTGCTTGCACCTATTGTGTTCAAGCAATTTTTTAATAAATCGGGAAGCATGGATTTTAGTCACTTTCAAAATCAGATTGATTCTTTTTATCAAAAAAATGACAGAACCAATGAACCAGGTTTTCAGGATTCTCTTTTTGTATTTGATCCCAATACGACTTCAAAAGAAGATTTTATCAAACTGGGATTATCTGAAAAAGTCGCTTCAACAATTGAAAATTATCGCAATAAAGGTGGAAAGTTTTTTAAAAAAGAAGACTTACAAAAAATCTATGGGTTAGCTGAAAACGATTATGATCGACTGAAAGGGTACATTTTATTTTATGAAGATAATGAGAAAATCAATTCTGAAGCAAACAAACCTGAAGTTGAAACCAAAATTGATATTGAGCTTTTTGAATTTGATCCAAATACAGTTTCCAAAGCAGATTTGCTACGCCTTGGATTGTCAAAAAAAGTGGTTAAGATCATGATGAATTATCGTAAAAAAGGCGGCACTTTTCGTAAACGAGAAGATCTCAGCAAAATTTACGGTATCACGGAAGATGCCTTTGAAAGACTTTTTCCATATATAAAAATTGTTGAAAATCAAACAACTAAAGTGCTCGCCAGCAATGTTGCCAATACTCCGCAATCTTATGAAATTCAAACATATTTAAAAATTGAGATCAATACTGCTTCGGTGGAAGATTGGCAAAAACTCAGAGGCATCGGTTCGGCTTATTCGAAAAAGATTTGCGG
>JANQFJ010000076.1 GCA_028277915.1 Saprospiraceae bacterium
TACCTGCAGAACTTAGCCAGGCTTTTTTCGATAAATATGTCGGAGAAGGCAATGCTAAAAATATTGAAGAAGTAAAAGCTAAAGTCGAAACAGATATTGTAAAATATTATGATCGCCAGTCTGAAAGCTTGCTTTTCAGAGACTTTCAGGATTTCTTACTGGAAAAGAATAAACTTGAATTGCCTGATAAATTTTTGAAAAGATGGTTAGTAGCTTCAAGCGAAAAGAATACCTCTGACATTGTCGATAAGGAGTACGAAAACTTCGCTAAAAATCTCCAGTGGTCTTTGATCAAAGGAAAAATAGCCAAGAAATTTGATCTGAAAGTTAAAGAAGAGGAAGTTTTTGAAGGCTTTAAAGAACGAGTTAGAAATTATTTCCAGGGTTATGGTGATGAATTGGTTATCCTCAATACCGCCAATCGTTTGATGCAGGATGAACAACAAGTTGACCAGTTGTACCAGGAATTGATGAGCGATAAGCTTTTTGATGCCGTTCGGGAGATTGTGACCATAAAAGATAAAAAAATAAGTTCGGACGATTTTGATGAAGTTATTCAAAAAGCTCGTGAAGAAGTGATGCAGGCCACTGCCGAAATCGAAAGCGATCAAACCGAAGAAGCAAAAGAGGAACTTGCAGAAGACATTGAACAGTAACTGCGCTTTCTGAAAACTGCACCTGCTTGATATGAAATTTTAACATTTTTTCAAACTCAGGCAGTTTAATACTTTTATCTTTTTTTTGATCGAATCCATCGATATCATCTTTCTTTTTTAAAACATTTCTTAGTTTATTTGTTACAGTTTTATAATTTTTGCGTATAAACGAAAAGAAGCGATTGGGAGATTGTCCGATTCGCTTATTAGTTTACCATAAGTTGTGGATGCTCCGATTGAAACGAAGATTTTTTTCAAAATTGGACAATTTCAGTTGGATTGAATTTATCTGCAACTTGAATTAGTTTAATAAATAAAAAACCGTAAGCAACATGTTTCACAAAGATGAATTTATGAAGTATGCTACAAAACATCGAGGGATGAGTAGCATGCACCTTGAAAAATATATCGAACAAACGACACCTAGTGTACCGAATATTCATGGATTTACACCAGCCGTAATCGAAGAACGCCAACTGAATGTTCAGGCTTTGGACGTATTTTCCCGATTGATGATGGATCGCATAATTTTTATGGGAGTTCCCGTGAATGACTATGTAGCAAATGTAATTCAGGCACAGCTGTTGTTTTTAGAATCGGTTGATCCCAAACGTGATGTGCAAATGTTTATCAACAGCCCCGGAGGCTCTGTAATTGCTGGTTTGGGTATTTATGATACCATGCAGTATGTGTCACCGGATATTGGAACTATCTGTACCGGATTGGCAGCTTCGATGGGAGCTGTATTGCTGACTGCCGGAACAAAAGGAAAACGTACTTGTTTGTTTCATAGCCGAGTAATGATCCATCAGCCACTTGGAGGTATGCAGGGACAGGTTTCTGATATGGAGATTTCTTATAGGTTGATAAAAGACATGCAGAAAGAGCTTTACAACATTTTGAGCCACCATACAGGACAGAAATACAATAAGATAGAAAAAGATTGTGATCGTGATAACTGGATGACTGCTACTGAAGCAAAAGCTTATGGATTGATCGACGAAGTATTAGATCGCAACAACCCACGCAAAGAAGAGTCTTAGTTTAGTTATATTTAAACTGGTTTAAAAAATAGGCTAATAAATTCCATCAGTCCTTCTTTTTTTGGGCTGATGGAGTTTATTTGTCTTAGAAATGGTCTTTTTTAATGAAAATTGACTGTATTCACTGATTTATTTTTGGTAATTTTGCAGGAAACATTTTGAAGGTATAAATTTTATGAAAAGAAGTAAAAATAGTTACCGTTGTTCATTTTGTGGTAGGGATAAGGCTGAAGCATTGATCCTGATTGCTGGTATCGATGGCCATATTTGTGAAGTTTGTGTTGAGCAAGCTGATGAAATCATCCAGGAAGAATTGTATTCCGGGAAAAAGGAAACTGAACGGGATGATTTTTTCCTGCCCGAAGCAGTGACTCCAATTGAAATTAAAAACCATCTGGATCAATACGTTATAGGTCAGGATGAAGCTAAAAAATATCTTTCTGTTGCAGTTTATAACCACTACAAAAGATTGCGGCAACCGATTACAGACGATATTGAGATTGAAAAATCAAATATCCTTTTTGTCGGTCGCACCGGAACAGGAAAAACGCTTTTAGCCAAAACGATCGCTAAGTTTTTGAATGTGCCCTTTGCTATTGTTGATGCTACGGTATTTACTGAGGCGGGTTATGTTGGAGAAGATGTAGAAAGTATCCTCAGCAGGATTCTTCAAGTTTGCGATTATAACGTAGCCGCTGCTGAAAAAGGAATTGTTTATATTGACGAAATAGATAAAATAGCGCGGAAAAGTGACAATCCCTCCATTACACGAGACGTTTCCGGTGAAGGAGTTCAACAAGCTATGCTTAAAATGTTGGAAGGAACCGATGTAAATGTTCCACCACAAGGTGGGCGCAAACATCCGGAGCAGAAAATGGTTAGAGTGAATACACAAAATATACTTTTCATTTGCGGCGGAGCTTTTGACGGCATTGAAAAAAATATCGCCAGAAGAGTCAACACCCAGGTGATTGGCTATAATGCTGCTGAAACAAATCAAATTGACAGAGACAATCTGCTCCAATATATTACGCACCAGGATTTGAAATCTTATGGCTTGATTCCTGAGCTAATCGGTCGATTGCCGGTATTGACATATCTTGAACCATTGGATATGGAGACTTTAAAATTGATTCTTACCGAGCCTAAAAATTCTATTATCAAACAGTACAAAAAATTGTTTGAACTGGAAGGAGTTGAATTATCCTTTACAAAGGGAGCCTTAGAATTTATTGCCGAAAAAGCATTGGAATATAAGTTGGGAGCAAGAGGGTTGCGGTCAATCTGTGAAGCAATCATGACAGATGCTATGTTTGAATTGCCTTCAGAAAAAGACATCAAAGCTTTTGAAGTGGATCGAACTTACGCTGAAGAAAAACTGAGTCGTTCGAAACTAAGTAAGTTGAGAGCTGCTTAATTTTGAAATATAGTTTTATTGAAAAGCCATTGCACGAATTTTGCAATGGCTTTTCTTATTTAAAACCTTTGGATTGATAAATGAAAACATCTAACTTAACAGCCAAACACTATCATTATGAATAAAGCAATTTTCAGTCTTTTTTTCCTTTCTTTTGTATTATCCTGTAGTACTTCAAAAAAGATAGCAAAAGGACACAAACAGCAGCATACTTATATTCCAAGTGATTTTCACGATACGTATTTGGGCATGCCGTTGATAGAATTTAAAAAAGTAAGGCAAAATGCAACTTTCAGAGGTGAAGAAGGCTTTCGTTCGGTTTATGTTGAAAAATTGAATGAAGGTGCTATCAAAGAAGTGGTTTATTATTTTGGAACAAAAGGAGATTCACCCCTTTACGAATATATTTTTGATTATCATTCAAAAGATAAAAGAGATGCTTTTGTTTCTGCAAATTTAAAAACTCCTAACAGTGGGGAAGAATGGCGTTTTGCTTGTAAAGAAGGGTTTGATATCAGAGCATGGACCTTCGGCAAAAGACTTGTTGTGACCGGATTGATAAAAGACACAGAATGGTATGACGATGAAATGATAGATTAAAATTAAAAAAGCCGTTAGATTGATTTTCTCTAGCGGCTTTTTTAATGATTGAATTTGCTTAAGCTGTTAGTGCTTTTTCTTCCTTTGTAAACAATTGGTATAGTATCGGAACCAACAAAAGAACAAAAGTCGTCGAACTCAATAAGCCCCCAATAATCGTCCATCCCATCGGTGCCCACATACTTCCACCTGAAAGCGTCAATGGCAGCAGTCCCAAAATAGTCGTCAGTGTCGTCATCAAAATTGGAATGAAACGCACTTCTCCAGCTTCCTTTGCGGCTTCAAGAACAGATTTTCCTTTTGCTCTGAGTTTGTTTGCATAATCAACCAAAATGATTGAATTATTGATTGCAATTCCGATCAAACTCACTAAGCCGATAAAAGCAGTGAAAGAAAAGGAAATACCAACAGCCAACAACATTAAAATCGAACCAATGATTGCCAAGGGTAGAGCTGAAAAAATAATTAAAGGTTGAGCAAAGGATTTAAATTGCACGATCAAAACGCCCATGATCAGTATCAGCGCCATAATCGAAGCAATTCCCAGACCACCAAAAGATTCTTCGCGACTTTCCAATTCGCCTTTGAATTCATAAGAATAGCCATCTTCCCAATCTAGTTTGTCCATCTCAGCGCTTAAATTAGCAGCGACTTCATCGAGAGTAAAACCATCAGCTACATCTGTAAGGATACTAGCCACGCGATCTGTGTTCAGGTGTGCAATTTTAGTAGGAGAGCTGGAAAACTCAACGTTAGCCAATTGCTTCAAAGGAATAAAATGGTTATTCATTGACTTCACTTTGATACGGTCAAAATCCTCCATTCTAAATTTATCTTCAAAGTCATAGCGTAAAACGATGTTATATTCCTCAGCATCTTTGTCTCTGAATTTTCCAACAGTATTTCCATTAACAAAGCTTCTGATCGTTTTATCAATAGTAAAAACTGGGACACCCATCATCATTGCTTTATCACGATTGATGTTGAAAAACAAATCTGTGCTGTTAGTGCTCAAAGGGTTGTCGACATTGATTGCACCAGGTTCGTTTTGAGCGATGAGTTCAACTTGTTTGGCATATTTTTCCAGTTTGTCAAGATCATTTCCATAAATTTTAATGGCTACTGGTGCTTCAGTAGGAGGCCCTTGTACAAATTCTTTGACATTGATAGTAGCTGTGGAGTGATTGGAAAACCGACTCCTCAATTCATTTAAAATTTCATAAAACCGATCAACATCATATTCTTTCAAAATGACGAACAATTCGCCGAAAGAATTGGAATAATTTTCAGGATTAATATTGTAATAAATTCTTGGGTTTCCGTGACCGATATTTGAAGCATAATAATCAATTTCTTCATATTCTTCCAAAACCTTTTCGATGCTTTTAACTACTTCATCAGTAGCATCAAGATTGCTTCCGTTTGGAAGATTCACAGTGATCCGAAATTGTGGCTTTTCAGCTTTTGGGAAAAAACTCACTCCTACCAAAGGAAACAGCATTATTGCTCCCACAAAACTTGCCACAGCAAAAGATATCGTCAAAAATTTATGATTGAAAACCCAGTTCATTGTGCTTCGATAGGGTCCTTCAACGAACTTTTTCAATGCCATAAAAGAAAATGTTTGTTGTTGAATTCGTTGGTTTCCTTTCAACAATTTACTGGCAATAAATGGTGTCAAAGTGATGGCTATAACCAACGATGCAGAAAGTGTAGCGATAACAGATACTGGCAAAGCTTTGATAAATTCTCCTGTGGTGTCGGGCATCATGATGATGGGAACAAAAGCCAAAATAGTAGTCAAAGTAGCACTAATCATTGGAGTGACCAGCTGAGAAGTTCCTTTGATTGCGGCTTCTTTGGCAGACATTCCTTCTCCCAAAAAACGATTGATGTTTTCAATAATTGCTATTGAATTGTCAACGAGTAAACCAAGCGCCACGACCAATCCGGTGATTGACATTTGCTGCAAACCTAGTTCAAATGCATCGACGACAAAAAGCCCAATTAAAATTGAAAAAGGGATGGCTACCATTACAATGCTTGAAGATCTAAAACCTAACAATAGAAGAATGATTAATCCGACCAACGCTATCCCTTGTAAAAGGTTTTTAATAAAACCACTAACCCGCTCTTTCACACTGCGGGACTGATCGAAAACGTATTTCAAATCCATGTCACCAGCGAGTTTTACCTCGCTTAATTTGGCTTTAATTGGATCAGCGACATCAAAAATATTGTATCCATCCTTTTGTTGGACAGTCATTATGATAGACTTGTCTCCGTTAAAACGAGCCAGGTATTTTTCATCTTCGTAATCGAAAAAAACGGAAGCGATGTTTTTCAAGTAGATGATTCTTCCCATAAAGGAACCGACAACCGTATTTTTAATTTCATCAATTTCTTCGTACGAACCGGAGGTTTTGATATTGAAAAGTTTGTTTGAAACTTTTAAAGCTCCTCCAGGAATTGCTGCGTTATTGCTTTTAATAGCACGTTCAACATCATCCAAAGAAATATTCATGGAAGACATTTTAATAGGATCGAGTGCTATTCTGACCTCTTGCTCCGGATAAGCTTCAATTTCTACTTTTTTTACACCGGAGATCTTTTCAATGATCTTTTTCAGGCGACCGGCTTCGGATTCCATTTGACCATAGGAAGCAATATTTGATACTAATGCCAATTGAAAAATAGCAACGGTTGAAGTAGATTGTTTTATAAAGTCGATATCATAAAGATTCTGAGGTAATTGATTTTTAATACCATTAACCTGTGTTTGGACTTCTTCAAATTTTTCTTCAGGATCTGCGCCATAGAAAAATTCTATTTCTGTTATGGCTACGCCATCTCTGATTGTGGTTGCAATCTCTTTGACATCTTCCAATTCGTTGAGAACTTCTTCGATTGGATCAACTACCTGACTTTCAACATCTTCCGGAGAAGCTCCAGGGTATATAGATACCACAATTGTCGCAGGAATTTCCAAAGCAGGGTCTTCAGACTGTGGCATCCCGAAGAAAGAACTCAAACCCAAAGCAAGCAAGGCCACAAAAGCTGTAATAGTGAGTTGGTAGTTGTTTATAGCTAATTTTGGAATATTCATTTTTCGTGATTTTAGTTATTTGGTAAATTGGTTAATAGTTGATTAAGTGTTAGGTTAAATTTTACTTCTTTTCATTACTCTTCCTCCGTTTTTCCTTTCTTTATAACACTTACCTTTTCTCCATTTTGCAAATAACTGGCACCTGTAATTACTATTTCCTGTCCATCTTGTAAACCATCATTGACTAAAAGCCTATCCGCATCAATGTCTGTAATTTTTATCTTTGTTTTGACTGCTTTTTGTGCTTCAACGGTATAAATGATTCCTGTTTTTTTATCTGCGCTGACTAAAGCATCGATTGGTACTTCGATCAGTTGATTTTTTTCTTTGGTATAAATTGTGACTTTTCCAACGAACCCTGAAAGCAATTTTTTACCCTCAGATTCAACAGCTATTTCCACCTCAAAAGTGCCCGTGTAAGGATCGGCCATACTCGCTATTTCATTGACTTCTCCCTTAAACTCAAGATCCGGATATGCGTCAAATCGGATTCCAGCTTTATCACCAAAATTGATGTTGATGATGTCTTTATCTGTTAAATTCACTCGGATGACTTGTGCTTTGTCTTTTGAACCAAAAATAAAAACCGGGGTTCCGGAACCGACCAATTCGTTGACTTCAGCTACTTGTTTTAAAATAATTCCATTAGCGGGAGCCACGATTTTGGAGTAATTGACATTAAAGTCCGCAATCTGGATATTTTTTCGATTGAAATCCAAGCTTGTTTCAGCGGCTTCTACTTGGTTGCGAGCATTATCGACTTGCAATTCAGCATTTTCTAATTGTTCTAAAGTAGCTACGCTGTCTCGATATAATCCGAGAGCATTGCGGTAATCTCGTTCAGCGATTTTCAAAGCGATTTTTGCATTTTCGATATTGATTTCAGCTTGTTGTTGACCAATCTGAGCTTGTTGGGCTTGTGCACTGATCTCATTGAGGTTTAGTTTTGCCAACAATTGACCTTTTTTGATATGTTGACCTTCGTTAACGTACACTTTTTGGATAATTCCACCAGTTTTAAAACTTAGTTTCATTTCTTCTTCTGAAGCGAGTAAACCACTTGCGAAAACTGTCGTTTTATGATCAATGGCTTTTGCTTTTACTGTTTTCACCTTTTGAAGGGGTGCTTTTGCAGCGATTTCTTCTTTATTTTCCTGTAATCCGAAGGCTGTTGCAATGACAGCTATGATGGCTAAAGGAATGGCGAGCATTAAGATCTTTTTCATTTTTTTTGAATTTTATTCCTTTTTAAAAGGATTTTTTTGAATGAGTTTTAGTTTAGAGGATCGATTGACGCAGCTCTTTCAAACTCTGCTTGTTTGATCAGGTATTCAAATCGTGAGATGATCAATTTCATTTGAGCATTGGTCTTGTTCGTTCGAGCATCAGTCAATTCAACTACATTGGCTTGCCCTTGCAAATATTTTTTATGGACCAGTTTGTAAGCTTTTTTCGAACTTTCAACCTCAGCTTTTGCCAAATCGACGTTTTTTATCGCAGCTTCCATATCGTAGTAAGCATTGACCACCTGTAGCCCGATTTGCTGCTGTGTTTCTTCAATTTTATTCTGTAGTATTTCTTTTTCGATCTGTGTTTGCTGAACTTTTGCTCGATTTGATTTGTCGAAAAGATTCCAACTCAAAACCAGCGATCCTCTTGCAAAATCACTGTCCGTATTGAAGGCATATGTCTCACCTTGGATACCGTAATCAGCCACAAGGTTAAATTGCGGGAGCGAATTACCTTTGTTCAATTTGATGTTATTATCGGCAGCTTTCAGGAAATAATTTAACTGAAGTAATTCCTCACGATGGCTGAAGGCTCTTTTTCTGGCTTGTTCCAGAGGCATCATTACTGGTTGGATAGTCGCCTCCTTTTCAATGGTGATTTCTGCATCAAATTCGCGATTTAACAAAAAATTGAAATAAGCAACTGCAGTCTGTTGATTTTTATAAACCAGTGCAGCTTGCTGCTCAACTCCCTTGACTTGTGTTTCGGCGGAATAAACGGCATCGATAGTTACTTTGTGGTTGTTGTACAAACTTTTGGTAGTTCTCAGGTTTTCGTCAACGAGCTCTTTTGTGTTTTCATAAAGCTCAACTCCCTGTGTAGCTTTCAGGTAATTGAAATAGGCAATTTTGACTTCTTTGATCAGTTCTTTTCGGTAAATATCAACAGATATTTTTTCGGCCTGGCTCCTGTCTTTTTGGATTCGATTGTTGTAAATGATCGCTGAATTGAAAACCGGAAATAAAACCCGGAACATGGTTTCTTGCTCTTTAGCGCGCAAAAAATCTATATTTTGATTCGAGACGGTTGGATATTTTCCAATCTCCGGAAATTCAGGGTTTTGACCATTTACTTCATTGAGCACGTTCAAATTTTCATATACGGGATTGAGCAAATCACCAACTGGGAAATTGATGGATCGCCCTCCTCTGGCCACCGTATATCTCGCTTCCAGTGATATTTTTGGTAAAAAATTGGCTTTGGCTTCCTGCAATGCAGCGAGACTTTTCTCGTAAGACAATTCCTTTTGCTGCAGAGCGAGATTGGATTCCAGAGCTTCTTTGATATAATTATTTAAAGCCTCTGATTGGACTTGTGCGGAAATGCTTGTGACAAAAAGTACAAGGATTAAGGTTGCTACAAATTGCTTTTTCATAATTGAGTTTTTTAAGATGTCATCCAAAGAGGATATCGAAATTATGATCGCAATTTAGTAGCAAAGACTATTATTTATCTATTGAAATCTGTTGAGTTGTTATTTGAAAGGAATGAATCGAGAAATGTCTTGAATGAATCGGAATCAAACTTTGTTTAAATAGACTCCGACCATAAGTTGAAAAGAACTGTGTTTAGTATATGAAAAAGTAATCAGACCAAGTTGATATTTCGGTTGAATGACAAATTTTAGGTTTGAAATTTTAAAGTATTTTCTAAAACTAAAATCCAATCCAAAATCAAAATCTTTGAATTGGTCGTGTTTGTAATCTACAAAATTATTTGATGCATCAAAACTTGCTCTTGCACTGATCGCATACCCCAAATAAGGGCCAATACTGACTTCAAGTTGTGGGTTTTTGAATAATTCATACGTTAATTGTGGTGAAAAAATTAAATAATCAAATTCGTAATTCTGATCTCGTTTCCCACTATCATCCTTTTTGCTATAAGTGCCTTTTCTGATGAAGTAAAGTTCTGCGTTTGCAATAAATTTTTCGGTGAGTTTTTTAGAGCTATCAAAGCCAAATAACAAAGGACTAAACTTGTAAGCCCAACTACCTGGATCATAAACCGAATTAATCGAACTACCAATTTTAGCGATAAACTTAACTTTGTTAGATTGGCAAAATAGAGCTAGACTATGTATTAAAAAAAAGCAAACCAGCAAGGTGTTTTTCATAGCTTGAAATCAAGACTTTAAGTTACTGCTTTTTCAAAATGAAATACAGAATCCGGTCATTGAAGTGCATATGACCCAACTGCTCCGGAGGTTTTACTATTGGAGGGCCTTCAATCGGGACAGGTTTGATAAAAGGTGGATTTTCCTCATTCCCTTGTTTTTGTTTGATAGCATATTCCAATTCCTGCAAAACCCATTTTGATTTTTTTGCGGCACTTGACCAAAAAAGAAAAAAGACATCTGCATCGTCAATATTTTCATAAAGTTTCTGTTCCCAACGCTCTCCGGGATTCAGGCTTAGTACATCCTGGAAAAATTCTATGCCTACTTTATCGAGCATTTGTACTCTTTTCAAAACTTCATTTCGGTCTTGCGAGGAATAAGAGACAAACGCTTTTTTGTATCGTCTTGCTTCGTTGCCCAAAGGCTGCGGTTCTGATTCAACTGTTTGAGAAGTGATTTTTAAAATAAATTTTATATGTCCGACAGGAATTTCTCCTTTGAATACCCGAAGAGTGAAAATTGTTTTATTTTTTTGAAAATCTTCTGGTACAGATGCTATAAACTGGGCTGATTGGACATCTCCGTTCCAATTGATGTGTTGCACTTTTTCATCAATTTCAATCCCTTTGGCTTCTAACACCAGGCTTAATTCTTCTCCTTTTTCCAACGGTACTTTCAAACTTTGAAACGCTCGTTGACTAGCTTCTTCATCAAATTCTGTTGCAAAAGCATGTACTTTTTGACTCAATTGCGGCAGATGCAGCCAAACTTGCACGAAAACATCGTCGCCTTTTTGAGCAGTTGGCGGAGCATAAATACTACAGTCAACCTGATCTCCGGAATCTTCTTTTTTCAAAGCTTCCGGTAGTTCATTTTCTGGAGAAACAACCTCTTCCAGCATTTTGTCTAATCGCTCAGATATGGTACTTCCGGTTTCGGTCAATGGTGGGGCAGCTTCTTCAAGTTCATCAAAATCAGCATCTGAAAAAGAGCCTTCAGATTTTTTGCTTTTTGATTTTGTAAGGCCTCTGAACCAATTTTTCAATTTATTCCCAACCGAAGAAGATTCACTTTTGGGCGGAGCAGACCTCGTCGGCTGGGAAGTTTCTAATTTTATTGAAGCTTCGGGCTCTGGGGCAGGAGAAATAATCGTTGGTTCCGATGAACCAGGTTCCTCTATCTCCGGAATCTCACTTTCAGGTTCAGCCCCAGAAGTTTCTTCAGGCTCAGCTTCGGAAAGATCTTCAATTGGTCCACGAATCAACAATTCAATTTCCTGGGTTGTCCAGTCTGTGTGTGAAATCTGACGAGGTCCTCCGATACTACGCGTCGTTTTTGTCGGGACATCGGGCTTCAATCCTACTTGATTAAAGAGATGCAATTCCAAGGCTTCAGTACTGACAAAAAGCTTGATGAATTCTGAAATTTCTGTGATCTTGGACGAAAGGAACTCATCTTTGATTTGCAGTGGAATGGTTTTTTGAGGAATTCCATTCAAATCATTATAGAGCCAAACTTCTTCTCCAGGTTTTAATTCCATTTCAGGCAATAGTTTGTCCGAGATGCTAAAATCTTTTTTCAAAAACAAAGCATGTACCCAAAGATTTCTATCGCTGGTATTCGTGATTTTCAATCGAAAAGCAGGATGATGCAAGGTGCCATTTGTAAATTCATAAGCGAATGAAACCGGATGATCCAAGCTCACATTGTTTGCAGGAGCATTGTCGTCATAATTACCAGGTTCGTCAATCAGAAAGAGTTCAACTTTGATTTCATTTTTTCGGATACTTGAAGAAGGACTGGAAAGCCGGAGCACATGTTCCCATTTGGCAACAATTTCTGTTTTCGTTAAAATCTCTGTGGCTGAAGAATAACTGATCCCTTGAATTTTTTTAAAAACGGGTAACTCCGATTCTGTTGAAATTAATTGAAAAGACTGATCAACTGTTTTGAAAAGATATTGTGGATTTTCTGAAAAGGAAACCAATTCGATGTATTGAGCGTGTTCTCTGAGAGCTTCTCTCAAGAACTTTTCTCCATCAGGAGGAATATCTGCTGCAAAAGCAATTTTAAGTTTTGGCATGGTTGTCATTTACGTTTTTAAAGACATCTTGTTCGTCAAGATCACTATAAATTTACGTAAGATATTTTTAAAAAGAACCTACCAGTAGAGTGGAATGATGAAAAGGAGGCACCAAATAACAAGAAATATAATTGCCAAAAGGATATTGGCAATTTTGACTAATTTCTCTTTCATTCTTCAAGAGTTTGAAGGAAAGGAGGAGGCTTGTCTCATTTGGAATATAAGAGCTACACAGGTGTAATCAGCTCATTGTCAATGAGATATTTTGAAATAATTGTGCCACTTTAAATCTGGAATTTATGATTAGCTTTTTTCCTTGCTTTCTGGTAGATTGAAATACAGCTCATATGCCTGTTTCAAATGTTTCCTTGCAAAGAATATTCTGCTCTTCACCGTTCCCATAGGAAGATCCAGTTTTTCGGCAATTTCTTCATAAGAAAACCCCTGAATGTACAAACGGAAAGGGGTACTGAATCGCTCATCGATTTGATCGATAAGTTCATTGATTTCCTTGACATTCAGATCCATTTCAGAAGCATTTTCTGATTCTTTTTTGCTGAAGAAATAAGAGCTTACGTTTTTATTGAAAAGGTTTTTAAAGCGCTTTTTTTGACGATAATTATTTATAAATGTATTGCGCATTATCGTCTTTGTCCAGGCGATAAAATTGGTTCCTGTATTAAATTTTTCCTGGTTTTTTAAAGCCAGAAAAACGGTATCCTGGTACAAATCTTCTGCTTCAAAATCATTTTTTGTCAAACTAATCGCAAAGGATAATAATTGATTGGCGCTTCTTTGCAATTGTGTCATAAAATCTACCGGAAGTGAATTCGATGCGTTCATTTGTCTCTAAATTTCGTGGGTATTTAATTATACTTTCTTAATACAAAACTACTTATAAGAAAGCGAAAAAATGCCGAAGTAGTTGTGATGCGGAGTAAAAGTTAGATGAACCGTCATTTATGATAGATGAAAGGTGATGACTTTTGGATTTAGTTTAGCAGCATCTTCAAATTGCAAAAAAATATGACAATGTAACTAACTTATGAGACTTCGCAGTGATTTGAAATAAAATGTGGGGATGGCTACAGATTGCAAGGAAATGTTGTGAAAAATGGTAAAATATTAAATTTTAATTTTATATTGCAGAATTGATGTATATACATTAATTGTTGAAACAGATTTTATCACCTGGTTTACCTTTTGGTAAACGAAAAAAACAAAACGTATGAATTCAATTCTTAACCTAGGAA
>JANQFJ010000121.1 GCA_028277915.1 Saprospiraceae bacterium
CTGCCAGATTTCATTGATCCTGTGAAAATTGCTGAATTCAATCAGCTTGAAGATAGAAAACCTCTTTATGCTCTTGTCGAAAACACCGATTTAGTGATCATACGTTTTGATGATCAAGTCTCTGTTTTATACGGAAGGTGTTTACACCGTGGTGCCTTATTATCAGATGGTTATGTTGACAAAAATGATAATTTGATTTGTGGTGTACATCACTGGGATTATCGGATAGATAGCGGCGTTAGCGAATACAACAACGAAGAAGCACTTTACAAATTCAGAGTGGCTGTTGATGCTGGAAGTGTGTTTGTTGATAAAGCTGATGTCATTGCCTTTGAGGAAATTCATCCTCAACCTTTTCATCGAGATGAATATCTTGGCCTATACAACGATACTCATCCGGAAAACACGGAACCCTACACACGCTATATCCAGGAACTATCTAGAAATGGTTTAAAAAACTACGGACATCATGGACCTAGCGAAGCAATGGGTGTGGATAGAAATACTTTGCCAAAATGGGAAAGTATTCAATTCCTCCCAGCACAGTTGCATTATCGCCCATTATTGGATGATGAAAACGTTTCGACAAAAACGATAATTGGCCCAAATACCCAAAAGCCACTAGAACTGGATATTCCTCTTTTCGTATCTGACATGTCATTTGGAGCTTTATCAAGAGAAGCAAAAATTGCTTTATCACAAGGCGCTGAAATGGCAGGAACTGGAATTTGCAGTGGCGAAGGAGGAATGCTACCTAAAGAACAGGAAAACAATTCTAGGTATTTTTATGAGTTGGCGTCTGCAAAATTTGGATTCAATTTCGAAAAAGTAAAAAAAGCCCAGGCTTTTCATTTTAAAGGAGGACAAGGAGCAAAAACCGGAACAGGAGGTCATCTACCCGGGAATAAAGTAACCGCAGAAATTGCAAGTGTCAGAGGACTAAAAGTAGGTCAAAGTGCCATCTCTCCTGCTGCTTTTCCTGATTTAAAAACAGCGAACGATTTTCGGGAAATTGCGAACGAAGTTAGAAATATCACTGGAGGCATTCCAATTGGTTTTAAAATAGCAGCCAGTCATATTGAAAAAGACATCGACTTTGCACTGGAGTGTGGTGTGGATTATATCATTTTAGACGGAAGAGGTGGCGGAACAGGAGCTGCGCCATCAATCCTAAGAAACAACATCAATGTTCCCACGATTCCTGCGTTGGCAAGAGCCAGAAGGCATTTGGACAAAGTTGGTGCAAATAACATTACCCTGATTATAACTGGTGGGCTTCGTGTAGCAGAAGATTTTGCAAAAGCGATGATGCTGGGAGCGGATGCTATTGCAATATCAAATTCTGCACTCCAGGCAATCGGATGCCTTGGGATGCGGGCCTGCAATACCAACAATTGCCCCGTCGGAATCGCAACTCAAAAAGATCATTTGAGAGCCAGAATAGAAATTGAAAAATCTGCCAAACAATTATATAATTTTTTCACTGCTACGAATGACTTGATCAAAGTAATTGCAAGAGCCTGTGGACACAACGATATTAGGAAATTTAACTTCAATGACCTCAGCACATTTGATTTTGATATGCATCGATTGACGGGTATTCCGTATGCTGGCATAAACCCAGTTCATTAATCTCGTATTATGCAAATAGCCTTAATTTTAGTTTATATTTTTTACGCTTATTTGGTCATAGGACTGATCTTTGGGCTTTGGTTTGTGTTTAAAGGAGTGCAAAAAGTGGACGCTGGAATGAAAGATATTAAATGGATTTTAAGATTCATGATCCTTCCAGGAACAATAGCCCTTTGGCCAATCATGCTTAAAAAATATTTAACCTCTCAGTAAAAATGGATACTTCATTACGAAAAACGCATCGAAGAATTTGGATTGTTTTTGCAGTGATCTTGCCTGTCTTATTTATCGCAGCTGTAATAGCCATTCCAAAAGGAATCAATCAAGAAGTCCTTTACCAGGATGTTGATCCAGTTCAATTGCAGCAAAAAGATTCTGAAGATTCGATCAAAATGAAAGGCAATGAGTAATACTTATTCACCAGTTTTATGGAATCGGCAAAAGAAAATTTATGACCGAGTCATGGTCGGTTTGATTGCGCTGTATCTCGTTGTTTTTGTTGTTTTACAAACTCTTATTTACCCTCAAATAACTGTTGAAACGCTGATAATCAGAGCAACAGGTACACTTGCGTTTTTAATGCTCCATGTTATTTTGTGCATTGGACCGCTTAGCCGGTTGAATCCATTGTTTTTGCCTCTTTTATACAATCGACGGCATTTGGGTGTAACCATGTTTTTCATCAGTTTCATACATGGTATTTTTAATATTATCCAGTTTCATGCTTTGGGAAATGCTGACCCACTAGTTTCTCTCTTCATCTCGAATACCCATTACGACTCCTTTGTCAATTTCCCATTTCAGGTATTTGGTTTTTTCGCATTGATTATCTTGTTTTTAATGGCAGCAACGAGCCATGATTTTTGGTTGAAAAACCTAAGTCCGAAAGTTTGGAAAATGTTGCATATGTTGGTTTATATTGCTTATGCAATGTTGATCTTGCACGTCATGCTTGGAGTTGTTCAATTGGAAAATTCATGGGGTTGGCTCGTTCCTACAGGTATAGGACTGGTTTCGGTTATAGGTTTACACCTTTATGCAGCTATAGTTGAAAAAAGGAGAGAAAATATTTTGGAAGATCCTGATTTAAATGGATTTTTTGAAGTTTGCAACATCAATGATATTGAAGATTTACGTGCAAAAATAGTTTTAATAAACGATGAAAATATCGCCATTTTTAAATATGACAACAAACTCTCGGCAGTCAATAATTTCTGCCGCCATCAGGGTGGCCCTCTTGGAGAAGGAAAAATTATCGATGGATGTATCACCTGTCCCTGGCATGGTTATCAATATTTGCCAAACAATGGACAATCTCCTCCTCCCTTCGAGGAAAAAGTAGCAACCTACGATCTAAAAATAATTGAGGAAAAAGTTTTTGTTAACCCTAAACCTTATGCGCCTGGTACAGACAGGCCGCCTGCAATAATTCACTCTTATGGGAACTAATTTAAACAAACAAAATGATTTTTACATCGGTTGGCAGCCTGAAGCTCCAGATGCTTTCAGCAGAAAAGTCAAAAGGTTTATTTGGGTGCTTATCATTTTGGTTCCGCTGATTTCTGCAATGTTGGTATTAGGTCAAAGAGGATTCACAGGCGGAGTTTTCGAATTTGGACAACTGACTGAGATTGAAGGAATACTTGTAAAATCCCCTGTTCCCATGATTAAGGTCATGAAGGCTGAAAATGAACAAAAAGTTGAAAGTATTTTATTGGTTGGTTTTGGAAAAACTGGTGCTGATTCTACTTTAAGTGCTATTGAAAAATTGCAAAAAAAATCGCTGGATGGTAAAATGATAAAAATCAGGGGAACTTTGATTTATCACAATCACAAAAAAATATTAGAACTTACCGAAGGAATTGAATCTTTTATAGGTGTCAACGAAAATCTTAATGAATCAATGGAAGCACTTAAAGATTTTGGAAAAGTACATCTAAAAGGTGAAATCTATGATCCAAAATGTGCTTTTGGAGCAATGAAACCCGGCTATGGCAAACCTCATCGTTCATGCGCTGTTCGATGCATTTCCGGGGGAGTTCCTCCAATACTCCGAATAAAAAACAGCAAAGGGGAAGCAAATTACTGCTTAATGCTAGGACTAGATGGAAAAACTATTAATAACGAAGTTTTAGAATATATAGCGGATCAGGTTTCAGTTTGTGGCCATTTGGAGCAAAAAGATGACTGGCTGGTGCTTTACACCGATCCTTCAAAAGATATATTTCGAATACAACCACATTGGATGAAAGGGGATTTTCCAATGTGTACTGATCTATGATTTCAGAAGTTTAATCTTAATTGAAAATTAATAAGCGAAAAAGTTATTACATTTATACATAACCTAAAATTGTCATTCCAAAAAATGACCGTGAATAATGTAATTACTGCAATGGAGGCTCTGATAGCACCGATCTCAAAATCGGTTTTATCAGCTGAAATCAAATCCCTTAGTGAAAATTATTTACTTTTCAAGAGAGGGGATTATCAGGTATTTTTGGCTCCTGCATCATTAATCCCGAATGTGCTTAAAGAAATCGGACGCCTTAGAGAGCTTACTTTTCGAGCCGTTGGTGAGGGGACAGGAAAAGCTATGGATGTAGATCATTATGACAACTATTACCACAATCTTTTTATTTGGGATACTGTGGCTTGCAGAATTGTTGGAGGTTATCGAATCGGGCCGGGGGAAAGTATTTTTAAGGCTTTTGGAGTTAAGGGGTTTTACATTAACAGCCTTTTCAAAATAAAAAGTGGTTTTTATAATACACTACAAAGTTCTGTTGAATTAGGCAGATCATACATTGTGCCTGATTACCAAAAAAAGGCTTTTCCACTCTTTCTGTTATGGAGGGGGATTCTCACTTTTTTAAACCAAAATCCAAATTATCGCTATTTAATCGGCCCTGTGAGTATCAGTAAAAATTATTCGGATATTTCGAAAAGTATGATCATAGCTTTTGTAAAACGCTATTGCTATGATGCAAAAAACGCCAGTTATTTTAAGGCGAGAACACCATACCAGCCGATTATTAATGAAATCGATATTGAAGAAAAAGTCGCTCAATTTGATGGCAAACTGAAAAACCTGGAGTCCTTCCTCGAAAGCATTGAAGAGATCAATATCAGAGTCCCGGTTATGCTCAAACAATACTCGCGGCAGAATGCCAAGTTCATCAGTTTCAATATTGATCCCAATTTTTCAAACGCTTTGGATGGCTTGATGATCCTGGACCTCAAGAATGTTCCAAAGGAAACTTTAGCCTTGTTAAATGAAAAATGATGATTCACTTTTCAAGGGCTGCTTTCCGACTGACTTTCTTTGCTTTTGGAGCTATTTTTTACATCTCTCGATATTTAGCAAAATCTATATTTGCTGGTAATAATTTGGATCGTGGTTTACGGTTACGTAAAGAATTCACCAATATTCTAATCCCTGTTTTAGGAATCCAAATTGAAGTTTTTGGAGATTTGCCCAAAGGGGGCGGGCTTTTAGTTTGTAACCATCGATCGTATTTTGATCCTTTTATCATTTTTAAAGATATTTTTGCACTACCCGTTGGTAAAGCAGAAGTCAAAAAATGGCCAATAATTGGAACAGCAGCTGAGCTATCTGGAGCTATTTTTGTAGATCGAAGCAATCCTCAAAGCAGAGCTGCCACCCGAAAATCCATTGCCGAAACCATCAAAAAAGGCTACTTTGTCATCAATTATCCGGAAGGTACCACTCATACCAATGCTCAAACGATTCCTTTCAAAAAAGGGATGTTTGAAGATGCTGCAAAAGAAAATATCAAAGTTTACCCTGTTGCCCTGGATTATCAAAACCATGAGATGGCTTTTGTGGGAAATGACACTTTTGTCCCACATTTTTTCAAAGCCTTTGGTCCTTCAAAAACGAAAATCAGAGCAAGTTATGGAAAGCCTATTCTCTCTGAAAATACTGAAGAAATCCTCGAAAAATCAAAACAATGGATTGATGATGAACTGTTTAAATTGAGACAAAACTGGCACCTTAACACATAAAAACCACCACTTCATGAAAAAGAGAAGATGGTATCGCAAAAAACGAATGTGGATTTTACTGCTTTTCCTCATTTATTTCATTTCAATTCGAATGGAATGGGCAAAATTTCGATATAACCCTGAAAAGCTAAAACAAACCATCTTTGATAAAACACAAATCGAGCCTTTGTTTCAACAAAAAGAATTTGAAGGAAAACCCATGCAATATGTTCAAATTGGGCAAAATGAAAAAGCACCCCTTATTGCTTTTGTACATGGCTCGCCAGGTTCATTAGCTGACTTTAAAACCTATTTAGCTGATCCCGAATTAAACAAAATAGCTACCATTGTTTCGATTGACCGTTTGGGTTTTGGCTACTCAGATTTTGGTGCAACCGAACCAAGCCTTTCTGTACAGGCAAAATCAGTAGCAAGCATATTGGCCCAGTTTCATAACAATAAAATCATTTTAGTTGGATATTCGTTAGGAGGGCCAGTGGTAGCAAAAACAGCAATGGATTTTCCTGAGTTGATTGATGCCACATTGCTGATAGCTCCTTCGATTTCACCGGAATTGGAACCTTCCACTGGCTGGCGAAAGATAGCTGATTGGAAGATAATTCAGTCGATGACTCCTCCTGCTTTGCGCGTATGTAACCAAGAAATTATTCCTTTAAAAACAGAATTAGAAATTCTTAAGGAAGGTTGGGAGAATTTAGAAATTCCCGTCACAGTTATCCAGGGAGAAAAGGATAAGTTGGTGCCAAAAGGAAATGCAGATTTTGCAAAAAAAATGCTCACTAACAGCCCTTCCGTTGATATGAAAATGATAGCAAACGGCAATCATTTTATCCTTTGGACAGAAACAGAAGTGATCAAAAATGCAATATTGGAATTGATTAAAAAAATTGAATAAACTGATAGATTCCCAACAGTAAAAAAAGTATTCCCACCGTTTTGTTTGTGTAAAATGCTACTTTTTGAATACGTTGAACAATGTACTTCCCCAGCCTGGTGTACAATAAAAAAATCGATAACGCCCCAAGCGCTGACCCCGTTGAAAATACTAAAATCTGTATCTCTGTTGAAAATTCAAAACCATAATTTTTCAACCAAATAACCAAGAAAATCCAAAATGGAATAATCAGCATATTCATCGCTGCCAGCAAAAACCCTTTAATGAAATCGAAAGATTTATATTCTCCGCCACTTTCCAATATTGTATTTGTTCTTTTAAAAAGATGATAAAATCCCAAACCAAAAAAAACGGTCATGGCAACCAGGTTAATAGTTGAATTAACCGAGACATTATCTAAAAAAAAATCTGTGAAGGAAAGCGCAATAAAAGTGTACAAAAACTCAATAACCGTTGCTCCCAACGAAACCATCACTCCAGAGCGAAATCCATCGTGAATCGTTTTTTCAGTCACCTTCAAAGAGATCATCCCGATCGGCATTGACCCCAAAGCACTCAACAAAAAAGCAACTAAAAAGTATATCAAAAGACTCATGTCGAAAGATTAAGTTTGTTAAAAAATAATAATCAAACTTAGTGCAACTTAGTGAACTCTTGCCTTTGTGGTGAAAAAAATTAGAAACTACTGAGACATTCAGAAATACTCAAATCCATGCAAAAAATTATTTTTGCATACCAATATCATGCTTTTGCCGAACGCATGTATTTGAAATAATTAACCAAGCTTTCATATGCTTCTTTTGGGCTCATGGATTCAACTCCTTTTGCCCTTTGTATTTTGCTGATTTTGTAAATAATTTTCCAGTGTTTGAAAATGTCCATATATCCTTTCAAAACCGGATATTCCGGATCATAAATATGCGCCGGTTCGCTCGCAATTCCATTGAATTCTAAAATTTTAAATTTTCTTCCCGCTTTTAGTGACTCAATCGAAGCACATTTCAGATCAAACCGGCCATAGTGAATACCTTGCATTTCAATCCCAATTTTATCAAAAACCCGTTCCAATTGTTCGTCAATATGATGATTACCGTTCAAAAAAGTGGTTCCACGACAATGGTTTCCGATTGGTTCCAATTCAATCAATTCACCATTTTTGGGAATCGTTTTTAAAACTGACGAATAACTTTTCCTAAACCGATCCAACTGAAGCCTTGCCCTTGGATATTCCTGCATCAATTGTTCAACGGTCGAAACTCCATCACCGAGCACTTCCAGTGTTTTTTTGACGCAAACAGAAGTCACTTTTCCAGGCTCCCCATTTGGCATTCGATGATACATCACGCTCAATTCCTCAGGAAAGCCAATATATTCCTGGATGATGAAATCTACATTAATATTCTCTACATAATCATTTAATTCTTCTTGCCTGGCGATTTTTTCTACCAAAAAACCTCTTTCTCCAACATCCGGTTTGGCAATAATTGGAAAAGATAATTCAGCCAATACCATTTCATCTAAGACTGTATTGACTGTTGCATTTTCTTTTTTTATAAAAACCGTTTTTGGAATAGCAGATTTTGGAAGACGGTTTAGAATATTGATTTTCGATTCACCCATGACCCCTCCGGTTTCGATTACTGGATTGACAGCACTAAAGAAAAAAAGTGCTCTAGAACGAAGTGCAAAAAATAACCAAATACCAATCACCGGAATATTGGTAATGTAAACTGGCCAATACTCCCAACTCAAGAGTTTTACAAAAAACGTCGATTGCCTGAATCGTTTCCAGCGTTTTTTCAAAGCCTGTGATTTATTCTTTTAAATTTAATCCGTTAAAGATAATGATCATTTTATCATTCGATTAGACTACTTTTATAAAAAATCTATCTCGGATTATGTTCAAAAAAATATTCGTTTACTTATTGATTTTTTTGATTTGTAATCTCCTATCCGCACAGGATGATCAAAAAAATTATTCCAGATTTGGGGTTGAATTGCAACAATATCCAACTGGATTTTTGGTTGGGGCACGCGGAGAAATTGGCCTGAAACCGCACCATGGTTTTGATTTTAGAGTTGGTTACAATTTTGTCGATCACCGTGATCTGGGAAAACACGCGAGCGAGAAAGGAGGTGGGTTTGGATTCACTTTTGGCTATCGATATTATTTTCATCAACAAAACACGCGTTTTTTTCTTGGAATCAGATCAGATCTTTGGTTTAACAAAATTGACTGGGAGGATGGTCCCTCAGGCTCAGGGACCACAAAAGTGGTTGTCCTCCAACCCACAGCCATTGGCGGTTATTTGTTTCTCATAAAAGAAAAATGGTCCATCACTCCTACCCTGGCGTTTGGCTGGGAAATCAATGTTGTAGAAAATGGAGAACCCGTTGGCCAAGGACCAATTTTACTTTGGGGTGTCAATATTGAATTTTGAAGAAATGATTTAATCCAGTTTGGGGATTGCTTTCAACTTAATTTCATCCTTTATTTCTTTTCCGTTTAAAAGATCGGAAAAATACATTTCAGAATTTGTTCTGGTTTTAATAATTGAAGTGATACTCGTGGTTCTGACCAGGTTGGACCGGTTCATTACGAGGTCATTTTCGGGATCACCGTCCCCTGCAGTTCTATGAAAATTCAAAATAGCGGTTTGACTAAAATCAGTCCTGTCTTTTTGCCATTCTGCAAACCATTTTTTTCTTTTCTTTTTAGCTTCTTTGGAGTACAAGGTCGAAGAAGCCCAAAGGTGCATTTCGTCTGCATCCAGTTCTTCAATAAACATATATCTCCCGTCCCATCGAAAATCGAATAATTTTCCATCGTCAAAAATCACCATCGTAAATGGTTCCATTTCTTCAAAATTGTAAGATTGGAAAAACTGTTCAACATCAGAATAATCAAAAAAATCAAGTGCCATGATTCCCCTGCTTTTGCGGTAGGGAGGAAGGTGTTTATGCTTTGCAAAAGCACCGTTAAGAATAGAAACCAGTTGATTGGAATCAGAAATAGCGATCCAAGTACCACCGGCTCCTGAGTCTT
This sequence comes from Saprospiraceae bacterium, assembly GCA_028277915.1. Taxonomy (GTDB): domain Bacteria; phylum Bacteroidota; class Bacteroidia; order Chitinophagales; family Saprospiraceae; genus JAHDHW01. The sequence continues at coordinate 9,600 of JANQFJ010000121.1, forward strand.
GTGGGAACAAAATCTCTTTATTATTCCGTTTGACTTTTACTAGATTGTGGGCAGAACGCTTGGGTGACTCATCACGATTTTGAGTCAGAATGAATTCATTAATTCCTTTTGGTATATAGGTTACGGTACACATCTAAAATTAAACACGTTTAGTCCGAAATAGATCAAACTAATGTAAAAATTAACTTTCTGCTCCTTCACGAACTGCTTCCACTTCTTCGATGGTTTTTGGAATGGGGTTTCCTAGGATTCGAAATCCGTCATCAGTTATTGCGACATCATCTTCGATCCGAACACCTGAAAAGTCTTTGTAAGTTTCAATTTTTTCATAATTCAAAAAATCGGTAAACTTGTTTTCAGTGCGCCAGCGATCTATCAATTCAGGAATAAAATAAATCCCAGGTTCTACAGTCAAAACATTTCCTTTTTCCAATTCTTTTCCTAATCTCAAATACTGCAAACCAAATTGGCTGCTTCTTCGAATTGTTTCATTATATCCGACGAGATCTTCTCCGAGATCTTCCATATCATGCACATCCAGGCCAATCATATGGCCTAAACCATGCGGAAAAAACAACGCATGCGCTCCTGCTTCAACTGCTTCCTCCGTATCACCTTTCATTATTCCTAGGTCCTTTAATCCATCTGTGATAATTTTGGCTGCCTTCAAATGAACGTCTCGATAAGCCACTCCCGGTTTTAGTGCTTCAATAGAATCCATTTCGGCTTTCAAAACGATGTTGTAAATCTCCTTTTGTTTTGTCGTAAATTTTTTATCAACTGGAAATGTTCTTGTTATATCTCCAGCATAGCACATGCTCGTCTCCGCCCCAAAATCCCCTAATACCAATTGTCCGCTTTTCAATTCATTGTGATAATGGTGATTATGCAGTGTTTGGCCATTAATAGTCAGGATCACGGGATAGGAAAGTTTTCCTCCACCGGCTACTGCAATTCCTTGTACCATTCCTGCAAGATCGGCTTCAGTCATACCCGCTTTGGCCATATACATTGCTGTCATGTGCATTTTCAAAGTAGTGTTAACCGCTATTTCCATTTCGTCTAATTCTTCTTCGGACTTGATAGACCTTTGAGCGATAACTGCTTTGACCAATGTTTTTGAATAATGCTCAGGAATATTATTTAGAGGTAACTCAAGAAAAGAACGCAGCTTGATTTGGTTCTCCGGCCGATACGGGGGAAGATAGTGGATATTCCGATGCTGACCTCTGATCTTGCTGATATAGCTCGTAATTTTTTGATAAGG
>JANQFJ010000156.1 GCA_028277915.1 Saprospiraceae bacterium
TTTTCTTTGCATATTCCATAAAATATTTAAAATTTAGTGTTTCTCCGGTTAATTTTTTGCTAAGCTCATCAGCTGTGTAAGTCATGCCATAATGATGAATGTTTTCTCGGAGCCAGGTTAGCAAATTTGAGGTGTTTCCGTTTTCGATTTCTTTTTCAAGGCCGGGAATGTCTTTCAAAACCTGGTTGAAAAATTGTGCAGCATAAAAGGAGCCTAATGAATAAGTTGGAAAATACCCTATGCTGCCATGAGCCCAGTGAATATCCTGCAAAACTCCGTTGTTGTCATCAGGCACATCAACGTCAAGATAAGATTTGTACTTATTGTTCCAGATTTTATCCAGCTTATCAACTTCGAGACTTCCTTCGATCAATCCTTTTTCGATTTCAAATCGGATGAGGACGTGAAAATGGTAATGCAATTCATCGGATTCCGTTCGAATGAGCGAAGGAGCCACTTTATTGATCCCTTTGTAGAAATCTTTAAGGCTGATATTTTTCAAATTTTCTGGAAAGGTTTGTTGAAGTTTTCCATAATGTGCTTTCCAAAAGTTCAAGCTTCTGCCCACATTATTTTCCCAAAGCCTGGATTGTGATTCATGTATTCCGAGAGAAATATATTTTCCGCTAGGCAATCCATATTCCTCAATTTGTAATCCTTGTTCATAAAGTGCATGACCTCCTTCATGAATACAACTCCAGGTCATATTCCCAAAATTATTTTCATCAATCCGAGTAGTAACCCTCACATCCGTTGCCCCAAAAGAAGTAGTGAAAGGGTGAGTTGAAATATCCTGCCTTCCGGCATCGAAGTCATACCCCATAACTTTGAGCATATCAATACCAAAGTCCCACTGCTTTTGTTTTGGATAATGTTTGAATAAAAAAGTATCCTCAACCTGCTCTTTATCCTTTATTTGCTGGACAAAATCAACAAGTTGTTCTTTCACATCTTTGAAAAGGGTAGTAAGCTGAGCAGTTTTCGTTTCTGGCTCAAAGATGTCAATTAAGGCATCATAAGGGTGATCTTCATAACCCAGCAATTCGGTTTCTTCTTTTTTTATAGCAACCATTTCCCTCAGCGCATTTTTGTATAAGCTAAAATCGTTTTCTTTTCTAGCTTTCAACCAGGCATGATAAGTGGAAGAGGTGATTTTGGATCGCCTGATCACAAATTCATTGCTGTATTTTTTCAATTTTTTATAATCTCTCAAAGAGGTTTTGATGTTGCGCTTTTGTTTGAAATTCAGTTTATTTTTTGAGGTATCTAATTCTTCAAGCAACTCCCCAAAACTGTCAGCTGTAAAAATATCATGGGCTATTCCACTCAAAGTTGCGACTTGTTGTGAACGGATAGAAGCAGATTTTTCCGGCAAATTGACTTCTTTGTCCCAACTCAAAACCGCAATAGAATGCTCTACATCGGCCAGCTTTTTTAGAGTAGCCACATATTGATTATATTTTTTCATAGAAATTTGATTTCAAAGTTGCAAAAAAGAATGAAGCCCAACCGAAAATAAAAAATATACCACCTATTGGTGTCAAAGGCCCAAGCCATTTCCAGTTTGTAATATGAAGCCATTCACGGCAGGACAAAAGGTACAATGAACCAGAAAATAAGACGATACCCAAAACAAAACTCCAACCGGCTCGTTGAAGCCATATATTCTTTCTTTTTAGTAGTAGAAGGGCCGCGATCAGGATTCCGAAAGCATGGTAAAATTGATAGCGGACTCCGGTTTGAAAAATGGTGATTTGATCAGGAGCTATTTTGTTTTGTAAGCCGTGGGCTGCAAAAGCTCCAAGGGCTACTGCCAAAAGAGCTGCAATGCTTCCAATTTGAAAAAATGTTCTGGCCATTTCAGTTAATTTTAAAAGAATAGATCACGATTCTACATATTTTATGATCCTGAAAAAGTTATTTTGAGAGTTGAAACTACGAAAATTATCAATCTTCATTTGCGGTACTTTATTGTTTATTACTATTCTAAATTTTTATTTCGAGTTTTTTAGATTCCCCTTTTTTCGTATCAATCTTCGAGAGGCAGTTCCGGAGCAATCATCCCTGGTTATCGAAGCAAATGATATTGCTAGTTTAAATAAAACAAGTCCTAATTCATCGTTTTGGAGTTCTGTTCAGCAAACCTCACTTTTCCAAAAAATACAGACAGATTTATTTGAATTCAAGTCCAGGTTATTGGAAAATCAGGATTCGTCCAGCTTTTCAAAGCTAAAGTTTATAGCGGCTTTGCAAACAAGCAGCGCCAAAAGTGCAGATTTCTTGTATATCATTAAAGCTGACGGAAAGCAAAAAAAATTGTCGGCGTTGATTGATCAATTAGAAAATGTAAAAATCAACAGATCGGTTTTTCTGAAAGAACATGTTTACGAATTGATTTTTGCAGATAATCAATCATTTACAGTGAGTTTTTGTAAAAACGTAGTTTTGTTTTCACGGTATCCATTCATGGTTGAAGATGGAATATCCCAATTGAATAAAAACAAAAAAGATTCTTCAATTTCAAAAGTATTTAGAGCTAGCAAGAGGTCAGATTTGGGTAAACCAGCGATTTCTTTTTATTTTAATTTTAAGAAAATTTTGCAATTGTTGGATCGTCCTGGCAGAAAACTAAAATCAGGTCAGATAGATCCTGGTAGTTTTGCCACATTAAATCTCTATGCCAAAGATGAAGATATTTTGATTGATGGAACCATGTTCACCGGTCATAAAACTGAAGTCAAACCTCGCTCATTTAGCGCTTCATTCAGCGAATTGAACGCAGTAATTCCAGACAATTGCTCTTTTGTTTTTTGGCAATCATCTAACATTGAAAAGAGGGAACATTTTGATAAAAAAAATGATCCTGAATTTGAAAATTTTTTGTCTCCCTGGATAGGAGAGGAGAGCGCAATTTTCTTAATGGAATCGCAAAAAGGATCCCCTGAAGAGGATCGATTAACCATTTTCAAATCAAAGGATGTTGAATTGGCTAAAAACTACCTAAATGAATATGCCGAAGTAAAAGGTAAATTGTATGAGTTTGATTATCAAACATTTACGATTAAGCAATTTTTTTCTGATGAAATACTTAATCCAAATTTATTGCTTGAAAGCATACCTATTCAAAGTCCGTATTACACGATTATTAATGACTTCTTGATATTTGCAAGAACAAGACAATCTTTGGAAATGTTGATCGATAAACATATCCTTGGACAAACGCTGGAAAACGATCCCTCTTTTTTGCAATTCCAAAATGAATTGGAACCTTCCTCAAACGCTTATTTGTATTGCAATGTCTCATTGTTGCTTCCTTTGTTAAGGCAATTTAGTTCAACACTTGAGTTGGAGAACGTCGAACCCTATTTTGATCTTTTATACCCTTTTCAATCGATTGGAGTACAGATCCAACAATCCAGCGGAAAAAGTAATTTGCAATTTTACCTAAACTCATCTGACGATGCAGTCAATCCAACAAAATTAGTCTGGACCTCTCAATTGTCAGCAAATGCAATAATGCCACCGACCATACTGAAAAACTCTAAAACTGACCAAAATGAAGTCTTCATACAAGATGCGGAAAATCGGATTTACCTGTTTGACAGAAATGGAAATATTAAATGGAATAGAAAATTGAAGTTGCCGATTCTTTCAAAAATATACCAAATCCAATACTACGAAAGTGGTGAAAACCATATCCTTTTTAATACCAAAGACCAAATTTTTGTTGTAGATCATAACGGGAAAGATGTAGGTGTTTATCCGCTGAACTTGCCGTCACCGGCTACAAATGGATTGTGTTTGATTGATTTTGAAAATGACAAACAATATTCGTTTTTTATAGGAACAAAAAATGACTGCATTTATGCTTTTAAAAAGACAGGAGAACCCATTGAAGGGTGGAATCCTAGGAAAAATGCAGGAAATCTTTCGCACGATATTCGACATTTTCAGGTGGATGGTAGTGATTACATCTTGGCTTTGAATGATTCCGGCGACTTACATGCGTTTAAGCGTAATGGGGAAAAGCGTTTTGAAACGGTTTCATTTGATTCGAAATATTTAACTCCTCCATATTTTCAGGTTTTAAATAATAGGGCAAGAATAGTTTTGGGGAATCAATCCGGCAAAGCTCAGGTCATCAATGCAAAAGGAAAGCATTTTAATTTATACGTTGGAACTGGAGGAGACAAAAAAGTAAAATTCTTATTTGCCGACGTTGTTGGTGACAAACGGAAGGATTATATCACTTTGAGTGGCAGTGATCTGAGTTGTCATTATTATGAAAAAAGTGAGTTTAAAAAAGCCTTCAGTTTTCAGTTTGAAGGGGTTCAGGACGAACTCTTTGCCATTCAGCGCCAAGGACATGAAAAACTACAAATTGGGACTTTAAACAAAACCAATAGAAGGATTAATCTACTTAAAAACGACGGGAGTTTATCTGATGGTTTTCCATTGGCTGGTACCACGAATTTTTCAGTTGTCGATCTTTTTGATACCAAACAAATGATCTTAATTGTTGCTTTGGATGATAGTATCTATTCCTGTAAAATTGAATGAGGGAAAAGCCATGTTTTGCGCAATGTGGCTGTTTTAACTTCAAATAAGCGACCAATCAATCGTTTTTTTACCTTGTTTTTCCAATAATTCATTCGTTTTCGAAAAATGACCACATCCCTGAAACCCGTTTCCTGCTAACGGAGATGGATGAACGGCTTCCAGAACATAATGCTTCATTTCATCGATTAAGCCCTTTTTATTTTTCGCAAAATTGCCCCATAGCAGAAAAACAACACCTTCACAACGATCGGAAATAGTTTGTATAACGGCATCAGTAAACGTCTGCCATCCAATATTTTTATGTGAACTTGCCTTTCGATGTTCTACGGTGAGAATGGCGTTTAGTAAAAATACACCTTGCTCGGCCCATTTCGTCAAATCGCCATGCTTTGGGATTTCAACATCCAAATCGCGATTCAGTTCCTTATAAATATTTTTCAAAGAAGCTGGAACAGCAATGTTTTTAGGTACCGAAAAGGACAAACCCATGGCTTGTCCGGGCCCGTGATAAGGATCCTGTCCAATAATGACCGCTTCAATTTTTTGAATTGGAGTAGTGTTAAAAGCATTAAAAATCTGAGGGCCTGGGGGATAAATTGTTTTACCTTCTCTTTTAGCTTTTACTAGAAAATTTTTGATCTCTAAAAAGTAAGGCTTTTGGAATTCGTCTTCTAAGGCATCTTTCCAACTAGCTTCAATCTGGACATTTGTAATTTGACCCATACAATCATTTTGTTCCTTTGTGTGAAAATAGTCATTTTTTTGATGCTATCGGAACGAAGCGAGAATTTCCTCCGTTAAATTTTGAAACTGGTTTTATTGCATTTTAATTTAAAAAAGCAGTAAATTTGCACCGCTTTAAAAATATCCAGAAAACGGTCTCGTAGCTCAACTGGATAGAGCAGCTGCCTTCTAAGCAGCAGGTTCCAGGTTCGAGTCCTGGCGGGATCACTAAGCCTCATCATTCGATGGGGCATTTTTATATGTTGTAAAAAGTACTGATAATTTTTCAGGAAAATCTTTTAACTTCACTAATGAAATTCGATTATCTTCGATTTCTTTTTATTTCAATACTTTTCAAAAAAGTTTGGAGAAACTGAATTGCTAGTAGCGGAGTAATTGCCACATAAATCCAACTTTGTTCCATTAAAAGAAATTAGAAACCATGAAAAAAATAGTACTCTCAATTTGTTGTTTGTTTATTGTTGTCATGTTATGTGCGCAGATCGATTCAGTTGTTATTGATTTCAACAGTTTTAATCAGGGGGATTTGAACGGTCAGGGTAACTTTGTTACTGTTGATCATACGACTGGAAATCAGGATTTAAAAGTTGCTCCGGTGGTTGGCAATGTCGCTACACCTGATGGATCCAATGGAGTATATTACAATGGAAGTGGTCCTGGATATGGAAGAACGGCTACTATAAAAGAGTTTGACAATTTTGAACTGGATTTATCCAATGGTGGTATTGTCGAATTGCAGGCAGATATTCATCAAAATTGGTGGGGAATGTATATAGGATTAGGGTTTGATGCTGATGCTGATGGTATTATTGCTGAAGGATTGGATGCTTCTGAAGCTAATGATGGTGGATTTCGGTTGTTTCTATCAGGTCAAAGCGTTGATAAAATTGTAAATGCAAATGGAGATGATGTTGAGTTTACTTTGCCAGACAATGGCGCAGGTTGGTTGCGTTATCGAATTTTACTAAATCTAAATGCCAATGGAGGATCTGGGCAAGCTGCTCTTTTTATAAAAGAAATGCCTTTTGATGGAGATTGGGTCGCTGTTTCTGAAGTTCAGGGAATTGATATAGGGTTAACTCCTGGCTCTAATGATAAAAAAGATCCAACAACTTGGGATGGGATGTTTTTCCATGCACAAGGTGGGACTGCTATGTTTGATAATATTATCATCCGCAATATCCCTGATAGTGGTTTGATGCCGCAGTTTATCAATTTTTCACAAATCGAAAAACAATTGACTACAAATGCACCATTTGATCTGGAAGCTTCAGCTGATTCGGGATTGCCCGTTTCATTTGAAATTTTAGAAGGCCCTGCTACGGTCAACGGCTCCACTATTACACTTACTGGACAAGAGGGGATTGTGAAAGTACAGGCAACTCAAGCGGGAGATGGAACAACTTGGGATCCTGCGCCACCGGTGATCAATGAATTTGAAGTAATTGATCCTTCGCTTTATTTTCCAGATCTAATTGTCAGAAATCCAGTTGATCAGAATACGGTCATGATGCCAGAATTAAGCGCATTCTTGATAAAAGCATCAACCTCAATAACACATGATGATGTACTTGGTATTGAAGAAGTTGTTTTCATGATTGATGGAACAGAACTGCAAGGAAAGGATTGGGGTACAGGATATTTTACGGTTTGGTGGACTCCTCCTGCGTTTGGAAATTATTCCTTGGTCGTTGAATCAAAAAGTACAGAGGGTCCAATTACAACCCAAACAATTGATTTTGAGGTGGTTAATATGACAGATAATATGACCATTACGGTAATTGAAGATTTGAGGGCAGGTGTTGCTGATACTAATATTGTCTTTCCTTCTTTTGTAGGTGGATATGATAATTTGAAACTTATCCTGGAATACAATTGCCCAACTGAGGGTTGCGAGCCCTGGGACAGAATAAATCAACAATCAGTACAAGGACCAACGGGGGAAT
>JANQFJ010000177.1 GCA_028277915.1 Saprospiraceae bacterium
GGAGAAAGGAGCGTTGGAGAGAAAGGGGAGATGGAAAGAAGGAGCGTTGGAGAAAAGGGATATTTGGATGTAAATGTGCGAGTAAAATCTAATCACCCAATCAACTTAATAACCAATAACTTAATAACCAATAACTTTTAACTCCTAACCACTTAACCCATAACCGTTAACCACTTAAAAATCTATATGCAAATATCCGTTGTAATACCATTATTCAATGAAGAAGAGTCACTTCCGGAACTGGAAGCCTGGATACGCAAAACTATGCAAGAACATAGCTTTAGTTATGAAATACTCATGATTGATGATGGCAGTACGGACAGTTCGTGGAAAATTATAGAAAATCTCACCGATGACAATCCATTTGTCAAAGGCATTAAATTTCGCCGAAATTATGGGAAATCAGCTGGGTTGAATGTTGGATTTGAGGCAGCTCAGGGCGATGTTGTCATTACTATGGATGCTGATTTGCAGGATAGTCCGGATGAGATACCCGAGCTGTATCGAATGATAACAGCGGATAATTTTGATTTGGTATCAGGTTGGAAAAAAAAGCGATTTGATCCGATTTCGAAAACAATTCCAACGAAACTTTACAATGCTGCTGCAAGAAGGATCAGCGGGATAAAGTTGCACGATTTTAATTGTGGATTGAAAGCTTATCGAAAAGAAGTAGTAAAAAATATTGAAGTGTACGGCGAGATGCATCGCTATATTCCTTTGCTGGCCAAATGGGCCGGATTTACGAAAATCGGAGAAAAAGTAGTACAGCACCAAGCCCGAAAATACGGTGTCACCAAGTTTGGTTTGAGCAGGTTTGTCAACGGTCCGCTGGATATGTTGTCGATTACTTTTGTTGGAAAATTCGGTAAACGGCCGATGCATTTATTTGGACTTTATGGAGGCATCATGTTTATGATCGGTTTTATCGCAGCGGCATATATCGGCATCAACAAATTGTACCGATTGAGTAAAGGATTAGAAACGATCCTCGTAACGGATAACCCGTATTTTTATATTTCGCTTACCGCTATGATCCTGGGCACAATGCTGTTTCTTGCAGGATTTATGTCTGAATTAATCGCCAGAAACTCTCCCAATCGAAATCTATATTTGGTTGAAAAAAGGATATCCAAATCCCAACACACTAAATCTGAATCATAATTTTGTGAAAAATTGTATCATTATAGCCCCAGCTTATCCGTTGCGTGGAGGAATCGCTTCTTCAACTGAACGATTGGCTTATGAGTTGATTGATCATGGTTATGAGGTTAAGATTTATACCTTCAGTTTACAATATCCGAGCATATTTTTTCCGGGAAAAACGCAGTATTCAGAAGATCCGCCACCGGAAGGCTTGAAGATTAAAATAAAATTAAACTCTATCAATCCATTAAGTTGGTGGAAGGTGGGTAATGAAATAAAAAAACGCAAACCCGATATTGTGATCACCAGATTTTGGATTCCGTTTTTGGCTCCTTCGCTTGGTTCGGTTTTGCGGTTGATTAAAGGAAACAAACACAGCAAGACGATTGCTGTTGTTGATAATATTATCCCTCATGAAAAGCGATTTGGGGATAGAGTCCTGGCTGGTTATTTTGTAAACTCGGTTGACGCTTTTATCGTTTTATCACGTGTAGTTGGTAAACAAATCAGACAATTTTCAAAAACAAAACCACTTCGGTACATTCCCCACCCCAACTATGACAATTATGGAAAAGCTGTCAGTCGTGATGAAGCCATAACTTTTTTAAATCTCGATCCAAAATTCCGCTATATTTTATTTTTTGGGTTTATTCGCGATTACAAAGGTTTGGATTTGTTGATTAAAGCATTGAATGACGAACGGCTTAGAAAGTTGCCTGTAAAGTTGATTGTAGCCGGAGAATATTACGCTGATGAGGCAAAATACCGCGCTTTGATCAAGTCTGAAAGCGTAAAAAACCAAATCATTTTAAAAACCGAATTCATTCCCAACGAAGAAGTGAAATATTATTTTTGTGCAACGGATTTGGTTGTTCAACCGTATAAAACAGCCACTCAAAGCGGGATCTCTCAATTGGCCTTTTTTTATGATAAACCAATGCTGGCAACCAATGTGGGTGGCTTACCAGAGATTATTGACCATGAAAAGTCGGGATATATTGTCGAAGTTCATCCAAAAGCAATTTCAGACGCGATAGTAGATTTTTTTCAAAATGACCGCAAAACTGATTTCGTGAAAGCTGTGATTGAAAACAAGAAAAAATACACCTGGGCCAATATGGTAAAAGGAATTGAAGAATTGATGGCTGAAGTTTAATTTTTTATCTTAAATTCAACTTTAATTTTTTAAAATAAAAGCATATTTAATTGTTGTAAAAACTGTAAATGAATCCTTTAATAAAAGAAAGAATTACAGAAAGCATTTTGGTGAAACAGACCTTTTTGCTTGATGAAAAACTGATGGAGAAGGTTCAGCAAGTGGCCGATGTGACAACAATTGCCCTCAAGGCTGATAAGAAAATATTACTCTGCGGAAACGGAGGAAGTGCATCTGACGCCCAACACATTGCTGCTGAATTATCTGGTCGTTATTATATGGACCGTGAGCCTTTGTATGCAGAAGCTTTGCATACCAACTCTTCTTCCGTCACTGCTATCGCCAATGACTATGGCTATGATGAAGTATTTGCACGTTTGGTAAAATCAAAAGGACGTCAAGGGGATATTCTATATGCCTTATCGACTTCCGGAAATTCTCCCGGAATTATTAACGCCATTAAAGCTGCCAAGGAGCGATTTATGGTTGTTGTGGGCATGACCGGAGGAAACGGTGGAAAGATGAATGGCAGTTGTGATTACCTGATAAAAATTCCAAGCGTTGACACACCACGAATCCAGGAATGCCATATTATGGTTGGCCATATAATCTGTGAATTGGTAGAGACTGCAATATTTAAAAAGTAAAAAATCTTTTCTTTCCGATGGAAAAGTGGGATAAAAGCTGGACGCTTTTTTTGGATCGTGATGGCGTGATCAATCAAAGAATTCCCGGGGCCTACGTTGAATTTCCGGAGCAATTCACCTTTTCTGAAAACTGCCTCCAAGCCTTGGTAGTTTTTCGCAAAATCTTTAATCGAATAGTCGTAGTGACCAACCAGCAGGGTATTGGAAAAGGAATTATGACAACAGATCAACTCACTGCAATTCACCTTTTTATGAAAAATGCGATAGAAAAAGCAGGAGGGAAAATCGATGAAATCTATCATTGCCCGGGACTGGCTAAAGACAATCCTGAGTGCAGAAAACCTAACTCTGGCATGGCTTTTCAGGCAAAAGAAGACTTCCCTGAAATCGAGTTATCAAAATCAGTGATGGTGGGCGATTCCATTTCCGATATGGAATTTGGAAAACGCTTGGGTATGACTACTGTCCTGATCGAAGGCAATGAAGATGAGCGTTTTAATGACGAGTTAATCGACTTTAAATACCAATCTCTTTTCGAATTTGCCACGACATTTTAACGACAAATTCTTAAAAAAAACGGTTCACACCGGCATAATGACTTTTGTCACCACACCTATTGACAAAAGTCATTATCGTTTCTCCGTTTAAGCGCTATATTTTACGCCCGATGAGATCTTTGATTAATTTTTAGAGCATGTTATTCATGCCTAAACAATGACTTATTAGACTTGCGATAAAAAATATACTTGTTATGAAAAAACACACTTTCCTGAAGATTTCCATATTTGCATTTATTCTGTTTTCAGTTTTGAGCTGTAAAAAAGATGAAGATAATGGGCCAGGATCTATCACTATCCAACTGGATCATACTGTAAAGGGAGACCCTGTAGAAATTGAAAATATTAAATATACCTGTCAAGCCGGTCACACATTCAGTGTCGTTAATTTAAAATATTATCTCTCAGAAATTGAATTGCACGCAAAGGATGGCAGCTCAATTTCAGTAGTTGATGTTCATTTACGAGACATTCATGACCTTTCGACAGAACAGTATACCGTTGAGGATATACCGGATGGGGATTATAATTCGATTTCATTCATTTTTGGTTTAGATGAAACCACCAATGTTGACGGAGGGCTTGAAAATACTATTGAAAATATAAATATGGAATGGCCTATCCCTGGAGATCAGGGGTATCATTATATGAAGTTTGAAGGTAGGTACGATTCACTGGGAACTGGTGTTATCAGAAATTTTAATATTCATACAGGTGCTACAATGGGCAATCAGAACTATTTTGAAGTTTCAATGCCGTTTTCTGAAGCTGCTGTTCGGTCCAACTCCTGGACAATTAATGTCAGCATGGATCTAAATGAATGGTTACAAAATCCGAATACTTATGATTTTGATGGTATGGAAATGATCATGATGAATCAGGCTGCTCAGGAATTGCTGAAAGCCAATGGAGCATCAGTTTTTAGCATTGCTTCTGTTAGAAAAAATTAATAGTCATGAAAAACTTGTATTTCTATTTGTTTTGCTTTCTGTCTTTATTTATCTATTTAAGTTGTAAAAAAGATGCAGTACCAACTAATCCTGGCTGGACTTACGATCCAACTCCTTATACTGTTGAATATCCAGATAATTTTCCAATAATGGTTTTTGATGAAGATAATCCAATGACAGTTGAAGGAGTTGAGCTTGGAAGAATGCTCTACTACGATACGCTGTTACATCCAAATGGAGATATGGCTTGTGCCAGTTGCCACGATCAGTCCCTTTCATTTGCTTCTTTTCCAACGGTACTTCCGCATGTTAACTTGGGCTGGAACACTACTTTCTTATGGAACGGTAAGGTTAGTGGGAATATTGAGGATATAATGCTTTTTGAAGTTGATGATTTTTTCAAAACAGACCTAACCAAGTTTAACAATCACGAAACATATCCGAAGCTTTTCTATGAAGCGTTTGAAACGGAAGAAATCACCTCTGTTCATGCTTCCAGAGCTTTAGCCCAATTTTTAAGGACGGTCATTTCTTCTGATTCTCGATATGACAAGATTATCACTTCAGGTTCCGGAGTCTTTCCTACGGAAGAGGAATTAAATGGCTATGATATTTTCTTTACTGAAAGAGGAGACTGCTTCCACTGTCATGGTGGTATTTTATTTTCTGATAATCTTTTTCATAATAACGGATTGGATGCCGAACCTTCAGCTAATGGCTTAAGTGAAATAACCGGTGACCCACTTGACCTGGGTAAATATAAGACACCAACACTACGGAATATTGCCCTAACGGCTCCTTACATGCATGACGGTCGTTTCCAGACGCTTGAAGAAGTAGTAGATTTTTATAGCGATGGGGTTCAACCTTCAGCAACAATAGATCCTTTGATGAAGCAGGCTCATAATGGTGGCATAAATCTAACTGAAGAAGAAAAAGATGATTTAGTTGCTTTTCTGAAAACGCTTACGGATACTACCTTTACAAATAATCCGGCCTTTTCGAACCCTTTTTGATGAATAAATAATTGATATTTATTTTTAACTTCATTTCTGATTTTGTTGTGTCAATTTAGGTTGATCAATGAGAAGATTTATACTAAAATCAATTGTTCTTGTGTTCTTTTCCAGTGTGCTTGAAGCCCAGATTCAAGACTCAATAGATATGGGCTTCGATGAGTTTTTTAAAAGCAGAATTGCAAAATATGAGGGCATTCCTGCACCTTTATTCAAAGCACCGGATTTGGAAGGGAACGTACATTATTTGGATTATTACATCGATCACATTGTGATCCTTCATTTTTGGCAAGTCTTCAACGACGGAGATGTCTTACAAATTCAGAGTTTAAATAAAATCGTTGAAGAATATTTTGATAAAGGAGTCGTAGTTATTGGATTTGCACTCAACGATATTGAAGATATTACAGGACTGCTTAAAACCCAGGAAATTAATTATCCAGTCATACCTAACTCTGGTGATTTTGCAAGAGAATATTATGGGAGCGATCTAGGCATCCCGCGTGTTTTTTTAATTGACAAATATGGGATCATCCAAAAAGTCACTACCGGAGGGAGTTACCTTGATGCGCTGGATTTGTACAAAAGGCTTAAACCAGCCATTGAGGAACATTTGAAGTTTTGATAGTAGAGAAAGGAGGAAGGATAGATGGGGAAACGGAAGAAGGGAGAAGTAAAGAGAAAGTAGGGATAGAGGATGTGCAAAAAACATATTCAACCAATAACTCCAAACCACCTAACCATTTCCGCTCAAAGAACACTTTTATAGTTCCGTAACTGTATCGGGGATAAAGACTATTCTTAAGTCTTTTAAGAATAGTCTTTGCAACAATTAAGCTACAAATCAATCTCGTATTTTACCTTTTCCGAGACTATAATCGTAACCTTTTTTCATCGTTGTGGAGTCCTTCATGTTTTGAAGCCGACCATAGATATGAAGGTCGATTTTTTATGAGAAAAATGTAATTAGTTTATACGGCTAAGGTTGGATTATTATGCTTCTAGCCTGATATAAAATTTGAACGAAAAGATTAAGAAATATATGCCTTAAGACTAGCTGCTTGAAAAAAATCGGTTCAAAGTTTGTTTATATTCTTTGAAAAAAAATATTACAAACTTAATTTTTATTCTCCATTGTTATGAAAATAAAGCAGTTTCTCAGCTTTTCTGATATTGGATTAGATCAATCAGCGATCGAAGAATATCGGGAATATCAACTAGTATTGGCATTTGGTAACCGCCATCTCCTTGAGGAGGAAGATATTTATTCAAAGTTAAAATCTATTTTCCCACAAGCAGAGATTGTTCTATCATCTACTGCCGGCCAAATATTAGGGCCAAGGTACATTCGTGATGGGATTGTAATAACAGCCGTAAAACTTGAACATTCAGAGGTCAAAGCAGTGGCTGTTAAAGCAGAAGATTATGAAAATAGTCTTGGAATAGGCAAAGATCTTTTAGAAAAAATGCCAACTGAAAATTTAAAGCATATTTTTATCCTTTCTGATGGTCAGGCTATCAATGGTTCAGAGCTGGTACAGGGATTATACGAGGGCTTGCCTGGAAATATTGGTGTGACCGGAGGACTGGCAGGTGATGATGCTCGATTTGAAAAAACACTGGTTAGTTTAAATGGAAGCGACAATAAGAAATTGGTCGTTGCACTTGGATTTTACGGTGAGCGTTTAAAAGTAACATACGGATCCCAAGGTGGCTGGACTGCTTTCGGACCAGAACGTTTGGTTACGAAATCAGAGAAAAATGTACTTTATGAATTAGATGGCCAATCTGCATTAGATCTTTATAAAAAATATCTTGGCGAATTATCGAATGAATTACCAGGCTCTGCTTTGCTTTTTCCATTATGCATCAGAACCAGCGATAATAATGAAACCTTGGTTCGTACTATTCTTTCTGTTGACGAAGAAGATCAAAGTATGACCTTTGCAGGGAATGTGCCCGAAGGTTGTTATGCTCGACTGATGAAAAGTAATTCTGAATCGCTTATCGATGGAGCCCACGATGCTGCTGAAGATTGCATGCTTTACGACAATAAAAAAGCTAAACCAGAATTAAGTATAATGGTTAGTTGCATAGGTCGAAGAATAGTATTGGATCAGTTGGTGGAAGAAGAAGTAGAAGAGGCTTTAAGAGTGCTGGGAAGCCCGCCAAATACTGGTTTTTATTCTTATGGAGAAATATGTCCGATACTTGAAAATTCAAGACCGGAATTACATAACCAGACAATGACAATTACAACGTTTTCTGAAATTTAGTGTGCTATGAATAGGTTGCTTCGACGACAGTTACAACGTTATAATATTGACGTGGAGGCTGTTCCCGAAAGTTTTAAAAAGTTAATATTAGATGTTAACAACTCTTACTTTCATTCTGAAAAAGAGCGTCAACTTATTGAGCATACAATGGATATAAGCTCCCAGGAGTTGGCTGAAGCCAATAAGCAATTGCGTTTAAGAAAGCAAAAGCTTGAGCAATACAACGAAGAGCTGAAACAATTTTCATACATAACTGCCCACGACCTCAAAGAACCTCTCCGAACAATAGGGAGCTTTATCCGATTAGTAGAAAGAAGAGAACCAAATATAAGTGAGGAGTCTAAAGAATTTATACAATTCGCTATCGACGGTGCTGAGCGAATGAAAGATTTATTAGATGATCTTTTGAAGTATACTTTAATTGATGCACCAAATCAAAGTAAGGCGGAATTATTGGACCTGAATCCAATAATCGAATTAGTATGTTTCAATTTAAATACAAAAATTGAAGAAAACAATGTCATGGTTATCCGCGATGACCTGCCCAGAGTGGTTGGCGATAAGTCACAACTTATGTTACTTTTTCAAAATTTAATTGACAATTCAATCAAATTTCGAAATTCTGATATCCCCCAGATAAAGATCGAATCTATTCGGAATTTTAAGCCTGGGTACACGAAGTTATCTGTAATTGATAATGGAATAGGGATTGAAAGCTCCTTTCAAACCAGAGTTTTTGACATATTTGAAAAACTACACAACATCAATGTTTACAAAGGTACAGGAATAGGTCTTGCAATTTGTAAAAAGATTGTTGAAAAATATTCTGGTGAAATTTGGATTGATCAAGATTACGTCGATGGATTAAAGTTAGACTTTACACTTCCTATAACGATAATTTAAATAAGGCAATATCCATTCACTTAAAGATCACTTCCGTAGCTCCATAACCGTAACGGGGATGAAATTCATTTTTAAATGTCTCAACATCAGGATTTTGCAACAAACGGGTGGCAATTTCATCTCGCAGTTTGCCTTTTCCGAGACCATGAATAACAAAAACCCTCGGAACACCCAAACGGATGCCTTTGGCGATAAACTCATCAAAATAGGATAACTGAATCCGAATTTTTTCAGCGTTGCTGAGTCCTTCATATTTTGAAGTCAGACTGTTGATGTGGAGATCGATTTCGGGATTGAAATTCGCTAATTCTGATACATTGTGCTGATTAATTTGTGAAGAAGTTGGTCTGCTTTTTAATGGCCTACTTTTGCGTTTGGTGTAGGTTTGGAGATCTTCTTCTTGTTTTAGGGAGTCGTCAAAATTTTCAAAAACCACATAGTGATGCACTTTTATATTCAGGATGGGTGCAGTTCGAACTTTTTTAAAAAATTGTTGAGGTTTTATTTTAATCTTTTTATCGAGTTTTTTACCAGTTCCCAAAGTAGTGACTTGCCAGCATTCGATGTGCACATCTGGGCCATCATTCAGATAGTCAAATAATAATTCGCCCAAAGGATAAGTAGTTGCAGCGTCGATTTTTCCATTTGATTTCAATTTTAAAGTCTCTCCTAAATATAAACTGAAGGTAAATAAAACGTCATACTTAGTATCATTGATCAGGTGAATGTCATATTTTTCTGTTGAACTATTAGGTCGATATTGAGGGGCGAAAGCCAATTGGATGCCAAGACTTTTCAAAATAGAATATTGTGGTTGGAGTTCCGGTAAATCAGGCTTTTGCGAAACCTTTTTGGATGGTCCTTTTACGACTTTCGCTTTCACAGGAGGTTTACTACGAAGGGATGCCCGATAATCTTCGATTCGCATCAAATCTTCTTCAAAAACTGGAATTTCATCTCCATCATCAAGCAAAACATTGACCATACCATTGTTGAGAAGATCAGTCACCGTTCCTTCAACTCCAGTGTGGTTCAATCTTACCCGACTTCCAATGGCAAAAAGCATTTAATTAGTTTTTAAAAATTTCAAACTTCCGTTAGTACAAAGTTACACTTTAAAGACCAAATTGTTCAAATTGATTACCTTTGTTTGCCATGAGGAAACTGCGATGGAAAATTGCTCAATCTGCTGAGATTCGTTGGTGGCAACGTTATTTGAAACATAGATCAGTAACTAATTATCTGCGTTGGAAAAGTGATTATTGGAAGACTTTTTTACAGCAAATCGGTGTACATGTAAAAGATACTGAAAAGGTGCTGGATGCCGGTTGTGGGCCAGTCGGAATATTTACAGTTTTTGATATGCAACAAGTTGATGCAGTGGATCCATTATTGGGGCAGTATGAAAAAAAGCTGGATCATTTTCAAAGAAGCGATTATCCAAATGTTCACTTCTTTTCAACAACTCTTGAAGGTTTTCAATCTTCGAAATCTTATGACAAGGTCTTTTGTTTGAATGCGATAAATCACGTTGATGATTTAGCTGTTTGTTTTGAAAAGTTAGTTCAGCTTACAAGCCCTGGCGGGCAACTAATAGTATCAATTGATGCGCATAATTTTCAACTTTTCAAGTATCTATTTCGTTTAATTCCTGGCGATATTTTGCATCCTCATCAGTTTGACCTGAAGGAATACAAGCAAATGCTGATCGATCAAAAGGCTGAAATTTCGAATGTCGTTTTATACAAAAATGGATTTTTATTTAACTATTATATTTTGGTATGTAGGAAAAAGGAAGGAAAAGGAAACGGCGTTTAGAAAATAAAACCATTTAACTATTTAACCCTTAACTTATAACTTTTTAAATTAAGAATGAATCGAAAAAATATATCATCTGGAGCCAAATGGGAAGACATAGTTGGGTACTCCAGAGCAGTAAGAGTTGGCAACATCATTGAGGTTTCCGGAACTACTGCTGTAAATGGTGACCAGATCGTTTCACCAGGTGATGCTTATAATCAAGCTGTTTTTATTTTTTATAAAATTGAAAAAGCGCTGCAGGAAGCAGGAGCCAGCCTGGAGGATGTGATCCGCACAAAAATGTATGTGACCAATATCGATGACTGGGAAAAAATTGGAAAAGCCCACGGTGAATTTTTTAAAAATATTAAACCCGCGGCAACTATGGTAGAGGTGAGTGCTCTAATCGATCCGGAATTACTCGTTGAAATTGAAGTTTCGGCAGTGGTGCAGTGAAGGGGGATGAAGGAAAAACAAAATTGGAGGACGGAAGATGTGCGGATGACCTAATAACTTTTAACCCATAACCCATAACCTCTTGATAAAAACATGTACAAAGTCAAAGAAATATTTTACACATTGCAGGGAGAAGGATTCCACACAGGGCGTCCTGCGGTGTTTTGCCGGTTTTCTGGCTGTAACCTATGGAGTGGAAGAGAGGAGGATCGCCACAAAGCGATTTGTCAGTTTTGCGATACTGATTTTTGGGGAATGGATGGAGAAAATGGTGGAAAATACACTGCGGAAGAACTCGCTCAAAAAGTAATTGCTCTCTGGCCGGAGGGAATGGTTAAAAATAAACCGTTTGTGGTGTGCACGGGAGGTGAACCAATGTTGCAATTGGATGAAAAGTTGGTCATTTCTTTTCATCAGGCGGGGCTGGAAATCGCTGTGGAAACAAATGGAACCTTAAAACCACCACCAGGAATTGACTGGATTTGTGTAAGTCCAAAAGCAAACACAGAAATTGTTTTAAAAAATGGAAATGAATTGAAACTGGTTTTTCCTCAGTCAGGAGCGGAGCCTGAAAAGTTCCTGGATTTTGATTTCGATTACTTTTACCTTCAACCAATGGATGGTCCAGAAATTCAGGAAAATACACAAAAAACACTTGAATACTGCTTGCAAAATCCGCAGTGGTCTTTGAGTTTACAGACGCATAAGATCTTGAATATCCCTTAGAAGTTTTTTGCTAGCCCCGGACGATTTCACTCGAATTAAAACTTTCTATCAGACTTTTGTAAATTTCATTTAGCATTAGAATTTCTTCGTTTCCAAGTACAACCAGATGTTGTCGTGCTCTCGTGAGTGCTACATTGAGCTTTCGGTCAACACCGTCTTCAGAAAGGGATATCAATGATGACAGTTGAGAATGGTTATTTAGGCAAAGAGAGATTAATATCACATCTCTTGCACCTCCCTGATAACGTTCGACCGTATCGATAGTGAGCAATTCAGAATCAATGCCTTTTTCAACAAGAACCTGCCGTATCTGGGCGATTTGTGCCCGATATGGTGTAATTATTCCGATAGATTTTTTTTCAAATGATTGATTGTTTAATTCAAAAATTCGTTGGAAGCTATAAACTATATCGCTGATTAAGTTTGCTTCAAAAGCATTGGTTTTTCCGGTTCGGCTATTGTAGTCAATCTCAGTTGGTAGAAAGATATTTCGTTGAGAACAAATTAGTTTTTCGAGGAAAGAAATATTTGCAGGTAGTTGAAAATCAATGGCTTGGGTTTGGGATATGCTGGCAGAGAGTTGCTCCGGCAATATTTTTAAACCAGAATCATAAAAGTATTTATTTGGAAAATTCATGATGTCGTGATGCATTCTTCCTTGGTGGCTAAGTTGTGCATAGCCCCAATGCCATTGGTTTTCAATACATTTTTTAAACAACCGCTCAAAAAGAGAATCCCGCATATTCGTAAGACCAATCGAATGGAGTTGTTCAGA
Organism: Saprospiraceae bacterium; assembly: GCA_028277915.1. GTDB lineage: Bacteria > Bacteroidota > Bacteroidia > Chitinophagales > Saprospiraceae > JAHDHW01. The sequence continues at coordinate 12,409 of JANQFJ010000177.1, forward strand.
ATCGATTTTTGATTCTTCCGGACTTTGCACTACAACCGCCGGTAATTGTTTATGGTCTCCGATGAGTATAAATCGCTCAAAATGTGGCAATAAACCAACGAGCATGGGCTCAAGGATTTGCGAAGCTTCATCGATGATGACCCGATGGAATTTTTTCAATTTTAAAAGATCCATTTTGCTGGCCAACGAAGCTATTGTGGCAACATAGATCCGGTGATTTTGAATAGTCTCTTTCAGATCTTTTCGATTGTCAATTTTCTTAATTTTTTGATCGAGCAATTGTTCATGAAATCGTTCTTGCGTTGAAAACCGTGAACCAATTCGAATATATTCCTTTTTGATAAAGGGATCTATTTTTTCAATAGCATCACAAATTTCGTCCACGGCGCGATTGGTATATGCGAGCAGGAGTAGGTTTTCGTCAGTTTCATTCAAAAGGTGAGCAACAAAATGACGCAGCATTATGCTGGTTTTTCCAGTACCTGGTGGTCCCCAAAGTAAAAAATAATCTTTGGCATTTATCATTTGTTCGAGGATGTCTCCTTGCTCTTCTGTTAATCCTTTTTTTGGTTTAAAAAATTGATTGTCAGGTTGTTGGGGGGGCTCTAGTGTGAAAAGTAATTGTTTTTTTCTATGCTCAAATTGTACAAATTGAAATAGTGACCGGTACATGGTTATGTAGCCTATGTCCATCATGTCGTGTTCCAAATTCCAGGAGATGCCCTGATTGAAAACGGCATTGTTAAATTGTTTTGAACGCAAACGAACGGCTACAATTTCGTTGTTGATAGCGGTGATGGTACATTTGAAAATCTGGTTGGAAAGTACAGCTTGCCCGTTTGCTAAAGCAGGATATAAAACTGCGATGTCCCCTTTTCGGAAATTTGCAAGTGGGTTTGTAAGTTTTGTCTTTTTGAAAGTCACGATGGGGTCATCCGAATGGATCTCATGTTCTTCAACTTTTAAATGGCTAATAAGATCAAATTGATCTTCCTTTTCTTTGTTGTCATTTAGCCAAAGATTGGCGAGACCATTCACATTTTCGATACCCTGAACGCCGGTTTTGGCAAGTTGGTGCTCTCTTGCGATAAAAGACGTAAAGGCCATGAAATAATCCTTTTCCAGGGAATTCATACTTTGGTAAACCTTTTCAAAAGTTTGGATGTCCCGAAGCATAAAACCTCTCAGGTGTGGAAATTTGTTTTGCCTCAACTGGTCAAAAATGGCCACATTTTGAGGTTGATTTCTTAGGCTAATCAGAGCATTTTCGATGGCTATGAGTTGATTTCGGAGTTGTAAGGCCTCGTACTGCTG
>JANQFJ010000226.1 GCA_028277915.1 Saprospiraceae bacterium
AAAGGAAAGAATTTTTAGTGCTGATCAAATCGATCCTCAAAGCATGGAAAAGTTTAAAATCTTACATCCCGAATTGCTTCAACGCGGCATCTATCTTGGACCATCCGGTTATGAAGTAGGATTCGTATCTTCAGCTCATACGGAAGAAGATTTGGCTATAGCTGCTGCTGCTATTTGTGAGTGTATGGATGTGGTTTTTGGTTTGTAGTTTTTGGTTTTTTAAGCTGTACTTCGCGTGACTTCTTTACCTGTACACAAAATATGAAACGAAAATTTTCCCTTCGCATGTTGTCCCATTTTGTCATTGTGTACATGTTGCTTGCATTTACATGGTGGACTGTTTTATTGTATGCAAAAAACAATGACGCATTCAAAGCAAAAGCTGAATTATTGAAGAAAGTTTTGTACGATGAACACATTATCCACAGCGACGAAGAATTTACACAAACAGCTGAATACCAGGTTATTGCAAATGAATACAAAAGACAGGAGTGGATGATCATGGGCGAAGCCATTGTGTTTGTTCTGAGTTTGGTTTTAGCTATTTGGTTTATCAATCGGGGTTACAACAAAGAAATGAAAGCAGCCCAACATAGACGAAATTTTTTGCTGTCAATCACTCATGAGTTGAAATCGCCAATTGCATCAATCCGGTTAATTTTACAAACTTTTCAAAAAAGAATTTTACAAAAAGAACAAAAAGACAAGCTTGCCAGCTCAGCTATCAAAGAAGCCGATCGTTTAAACAATCTCGTCAATGATTTACTACTCGCTGCAAAAATTGAAACGAGGTATCAATTAAATATAGAATCCATTGACCTTACACAGCTTTTGGAGAATCTCATCAATGATTTAATGGTGAAATTTCCGGATAGTCATTTCACATTTGAAAAAATGAATGAAAATATCATATTTCAAGGTGATAAACTTGGAATTACTTCAGTAGTCTTAAACTTGATGGAAAACGCTGTAAAATACTCTCCAAAACCAGCTCAAATTAACGTCAGACTTAGTCAGGTTGAAAACCAGGTGAAACTAGAAATCGCAGACCAAGGTATTGGTATTGCTGAAGCAGAAAAAAAGTATATTTTTGATCAATTTTACCGAATCGGAAACGAAGATACTCGCGCAACAAAAGGCACTGGTTTGGGGTTGTTTATTGTAAAAGAAGTAGTGAAAGTTCACAGAGGAATGATCAAAGTTTTGGACAATAAACCAAAAGGAACAATTTTCAGGATTTTGCTACCTTTGGACATCCAAAAGGTTAAGAGTTAGGGTACTAGAGACTATTATCCATAACTCATAACCACTTAACTCATAACTTAGAACCCATAACCACTTAACCCTTAACCCATGAGAATCTTGCTGGTCGAAGACGAAGAAAGCATCCGCGATGCCGTAAAAATCAATCTTGAGTTGGAAAACTACGAAGTGGTGACCTCTGGAAATGGACGTGAGGCAATCAAACTTTTCCACGAACAACATTTTGATTTATTGATCCTGGATGTCATGTTGCCGGAAATTGATGGTTTTCAAATCTGTGAGCAGGTACGACTGACCAATATGGATGTACCTATTATTTTTTTAACCGCAAAGGACACAGCCCCTGACCGAATCACCGGCCTAAAAATGGGAGCAGATGATTACTTGACCAAACCATTCAACCTTGAAGAGCTTCTCCTTAGAGTAAATAACCTGATCAAACGTTCCAGCAAATCACCAGTCAACACACCGGAAATTTATTCCTTTGGTGAAAATGAGATCAATTTTCTTACTTATGAAGCCAAATCCATCAATGGCGAACTCAATTTGACAAAAAAAGAAGCGATGCTTTTGAAACTACTCATTGATCGAAAAAACGAAGTGGTTTCCCGCCAGCAAATCCTCCAATCCGTTTGGGGCTACGACGTTTACCCGTCCACACGAACGATAGACAATTTCATTCTTTCATTTAGAAAATATTTTGAAAAAGATCCGCGCAATCCAAAGTTTTTTCACTCTGTACGCGGTGTGGGGTATAAATTTGTAGATTAACCTGCTTTTGATAGAATAGCCGCCCAACCTCCTCCTGGCGCCATTTTGATCTTCACTTTTGATCCCTTGGAGACCTTCAGGTTTTCTTTTTTATAATCCTCTGCATAACGATGCGCATTTACCCCGTCTCTCATAATTTCCATATTGTAAGCTCCTTTAGGAAGAATTGAAAGATCAATCTCAAATTCACGAGCTGTCCAATCTGTCATTCCGCCTATGTACCAGTTTTTTCCTTTTCTTCGAGCCATGATGATATAATCCGCTAGCTTTGCTTCCAAAACGATTGTTTCATCCCAAACAGACGGAATTTTTGCAATAAAATCAGTTGTCTCTTTCTCTTTTCGATAGGCTGACGGCGAATCACATAGCATTTGTAAAGGACTTTCAAAAACTACATACATCGCCACCTGGTGACAGCGAGTCCCCTGGCTCATCGGCCTTGTCCAACTGATTTTGTAGTTTGCTTTTTGAGCGTTTGTCATCTCTCCGGGCGTAAAATCCATCGGCCCTGCAACCATTCTCGTAAATGGAAGTGTCACATTGTGCTCAGGTGTGATATGATCAGACCATTTGTTATTTTCATTGCCTTTCAAACCTTCATAAGTCAGCAAATTGGGATATGCTCTCCTTAATCCGGCAGGTTTGAAGGCTCCATGAAAATCAACCAACAAATGATTTTTTGCTGCTTCTTTTACCACTTTTTCATAATAATTGACCATATACTGATCTGCCCTTTGCATAAAGTCCACTTTAATGCCTTTCACTTCCCACTTTTTGTATAATTTTAAAATTTCCTCAAGGTTTTCATTTAAAGGCTTCCAAAGTGTCCAAAGAATAACTCCAACATTTTTTCTCTTACTATAACGAATCACTTCCGCCAAGTCAATTTCATCCGAAGGTTCCATGATATTTGTCGTTGACTTAGACCAGCCTTCGTCCAAAATGATGTATTCCAAGCCGTATTCCGAAGCAAAATCAATGTAATATTTGTAAGTATCGGTATTCAGTCCTGCTTCAAAATCAACTCCATGAATATTATTTGCATTGTACCAATCCCAGGCTACACGTCCTGGCTTGATCCAATCGGTATTTTCAATCGCTAAAGGTCTTGAAAGCTGAAATACTAAATCGCTTTCAACCAAATCGCCATCGTCTTCACTGATGATAAATACTCGCCATGGAAAAGTGCGTTGTCCTTTTGTTTTAGCAATGAATGGCCCTTCATTGGTGATAATTTCGTTTCGATCCAGCCATTTGTCATGTGGTTTTGTTTCGATGACATATTTTGGAAAAGTTCCTTTTAAAGAATTACCATTTGAACCATAAAAAAACATAGAAGAATAGTCGTACAAATCAGCCTCAGTAACCAAAACATTGATCGTATCATGAACCCTCATCAAAACCGGCAACGAACAAAAACTACTATCAGGAATCGAAGACAATTGTTTCACCTGGTAACTTCGCTCATAATGAGAAATAAAATGCGCTTCTTCAGGAAAATAGCTCATCGTTTGAGAGGGAAATCTTAGGATAATTTTCTCAGATTCAACCGTAATATCATCTTCAAATTCGGTAAAAAAACGATAGGCGACTCCCTCATTATAAGCTCTGAATTCAAGCCCGTAATTACCTTCAAATTCTATTCGTAACAAATTGTAATCATCGACGATTTCCACATTTTTATTGGAAACTATTGATTTGATTTTTTCATGCACAGCACCAGAGGACTCCTTAGATAAAACCGGTTTGATACCCAGTTGTTTGTTTTGATCGATGAGCATTCCGATTTTACTCTCAAGGATCACATTTTGCCCTTTGTAAGTTACCGAAAAACTCAATTTCCCAACTGTAAAACAAGAAATTTCCAAATCTCCATTCGGAGATTTCACAGCATAAATTTGTGCATTTAAAAAATGTGAAAAGCAAATAAGGGTAATGATTGTGAGTAATCTTTTTTTCATTGAGCGGAAGATTTGATATTTTTTTTATTGAATCGTTTCAATTGCTGCCGCCAAAATAAAAAAAGATTAAATTTTTACTACCATTCCGGAATGTACAATTCTGCCTTGTTCATTTGTAATGGTCAAAAAGTATGTCCCTTTTGGTTGGTCTCCGACAATGATCTTATTATCAACAACTTTTCCACGAAAAACTTCTTTTCCATTTAAATTGGTCAAAGAAAATTTCATTTTTTCCAGATCAGAATTAGTAAGAAAAATTGTTGATTTAAACGGATTTGGGTGAAAAGAAATATTGCTTTTTTCCAAAATGGATGCTAGCGCTGTTGTGCCCTGAAACTCGTAGGCACCGATATCATAACGCAGTCCGAATGGTCGAGGATTGCCTTCGATATCTTCTGCAAGGAAAGCTACATTATTGCCTGAATCCACAGCCTGGGCATCTTGCAATAAATGAAAATCTTGTTCGGAAAAGTTAACAAAAATCATTTCAGGCTCATCCGCAATCAGAGAATTACTTCCCAAACCCAATGCCTGCCATTCAGTAAAAGTTATGGTAGAACCATCTCCCTGGCTGCTCAATTTATCGTTCACAATATTGAAATCACTGGAAAATTGCTCTGTCGATTCCGTGGAAATACTCCCCCTCCAGGCGTGTTGGTTTATGATAATATTGTTAAAAATATCAGTCCCAATATTTGAGCCTGTGTTTACCAAAATCCCCCAGCGTCCGTCATCAGGAACGATAATGGTGTTGTTGAAAATTGAAGCTCCACGAGTAGGAATTGCGCCGTCCTGTTGAAACAAGGCAATTCCCTGTGCATTATGATTGTTGTAAATTAAATTATTGTAAACCAACGGATTATCTACACCATCCATGTTTAATCCGGCCGCCAAATTATTGTCATAAAGCACATTTCCGTAAACCTGAGCATCCGAAATGATCCCATCACCTCCGGCAGATAAATCGCCATTCATATGAATGCCGATGTTGTTATTCCCAAAACACTCATTGAAGCGAATCACAGGTCGGTCAGAGCTGTTTGAAACGTAAATCCCGTGCTCATCAATCGAATTCGAACAGATATTATGTTCTATTAAAATATCATCTGTAAATGCCGTAAAAATGCCTCTTTCATAATTATTATCACAGGAATTATTTCTCACAATGCAATTATCAGCCAACGCGAGGCGGATGCCATTTCTAGGTTGATCGTTGACAATAAACCCATCTATAATTACATAATCTGCATTTTCTACGTTGATACCATCATTGGTTGAACAAGGTTGATTGATCAGCACATTATTGCCTGTAGCTTTGAACACAATAGGTGCTGCTTCAGCTCCTCCGTTCCACAATGCAAACCCCGTATAAGTTCCATCTTCGACCAAAACACTATCTCCTGCAATTACGATATCAGCTGCATGCTGAAGTGTTTCAAATGCGCTGGAAAGCGTTAATCCATCATTAGAATCATCACCGGAATTAGAGACATAATAAGTAGTTGCAAAGAGGGAATTAAAAAGAAAAAATATTGATAAAAACAAAATCAGCTTGGGTTTACATTTCATTTTAAAGGTAATTCAAACGGGTTTATTAATGGATATTCGAGCAATTAAACGAAACGATTTGCCTTTTTCAGTATTCAAAGCAATACTTCAGCATCAATTTTAACACTGTACAAAAACTTTAGTAAAAAAAATATTCGTTCTTAAAAATGAAAAGCACTCATTTTGCCCAACCCTTTAAAGAAAAACTAAAGTCTATTAAGATAAAAAAAATTGGAAAGTTATGAATTCGAAATTAAGTTTTTTAGTGTTTTTCCTCGCAATAATGCTCTTCGGCTGTTCCAATCAAAAAGAAAATATTGAAATTGTTCCCGATGGCATCATTTATTCCAATTCGTTTGAAAATGCTATGGATTTAGAAGATTTTGAAGGGATGGAATTTAATTTAAGCTCAGATACACCTGTTGGTGGCGGTGATAGTTCACTCGTTGTTTCGGGAGGATGTCTTGTTCCACATTTGTATTTTGAATTGGGTCCATTTGATGAAACCCAGCATTTATCCTTCAGTATTTATGGAAAAGCGCAAGACATTTTCGGCGGAACAGTCATGCTTAGCCTGCTTAATGATCCTCATACAAATATTTCAATAGAAGTTCAACATTCTGACTGGACGCTGTATGAAACCGCAAATTCAATTGAAGTGCCTGTTGGAGAAAAAATCAATGTAGTATTCCAGTCCGGCGGAATCATCGAGGTCACCACTTTATTTGATCTTTTAGAAATAAAAAGTGATTGATTTTGAATTGATAATCCCTTAATGTTTTACAATATTATCGATGAACACCTTGTCCTCAATTATCACTTCCAAAATATATAATCCTGAGGATTGATGTGAAAAATCAATTTCTAAAAAGTCCATTTCATTGAGGCGTTTTTCAAAAATGAGCTGACCGCTGACATGAAAGATTTTGATTGATTTTGAACCGCTTTTTTTCAAAAATTTAATAAAAAGTAAATCGTCGACCGGATTGGGAAACCACTCCATCCATTTTTCATTTTCAGGTTTACTC
>JANQFJ010000231.1 GCA_028277915.1 Saprospiraceae bacterium
GTTGGCATTTGATACGATTTATGCGGAAGGACAACGACGCTACATGGAGACCTTTACAGCCTATGCACGGCAGTTTATTGGCGAAATGGAGCGGCCTGATGTGGAAAAAATCAACGGGTTGAGTCCTGTGATCAGTATTGAGCAAAAGACTACCGGCAGGAATCCTCGTTCAACGGTAGGAACAATCACAGAAGTGTATGATTTTATGCGATTACTCTTTGCCAGGATCGGTGAAGCCTATTCTCACGTGACTGGTAAAAAGATGGTTCGATACAACGAAGAGCAGATGATTGAGCATATCTTTCAGCACTTTTTAAATAAGAAAACATTGTTGCTGGCGCCACTGGTTCGAGCGCGAAAAGGACACTATCGTGAGCTTTTTGAACAAATCAGAAAGCAAGGATATACTAAAGTCCGCATCGATGGTGAGGTAGTTGACATCGCCCCGGGGATGCAAATCGATCGTTACAAAGTCCATGATATTGAAGTAGTTGTGGATCGATTGAAAATCGCTGAAGATCGCCGCGAAAGACTCTCTACTTCTTTAACAAGCGCGTTGAAGATGGGTAATGGATTGATTTTTATAATGGACAGCGATACCAACGAAGTTTTCCCATACAGCAAACATTTGATGGATGCGGAGACGGGCCTTTCTTATGAAGAACCTTCTCCGAATGCATTTTCTTTCAACTCTCCCTACGGAGCCTGTCCATCCTGCAAAGGATTGGGTCTGATCCACAAAGTGGATATGGAAAAAGTAATCCCGGATTATTCAAAAAGCATCAATGATGTTGGAATTGTTCCTTTTGGAGAGGTACGTGACAATTGGACTTTCAAGCAGTTGAGGGCTATTGCTAAAAAATTCAAATTTACGTTTGCAACTCCAATAAAAGAGATTCCTGAGGAAGCTTTGGATGCTATTTTGAATGGTGGAAATGACAATTTCGATGTCAGTTTGAAATATAGTAAACACGATTTTACGTACAACCTGGCGTATGAAGGATTACTGAATATGTTGGGCCGTTGGTACCGGGATTCCACCTCTGATAAAATCAGGCGTTGGTCAGAGGAATTCATGACCATCGACACTTGCCCTGAATGCAACGGCCAACGACTCAAAAAGGAATCTTTACACTTCAAACTGGCTGAAAAAAACATCGCTGATTTAGCTGAGATGGATATTTCAGAATTGACGTTATGGATGAATGAAGTTGATCAACATTTAAGTGATCGCCAAAATGCTATCGCAAAGGAGGTGTTGAAAGAAATTCGCTTAAGGTTAGGGTTTTTACTGCATGTTGGATTGGATTATCTGACTTTAAATCGTCCGGCACGGACGCTTTCAGGTGGAGAATCTCAGCGGATTCGATTAGCCACACAAATTGGTTCACAATTGACTGGAATTACTTACATTTTGGATGAACCGAGTATTGGTTTGCATCAACGGGATAATCAACGATTGATCGAAGCACTTCGCGATTTGTCAGAAATCGGGAACACTGTTTTAGTCGTTGAGCACGACAAAGATATCATGTTGGCTTCGGATTATCTGATCGATTTAGGACCAGGTGCTGGGAAACATGGTGGAGAGTTGGTAGGAGAGGGGATTCCAAAAGAATTTTTGACAAAAGAAACCCTGACATCTGTTTATTTGAATGATTCGAAAAAAATAGAAATTCCGAAGAAACGACGAAAGGGGAGCGGCGAGTTTTTAGAATTAAAAGGTGCGATTGGAAATAATTTACAAAAGGTCAATTTAAAGATTCCATTAGGTACTTTTACTTGTGTGACGGGAGTCTCCGGAAGTGGAAAATCAACCTTGATCAATGAAACTTTGTATCCAATTTTGCGGCAGCATTTTTATAAAAGCCGTAAAAAACCCTTGGCCTATAGTTCCATAAAAGGAATCGAACACGTAGATAAGGTGATTGAAATTGATCAATCACCTATTGGCCGTACTCCTCGCTCGAATCCGGCGACTTACACCGGCGTTTTCACAGACATTCGTAAAATATTTTCTGGACTCCCTGAAGCTAAAATCCGAGGCTATAAGCCTGGTCGTTTTTCGTTTAATGTCAAAGGCGGACGTTGCGAAGTGTGTCAGGGTGCCGGGCGCAGAGTGATTGAAATGAACTTCTTGCCGGATGTTTCTGTCGATTGTGAAAATTGTCTTGGCAGACGATATAATCGGGAAACTTTGGAGATTCTATACAAAGGAAAATCCATCAGTGATGTTTTGGATATGACAGTCAATGAAGCCGTGAAATTCTTTGAAAATATTCCAAACATTTACCGGAAAATGCGCACTCTGAAAGAAGTGGGTCTGGGATATATTACTCTCGGACAGCAGGCTACTACACTTTCCGGAGGAGAAGCACAGCGTGTAAAACTTTCCGAAGAATTATCCAAGCGGGATACTGGAAAGACTTTCTACATTTTGGATGAACCAACCACAGGTTTACACTTTGATGATATTCGTCAATTGCTCAATGTTTTAAACAAATTGGTGGACAAGGGGAATACGATCGTCATCATCGAACACAACATGGACGTAATAAAAATGGCTGATTATATCATTGATATTGGCCCTGAAGGTGGTCGTCGTGGAGGAAAAATTGTCGTAAGCGGCACTCCCGAAAAAGTTGCGAAACACAAAACGAGCTACACTGCTGAGTTTTTGAAAGAAGAACTTTCGCTTTAAAATTCAACAACAAAATTTCTTTTCCAGCAAAATTTGCCTTGATCAGGTTTTTGTACCAAAATATGGGTTTAATAAGACCATTTTTGTTTATTTTTAAAGTATCAAACATTACTGACTATCCATGAGAAACCTTGTCAATAGTTGTTTTCGATGGTATTATAAGTATCGGTACAGGCAAATGGAGCACTTTATGAAGCATCCATTTGAAGTTCAAAATGCATTATTTAAAAATCTTATCCAATCTGCCAGTCATACCGAGTGGGGCAAAAAGCATAATTACAAGTCGATAAAAACAGTGGAAGTTTTTCGAAAGAATGTCCCGATTCAGGACTACGAAAGTCACAAACCATACATAACCCGAATGATGGAAGGTGAGAGTGACGTTCTTTGGAATGGTAAGGTGGAGCTGTATTCAAAATCATCAGGAACCACTAACGACAAAAGCAAATTTATACCGGTTTCTCGTCAAAATTTTCAAGGATGCCATATTCGTGGAAGTTGGGATACAATGAGCATTGTTTATGAGAAGATTCCCGACTGTTCTGTTTTTGCAGGGAAAAATTTTCTCATGGGCGGCAATCGTACAAAATATAAACCTGGACTGAATACTATTTATGGTGACGTATCGGCTTTGATGATCTATGATATGCCAAAGGTTGCGCGGCCATTTTTTGAGCCTGATTTTGATATTATTTTTCGGGATGATTGGGAGTCAAAAATCCAATTGATGGCAGAAGTGGCTTGCCGCAAAGATGTGGCTCCGATGATCAAGATGGTTGGAGGAGTGCCAACCTGGATTATCGTTTTCTTCCGTCATATTTTAGAGTTGAGTGGTAAATCCAATATGCTTGAAGTTTGGCCAAATTTCGAATTGTACATTCACGGTGGAGTTTCAATGGCTCCTTATTGGGAGCAGTTTCATCGCTTTTTACCATCAGAAAAAGTAAGGTCTGTAGAAGTTTACAATGCATCTGAAGGATATTTTGCAGCTCAACTTAATCTGGATCAGGATGATATGTTGTTGTTTCTAAAAAATGGTGTTTATTACGAATTTTTACCGATGGAAGAATGGTACAAAGATGATCCACAAGCCATTTCTTTGGAAGAGGTCGAAATTGGAAAAAACTACGCAATGGTCATCAGCACCAATGCTGGTTTGTGGCGGTACCTGATCGGCGATACGGTTACTTTTACATCGAAATTTCCTTTTAAAATAAAGATCACCGGTCGAACACAGCAATTTGTAAATGCTTTCGGAGAGGAAGTCATGGTTTCAAATACTGATCGTGCTATTGCCGAAACCTGCCATGAAATGAATGCAATCATTTCCGAATACACAGTGGCTCCGGTTTATATCCAGGGAGCCAATAAAGGCGGCCATGAGTGGTTGATTGAGTTCGAAAAAGAACCTGCTGACCTGGAGGCTTTCAACACGCTTTTAGATCAGAAATTACAAAAGATCAATTCCGATTACGAAGCAAAACGATACAAAAACATGGCGCTAGAGCAACTACGAATGCGGCCATTGCCCAAAGGCACTTTTCTCAACTGGCTCCGATCAAAAGGGAAATATGGCAATCAAAACAAGGTGCCGCGCCTGGCGAATGACAGGCAGTATGTTGATGATATTTTGAGTTTTATGGAAAATAAATAAACTCCAAAAACTATATTTTAATCATTTTCTTAGTAAAAGTTCCATTCTCAGTAACAAGTTGATAATAATATACACCTGTTGAAATGATGTCTTTTGGAGATATAAAAAACTGGTTGTAACCTGCTTCAAATGTGTTTTTATAAACTCTTACCAGATTTCCACGAACATCAAATACCTGAAGTTTGATAGCTTGTGGTTCATTAATATAAAAGCCTATATTAGTTCCATCATGAAACGGATTTGGCTGATTTTGAAATAGCTCGGTGTTTGAAATATTTTTGTTATCTGTAAATTCAAGCGTTAACTTTTTTATGTTTAATTGGTCATCGTAAGCCTCTGCTTTTAGGCGATTTTCGGTAATTCTGAATACTTCATTTAGGTTGCCGTTTTTTAAAGTATTGAATATTAATTGGAAAAAATTTTCATCAGGCTTATCTACATAATCGTAATTTAACTTGACCCAGCTAAGAGCCATTTCCCCATCTTGAATAT
>JANQFJ010000267.1 GCA_028277915.1 Saprospiraceae bacterium
CAAGGCAGTGAGGCATCTTATTATTGTTCTTTTAAATTTGGCCATTCCAGGAATCTTCTTGGCTCAGGGTAGCGGTATCCCTTTAGGAAATAACAGCTATCACATTATTGACCGACTTGAAATCAGAACAGGGCTTGAAATTCCTATTTTTACGGCGGTACAACCTTTTCGGAGAGGCGATGTCGCGGCTTACGCCATCAAAGTTGACACTACTTTTAACAATATCACTTCAAAAGATCGTAACGATCTGTATTATATTTTTAAAGACAACAATGAGTGGCTTGGACAAAGCGAATATCAAACAGCGCTGACCGGAAAAAACGAACCCGTGTATCAAAAAGTTTATGTTGATAGTACCAAAACTTTTTACAAACTGGTTTCTAGTCAAAATGTATCCAGCCAAAACAGTAAATATTTCGTTACGACGAAAAAACCATTGCTAAAATTCTTTTATAAAACGCCAGCCAATTTTTTTGAATTAAATACTAAAGCATTTCAGATCAAGCTGAATCCAATATTCAATTTTAAAGCCGCTGCATCGAAGGATGACAAAACTGTTTTTCAGAACCAAAGGGGCGTCGAAATTCGTGGAGCAATTGATGACCGGCTATATTTTTACTCGAATATTCTGGAATCCCAGGCGCGTTTTCCCAATTATGTCAACCAACGAATTGATCGGGATTTTGCGATTCCGGGAGTTGGCTTTTACAAAAACTATCAAAGTACGGTGGTGGACAGTCTTAATGGATATGATTTTTTATTGGCTCAGGGTTATGTTGGATTTAATGTTACGCGACATGTCGGTATGCAATTGGGACACGGTCAGAATTTCATAGGGAATGGCTACCGTTCACTATTACTTTCAAATTTTGCGACGAATTATTTTTATTTAAAATTTAATACACGTGTGTGGAGGTTTCATTACCAAAATATTTTTGCGGAGATATCTGTGGAGTCAACTAATGAAGGAACTGGCTCAGGATTGGCACCAAAAAAATACTTGGCAGCGCATTTTCTGGATTTTAAACTCACCAAAAATATGACCATCGGTTTGTTTGAAGCCGTTGTTTTTAGTAGGAATAATCAATTTGAACTGCAATATCTGAATCCCATTATTTTGTATCGGACTGTGGAACATTCGTTGGGCTCGCCCGACAACGTTTTACTCGGTTTAAATGGTAAATGGAATCTTTTCAAACGATTTCAATTGTATGGTCAACTTATGTTGGATGAATTGAAATTTAGTGAGCTTCAAGATGGAAGTGGCTGGTGGGCGAACAAGTATGGTTTACAGGCTGGTCTGAAATATATCAACACTTTTGGCATTGACCATTTTGATACTCAATTTGAATTTAATATGGTCAGACCTTATACTTACACGCATAGGGATAGCTCGGCTGGTTATTCACATTTCAACCAGGAAATTGCACATCCTCGAGGCGCCAATTTCAGGGAATTCATCATTAAAGGTCGTTATCAGCCGATCAATAAATTGACAATTGACGGCAGGATGATGTTCTTCGAATACGGAGAAGATGCGGACTCGACCAATTGGGGTGGTAATATTTTATTGCCTTACGAAACCAGAGAAATGGATTACGGCAACGAAATCGGACAGGGAATCGGGACAAATACCTTTTTGGTAGGTGTTGATGTGAGTTATGAACTGTTTCACAATATTTATTTGGATCTGCATTATTTTTACAGGAAACAGGATAGTGCGGATCGTTCCAGAAATTTAATTACCAATTACTTTGGAGGAGGATTTCGGATGAATATTGCTAATCGGAGAGATGAGTACTAAAGGTTGGGACATTAAGAGGATTAAGTGGTTAAAGGGTTAGTTTTTTATTTTAAGAATCATTTGCTGAATAATTAACAACCTCATAGCTTTACTATCTCTTATCTTGCTAATCTTTTAACTACTTTAATTTAAATAATCATCCCGGCACCAACGGTTTCATTGCTTGCTTCATCGATGAAAATTAAGCTTCCTGTCGTTCTGTTCCGACGATAGATGTCATAGAAAAGCGGTTTGGTGGTTCGGAGCACAACTCTTGCAATGTCGTTCATTTTGATGGTTTTGTCTTCCAGGTTTCTGTGTAAAGAGTTGATATCCAGTTTGTAGCGGATCTCTTTTACGATGCATCTGGCTTCCTGCATGGTATGACGTAAAGTGTATTTTCCACTTAGCTGAAGTGGTCGTTTGCCGAGCCAACAAACCATAACTTCCAGGTCTTGCCGAACTTCCGGCGAATTGTTTTTTCGAACGATCATATCCCCCCGGCTGATATCGATTTCATCTTCCAGCAAAAGAGTCACTGACATAGGGGGAAAGGCTTCTATAATTTCTCCTTCAAAAGAATCGATTTTTGCAATTTTGGTAGTGAACCCCGATGGTAGAGCCATAACGGTGTCGCCTTTTTTGAAAACACCTCCAGCTACCCTGCCGGCATATCCACGGTAATCGTGAAATTTTTTTGTATTCGGACGAATGACATATTGCACCGGAAATCGACAATCTATCAGGTTTTGGTCACTTCCGATGTGTACATTTTCCAAATAATATAAAAGCGTGGTGCCTTCGTACCAAGGCATTTTTGAAGATCGATCAACAACATTGTCACCATGTAGCGCTGATATCGGAATAAAATGAATGTCTTTTACATCGAGTTTAGCCGAAAATTGCGAAAATTCCTGCCGAATAGATTCAAAAACTGCTTTTTTATAATCCACCAAATCCATTTTGTTGATACAGATTACAAGGTGCGGAATTTGCAAAAGTGAAGCAATAAAAGCATGTCGCCGGGTTTGTTCCACAATACCTTTTCGTGCATCAATTAAGATAAGAGCAACATTGGCAGTAGAGGCGCCAGTCACCATGTTTCGGGTATATTGAATGTGGCCAGGTGTGTCAGCGATGATGAATTTTCGATGCGGAGTTGAAAAATACCGATAGGCTACATCAATTGTTATTCCCTGCTCGCGTTCGGCTCTGAGACCATCCGTTAGCAGCGCCAGATTTACATGGTCTTCTCCTTTTCGTTCGCTGTATTTTTTGATAGCTTCATATTGGTCTTCATAAATGGATTTACAATCGTATAAAAGCCGGCCGATCAGCGTGCTTTTACCATCATCGACACTTCCTGCAGTCGTAAACCTGAGCAGTTCTTTGTTTTTAAAAATTGGAGCAGTTTTTTGTCCGTTTGTATATTTCATTTTAAAAAATCGTAAATCCTCATTTTTAAAAATAACCCTCCTTTTTTCGGTCTTCCATTGAAGTTTCGGACCGTTTGTCATCTGCCCTGGCCACTCTTTCGGTTTGGCGGCTTGTTTCAATTTCAATGATCACCTTTTCAAGGGTGTCAGCATTAGATTCGACTGCACCCGTGCAGGTCAAGTCACCGATGGTGCGAAAGCGGACGGTCATTTCTTCAGTTTGCTCGTCATTCATTAGAGGCAAAAAATCTGAAGCAGCGAGGATAACTCCATTGCGGTTGATGCAGTTTCTTTTGTGTGCAAGGTAAAGACTTGGCAATGCGATTTCTTCCTGTACCAGATACTGCCAAACGTCAAGTTCTGTCCAGTTGCTGATTGGAAAAACTCTGAAATGTTCGCCATAATTTTTTTTACCATTGTACAAATTCCATAATTCCGGCCGCTGATTTTTAGGATCCCATTGCCCGAATTCATCTCGGTGAGAAAAAAATCGTTCCTTAGCTCTTGATTTTTCTTCATCACGACGACCACCTCCCAACGCTGCATCAAAATTCTTTTTTTCAATTTCAGACAGCAAAACCGTGGTTTGGAGATTGTTTCGACTAGCATGAAAGCCTTTTTCCTCTGCGACGAGACCTTCGTCAATGGCCTCCTGAACAGAAGCAACGATGAGTTTAACACCAAGTTTTTGGATCAGCTGGTCTCGAAATTCAAGGGTTTCCGGAAAATTGTGTCCGGTATCAATATGCAAAAAGGGAAAAGGAATTTTTGCAGGATAAAAAGCCTTTTGAGCCAGATATGCCATGAGAATGGAGTCCTTTCCGCCTGAAAATAACAACACTGGATTTTCAAACTGAGCAGCCACCTCCCGAATGACAAAAATCGATTCGGCTTCCAGCGCCTTTAAGTGATTTAAATGGTAGTTTCCCATGTCAGTATTTTATTAGCGGCAAAATAAAATCAAAAATCTTGTTTACACTTTCTTGAATCGATAATCTGTCGGACCGGATTTCCAAATCCGGATTTTCAGGAACTTCAAATAGAGAATCAACTCCAGTGAATCCTTTGATTTCTCCTTTCCGGGCTTTTTTGTAGAGCCCTTTGATATCTCGTTTTTCACAAACTTCGAGCGGAGCATTGACGAAAATTTTAATAAAATCCTCCTTTCCAATTATTGATTTTGCCAGATCTCGTAAAGCCTTTGTTGGAGTGATAAATGCGTTGATGGTTATAATCCCGTTTTTTAAATATAAACTGGCAATTTCGGCAATCCGGCGGATGTTTTCCTGGCGGTCATCCATTGAAAAACCAAGATCGGAGTTGATTCCATTTCGGATATTGTCGCCGTCCAGGACTTGCACAAAAAATCCTTCATTAAACAATTTTCGCTCAAGATGCTGGGCTATAGTGCTTTTTCCGGAGCCAGACAAACCAGTCAACCACAAGGCTTTGCTTCTTTGATTAAGCCATTGTTCTCTTTCGCTTCTTTTCATCAATCGATCAAATATGGGGTGAATATTTTTTTCCAATCATCTATTTGTTTAGCGGCTCAAAAGTAAGATCTTTTAAAATGATAAACTGTTTTAGTCGTTCTTAAATCATCTGTATTATTTACCGAATTAAACTTTTATAAAATTAAAAAGGTTATTCTACTTTAGTTGGATTATTTCTAATTTTGTACACTCAATAATTCCAATCAATCGGTTTATGCACAATACCCGCAAAGATATTAGAGAAATCGTAAAAGACCGAATCCTTGTCCTCGACGGAGCAATGGGGACAATGATCCAGGAATATCAGCTTGAGGAAAAGGATTACAGAGGGGAGCGATATGCTGATTTTCACAAAGAGATAAAAGGAAATAATGACCTTCTTTCGATCACACAACCAAAGGTCATCGAAGCCATTCACAAGGCATATTTGGAAGCAGGATCGGATATTATCGAGACCAATACTTTCAGTGCAACGGCAATAGCGCAAGCAGATTATGAAATGGAAGATTTAGCTTATGAAATTAACCTGCAATCTGCCAGAATAGCTCGCAAAGCCGCTGATGATTACATAAAACTCACACCGGATAAACCACGTTTCGTTGCAGGAGCATTGGGCCCTACCAACCGTACAGCTTCCATCTCTCCGGATGTGAATGACCCTTCTTTTCGTAATATCACTTTTGATCAACTGGTTGATGCCTATTATGACCAGGCCAGAGGATTGTTTGACGGAGGAGTGGATGTTTTATTAGTTGAAACAAGTTTTGATACCCTTAACGCCAAAGCAGCACTTTTCGCCATCGATAAACTTTTTGAAGAATATGGCAAAAAACTACCGGTGATGGTTTCCGGAACAATCACTGATGCCAGTGGCCGAACACTTTCAGGTCAGACCGTTGAAGCATTTTGGATTTCTGTCAATCACATGAATCTTTTCAGTGTCGGACTCAATTGTGCTTTGGGAGCGAAAGAAATGCGTTCGTATATTGAAACCCTTTCGCAAATTGCGGACTGTAGTGTCAGTGCTTATCCAAATGCTGGCTTGCCCAATGAATTTGGAGAATATGATCAGAATCCGGATGAAATGAAAAAGTACATCGCAGATTTTGTCTCAAGCGGTTTTGTGAACATCATCGGCGGGTGCTGCGGTACAACTCCTGATCATGTCAGGGCTATGGCAGAAGCAGTCAAAGGAAGTGCTCCACGGAAAATTCCTAAAATCAAAAAATACACAGAATTGAGCGGTTTAGAACCACTGGTAATGCGGCCCGGAATAAATTTTGTCAATGTTGGTGAACGTACAAATGTGACCGGATCCCGCAAATTTGCAAGATTGATTAAGTCAGGAGATTATGCTGAAGCTCTTACTGTGGCACAACATCAGGTGGATGGTGGTGCCCAAATTATTGATGTCAACATGGATGAAGGATTGCTGGATGCTGAAAAGGAAATGACCACTTTTTTGAATATGCTGGCGACAGAACCGGATATCGCAAAGTTGCCTGTTATGATCGATTCTTCGAAATTCAATGTCATCGAAGCTGGTTTGAAATGCATCCAGGGAAAGTGTGTGGTCAATTCCATTTCCATGAAAGAAGGAGAGGAAGAATTTATCCGTCAGGCAAAATTGGTCCGACGATATGGAGCAGCAGCGATTGTAATGGCTTTTGATGAAAAAGGACAGGCAGATACCATCAAAAGGAAAGTTGAAATCTGTGAAAGAGCCTATAAAATTTTGGTTGAAAAAGCCGGATTCAAACCTCACGATATCATTTTTGACCCAAATATTTTTGCTGTTGCCACGGGAATTGAAGAGCATAATGAATATGCGATCAACTTTATCGAAGCTACTCGACAAATTAAGGAACGCTGCCCCGGTGCAAAAGTGAGCGGAGGAGTAAGTAATATTTCATTTTCTTTCCGTGGGAATAATGTCGTTCGTGAAGCCATGCATTCTGCTTTTTTGTATCATGCCATTCAAGCTGGAATGGATATGGGGATAGTGAATGCTGGAATGATTGAGGTTTACGAGGAGATACCAAAAGATCTACTCACACTCGTAGAAGATGTTTTGTTCAATCGCAAAAAAGATGCTACCGAAGCGCTTACCAATTACGCAGAGCGGGTAAAAGGAGGCGGGCGAACTGTCCAAAAGGATTTGTCCTGGCGAGAAGGAACTGTTGAAGAACGTCTTTCTCATGCATTGGTTAAAGGAATCACTGAATTTATTGATGAAGATACTGAAGAGGCCCGTCAAAAATATCCAGCGCCGTTACAGGTAATTGAAGGCCCACTGATGGATGGAATGAACGTCGTTGGTGATCTTTTTGGCTCCGGGAAAATGTTTTTACCGCAAGTTGTGAAAAGTGCCCGTGTGATGAAAAAATCTGTGGCAATCCTTACTCCTTATATTGAAGCAGAAAAAGCTGGAAATGCTGGTAGTTCAAAAGGAAAAATCTTGTTGGCTACTGTCAAAGGCGATGTGCATGATATTGGAAAAAATATCGTGGGAGTAGTTTTGGGTTGCAATAATTTCGAGATTATCGATCTCGGAGTCATGGTTTCGGCAGATAAAATATTGAGAGTCGCAAAAGAAGAAAATGTTGACATTATTGGATTGAGTGGATTGATTACTCCTTCATTGGACGAAATGGTTCATGTAGCCAAAGAAATGGAACGTCTTGGTTTCAGTATTCCACTGCTAATTGGTGGAGCTACGACCTCTAAAACGCATACTGCTGTTAAAATCGAACCTCAGTATAGTCATATAACAGCTCATGTCTTGGATGCTTCGCGGGCTGTGGCTGTTGCAAGTGCTTTGGTCAGCAGGAATGAAAAAAATAAAACCGAATTTGTTGAAGGATTAAAAAAAGAATATGCTCGGGTAAGACAGTTACGAGGTAATCGAAAATCCAACAAAAAATATCTTACATTAAGACAAGCACGTGAGAATAAAATCCATATTGACTGGAACAATTATACGCCTCCAAAACCTGAATTTACCGGCGTTAAAGTTTTTGAAAAATACAGTTTGGAAGAACTTTCGGAGTACATTGACTGGACTCCCTTCTTTTCAACCTGGCAGCTAAGAGGTAAGTTTCCTGAAATTCTAAATAATGAAATCGTCGGAGAGGAAGCGCAAAAATTGTATAATGATGCCAGGAGTATGTTACGACAGATCATTGATGAACAATGGCTTACAGCGAATGCTGTCATGGGAATTTTTCCGGCCAACAGCACAGGTGATGATATTGAAATCTATGCAAATGGCGATCGAAAAGAAATTAAGGCCACGATTCATCATCTTCGTCAACAACGCAAAAAAGCCCCCGGTCAGTTTAATAACTGCCTCGCAGACTTTACCGCTCCAAAAGATAGCAGTCTTTCGGACCACGTTGGTGCTTTTGCTGTGACAGCCGGTATAGGTATTGAAAAATGGATCAATAAATTTGAAAAAGAACATGATGATTACAGCGCCATTATGTTGAAAGCTTTGGCAGATCGCCTTGCTGAAGCTTTTGCTGAGCGAATGCATGAACGTGTCAGGAAAGAATTTTGGGCCTATGCCAATGGCGAAAACCTGGACAATGAATCGCTGATTGCGGAAAAATACGTTGGTATTCGCCCGGCACCAGGCTATCCTGCTTGTCCCGAACACACTGAAAAGAGAACTTTGTTTGATTTGTTAACGGTGGAAAAAAATATTGGAATCGAACTCACCAAAAGTTTCGCTATGTATCCGGCGGCTTCAGTGAGCGGTTGGTATATTGCACACCCCGAATCAAAATATTTTGGCCTCGGAGAAATTGCAAAAGATCAGATTGAAGACTACGCTGAACGCAAAAACATGAGTGTGGAAGAAGTGGAATATTGGTTGGCACCTGTGTTAAATTATGACGTATAAGGATGGAGGACGAAGTAAAGGAAAAGGGAAAATGGAGGAAGTGGGATGCAATATCGCTATCTCCTCTGTCTTTCTCCGTCCTCCCTCTTCCACTTTCTTCCATTCATATGTTAATATTTTTTCATTTTTCAAAGTTTTGATTTAATATTGCAATGCAATTCATTGAATCTGTTTTCGTCCTCGCCAGGTTCTAAAAATTTATTTAAATACTAAGTTGAATCAATTTTCCACTATGGAAATAGTTACCTAAATGCCAATCGTGTTTTTTATAAATAAATTAAGGCAATGAATTATATGTAAATGACAGAATTAATTACTTTTGCCAAAATTTTTAATTAAAAAACAAAAACAGATTGGTCAAACGCACAATTACATGAAAAAACTGATTGCTGTTTTTTTTCTCTTCCTGATTTGGGGAGGAGCACTTATTGCACAACCACCGGTTACTGAAGCACAAGCAAAAGCCGAATTGGAGAAGCGAGGCCTTGAAGAGGATGTGATTCGACAAAAAATGCTTGAAAAAGGTATTGATATTGACAAAATTGATAAAAATAACCCATCTCAGGTACTTGCCGCTGAAAAAGCACTTCAAGAAGTAATTGCGGAGTTGGAAGCTGAAAAAGCGACAGAACAGCAAGAGGCTCCACCTCCTCCGGAGATCGAAGCAGAAGGCATTGAATTGGAAAATCCTGCGATACAAGCGGTTGATGTTGTGGAAGAAGTAAAAAAGGATGCTGCCGAAAATACAATTGAAGAAATCAAAGCTTCAGATATTGAAGAAACCGTCGCAGAAGAAATCGTAGAAGCAAAAAACGAATTACCGCCAACTCCTATTTTTGGACAACATATTTTTAGAAATAAAAGCATAAAACTTTATCGTCAATCAAAAGATGTAAAACCGCCAGATTCGTACGTGTTAGGTGTAGGAGATGTTGTTGCAGTTTCAATTTGGGGAGCTTCACAAACTGCCGATATTTTCGAGATTAATAAATCTGGTTTTATCTCTCCAAGCGCGATGCCGCGCATATATTTAAAGGGGATTTCATTAGGCAAAGCAAAGGAATTGTTGCGGCAGCGGTATGCTCAATTTTACAGATTCAGAAAGGAAGAATTTGAAGTTTCAATAAATTATTCAAGAACAATCACGGTTAATATCGTTGGTGAAGTAGTCAATTTTGGAAGTTTCACCATTCCAGCGACAAATACAGCTTTTAATGCTCTGGTTGCTGCGGGAGGTCCTTCTGATATTGGTAGTGTTCGGAATATCAAATTGATGCGAGCCGGAGAGCAACCAAAACAAATTGATGTTTATGAATTTCTCCTGAATCCTTCTGTTCAGGAAAATTTCTACTTACACGAGAATGATTATATTCATGTACCAATAGCAGATCGGTTAGTCTCTATTAGTGGAGCTGTCAAACGTCCATTTCAATACGAATTGGTGAAAGGGGAAAACCTGATGAAATTGATAGAGTTTGCAGGAGGATTACAAAACAACGCTTACCATGGGAATTTTCAAATTACCCGGATAGTCAATGATGAAGAAGTGATTTTGGATGTAAATTATAAGGATTTGTTGGTCGCTGGAAGAGATTTTGATTTGCTCAATGGTGATCGTGTTATAATAAAAACAATTGCCAAACCTTATAAGAATTTCACCGAGATTTCAGGTGCTGTTGAGTTTCCTGGCAGATATGAACATTATCAGGGAATGAGAATCAGTGATCTTATCGAAAAAGGTGTGTTAGCTTTAGGCTCCCGAACGGATATAGCTTTTATGCAAAGAGCTAACATTGATGGAACTGTCAGATATTTAAGAATTAGCTTGGATGATATCATTGAAGACCCAGCTTCCTCTGCAAATGTTGAATTACTACCTCAAGATAAATTGATTGTTTATACACAATCCCAGTTTGTGGAAACGGCTACTTTTTCAGTAGATGGGGCAGTTCGTAATCCAATAAACTTCCCTTTTGATGTTGATGAAAATATAAAAGTAGAAGATGCAGTTTTGCTGGCTGGAGGGGTTACAACAGATGTGGCCGAATATGCTTATATAAAACGGATCGATATTAACAAACCCAAAGAGAGGAAATATATTAGAGTCAACTTGCAAAACGCATTATTGAATCCGGAATCGGAGGATAATATAGTTTTAAAACCATTTGATGAGCTGAGGGTTTATTCAAAATCAGGTTTTTTAGATGATTCTGATGTAGCAATTGATGGGGCAGTTCGTAATCCAGGAGGCTATGCTTTTGATGAAGGGCTTAAGGTTAGTGATTTGATTTATTTTGCCAATGGACTGAGAATTGATGCTGCTGATTTTGCTTACCTAGTTCGTACTGATCCTACTGATAGCCAAATCGAAAGGTACATTCGTTTGGATCTGAAAAAAATTATTGAAGATTCTACTTCTTCAGAAAATATAAATTTAGCACCGTTTGATCGAATAACTGTTTATTCGAAAACAGGATTTTTGGATGATTCAGATGTAGCGATTGATGGGGCGGTTCGCAACGCTGGTTCATACGCTTTTGCGGAAGGGCTTAGGGTTAGTGATTTGATTTCTTTTGCAAATGGATTGAGAATCGATGCCACCGATTTTGCTTACCTAGTTCGTACCGATCCTACTGATAAACAAATTGAACAATACATTCGCCTGAATCTGAAAAAGATTGTTGAAGATTCTACTTCTTCAGAAAATATAAATTTAGCACCATTTGACCGAATAACTGTTTATTCCAAAACAGCATATATTGATGAGACTAGTATCCGTGTGACCGGCGCGGTACGTTCTCCTGGAGAATTTAAATTTGCTGAAGTGTTCACATTAAAAGATGCTTTGACGCTTGCCGGAGGGCTTAAATTAAAAGC
Source organism: Saprospiraceae bacterium (assembly GCA_028277915.1). GTDB lineage: Bacteria > Bacteroidota > Bacteroidia > Chitinophagales > Saprospiraceae > JAHDHW01. The sequence continues at coordinate 11,494 of JANQFJ010000267.1, forward strand.
TTCAAAAAGCCATATTGATATCTTTCGGATTATCGTCAAAGATGATGAACCTACAAAGGCAATTGTTGCCACATTAGTAGTAGATGATGATCTTAATATTATCTCAAGCGGTAACACTGGTTTTCAACTCCAGCCTTATGACATGATAGTTGTTCGTGAAATACCAGATTTTGAATTTCAGGACATAGTCACGATTAATGGCGAAGTGATGTATCCGGGAGTATATCCATTGATTATTGATAATGAGAAAGTATTAAGTGTTATTCAAAGGGCTGGCGGTTTGAAAAATGAAGCTTTTCCTGATGGTGCAACATTATATCGTAGTGATGGAGGAACTGGGTACGTTGTGATGGACCTTGTAGATGTATTGAAAAATAAAAATTCACGATATAATTTTATTTTAAAAGAAGGCGATATAATTGAGATTCCAAAAGCAAAAGAACTGGTAACAATAAATGGAGCTACAAGAGCGATAGAATTATATCCGGAAAAAATAGCTCTTGGAGGAAAATTTAGCGTGGCCTACCATAAACGAAAAAATGCCAAATGGTACGTTGAGAATTATGCAGCAGGTGTAGGAGAAAATGGGAAAAAGAAATTAATTACTGTTGAACATCCAAACGGAGAAATCGAAACGACTAAGAATTTTCTTTTCTTCAGGAATTATCCATCTGTTCGGGAAGGGTCCATTGTTACCGTAGGCACAAAACCACCGAAACCTTCAAAAGAAAAAGAAGGTTCAAAGAAAGAAAAAGTGGATTGGGGAAGAACATTGGCAGACTCTATCGCACAAGCTACTTCGATTCTAGCTCTTGTAGTACTAATACAACAGATTAATAAATAATGGAGGACTTAAAAAATAATACTTTCGAAGAGGATGAGGTAACATTAAAAGTTCTAATTGGGAAGTTTCAAGAGTATTATTGGTATATCGTCAAATATTGGAAAATAATTGCCGTTTTGGTGGTTTTATGTGTTTCATATTTGCTTTTTAAGGCTTTTACAACACCAACTACATATAAGGCTGAATTGACATTTATGGTAAACGAAGATGAGGGAGGGGGATTAGGAGGAATAGCCGGTATCCTTGGAAATTTTGGACTAAAAGCAGGTGCCGGAGGCAAGTTTAATTTGGATAAAATTATTGAATTGGCACAGTCCATGAAAATAATGCAATCTGTTTTATTGCACAAATGCGAAGTCGATAGCAGTTTTGATATCCTTGCCAATCATCTAATATTAGAATATAAACTACATGCTGCTTGGAAAAACAGTAAAAATAAGGAATTGCGAGGTTTTTTGTTTGTTAATGACACGCTTGCCCAATTAAATGAAACTGAGAAATCAGTTCTAAAGTTGCTTTATAATCAAATAATGATTCACCAAAGAAGGAATGGTCAATTTATTTCTTCAATTTCCGAAGATAGCGGGATTATGAAGTTTTCAATAGAAACAACCTCTCAAGACCTCTCAATTGCTTTTACAAAAACCTTATACGAAAAATTAAGTACCTATTACGTTAAAAGAACGGTTAGTAAAGAACAGCAAACTTATGATCTAGTAAAATCCAAAGCTGATTCTATATCATTTTTATTGAACAAAAAAGAAATTGCGTTAGCTAATTTTAGAGATCAAAATCGTGGGTTATGGACAAAAAGAAATCAACTAAAAGAATCTGTACTTCAACGGGAAGCTAATATGTTGACGCTCATGTTAGGTGAAGCAATTAAAAATTTAGAATTTGCTGATTTTTCGCTAAAAAGTAAAACACCTTTTATTCAAATCATCGATCCACCTTTTGCGCCTTTAGAATCTATATCCCAATCAAAGTTAAAGGCAATTATCTTTGGTGGATTATTAGGTGGATTATTAGGTATTGGGTTTTTAATTGCTCGGAAGATATTCAATGACATGACGAAAGAAGAATCTTAAGCCAAATCAGAATAATTTTTTACGGGTATTTCTTCAATCGAAAATAGCTAAAAAAACATAAGGAAGTTTTTATTTTAAATCTTTATTGAGTATTTTTGTTACTCAATTAGTGTTAAATGATTGAAACTCTTATATCTTCCAAAACGCGTATAAAATTATTGTTGAAATTTTTTCTCAATAGTAATACAACGTCTTACCTGAGAGGCCTTGAAAGCGAATTTGGAGAATCATCGAATGCTATTAGGGTCGAATTGAATAAGCTAGAGGAAGCGGGAATGCTTAGTGCAGAAGTGAAGGGGAATAAAAAAATGTTTAAAGCAAACACCAAACATCCTCTTTTTAAAGAAATCCATAATATTTTATTAAAACACTTAGGCTTGGATCGCATTATTGAAAATGTGGTAAAACGATTGGGTGATGTAAATAAGGTTTATTTGGTTGGGGATTTTGCAAAAGGGCTTGATAGCCAGATCATTGACTTAATATTCGTTGGCGATATTGATAAATCTTACTTGTTGAGTCTTGTGGATAAAGCAGAAGATCTGATTCAACGAAAAGTGCGTTATTTGATTTACCAAGATAGTGAACTGTCAGAAGATGAATTGATTGAAATGAACCCGGAACGCCTTCTTTTGTGGGCAAAAAATGGATAAGACTAAGTCAATTAAAAGGAAGATATTAAACTGACTTTGATGTATTATAAATAGGTGCAGGAATTGAAGGTCTGGCACAACTACCAGACCTCAATTCTTTTTTATTGAGTAGGATTTATACTCTTTTTCATTTTGAAAAAATTAGCTAATAAGAGCTTGATACTCTTTTGAGAATGCTTAAAATGAAAGAACCGATTTCAACAAAAATTAAAGAACTACCTGAAAATCATCTGGACAACTATATTTCCAAATGGTTTGCGGTTTATACGCATTACAAAAGGGAAAAAATCGCTGCCAAGCAGTTGAAGTCTTCTGGTATTCAGGTTTATCTTCCCCTTCAAGTCCTTACTCGAAGATACTCACGGAAAGTGAAAAAAGTTGAACTTCCTCTTATCAATCATTATGTATTTGTAAAAATCTCCAAAAAAGAATACACCCGTGTTCTGCAGTGTCCATATATTTTGAATTTTGTGAAGTTTAATAAGAACCTGATTTCTATCCCGGAAAAAGAAATTGCCTTGTTGAAACAGATTCTTGGAGAAGCAGAAGCTGTGGAACTGGAAAATGCAACCTTTCAAAAAGGAGATCTGGTAGAGGTAATCGGAGGGAATTTAACGGGGTTGAAGGGGATTTTAATTGAAAAAGAAAATAATAAGTACTTAAATGTACAACTAACGAATATAGGAATCTCATTGAATGTGAGTATAGCGGCGAATTTGCTAAGAAAAATCAAAAATGGTTTGTTGGTGTGAAAATAATCTGATTCTCTATCACTTTTTGAAGCGAATTTCGCACTAAACACACTAAAAATTGCATGTTGGTTGTCGAATATCTTTTCTTTTTTTGGCGTATAAGTTGCGACTTATCGACGGCGAAGCCGTATTTTTAAATAAAAATATTTACCTGATGGATTTTGAAACATTAACCGAAACCAAAGTAATGAATGATCTTAAAGTAGATATAAAAAAGATCGGTATTATCGGCCTTGGGTATGTAGGCCTTCCTTTAGCGGTTGAATTTGGTAAGAAATATTGTACTGTTGGATTTGATATCAATCAGGCAAGGATTGATGAGTTGAACACTGGAAAAGACAGTACTCTTGAAGTTGAAGATGAACTACTTCAATCTGTCATTAGAATGGAAGAACATGTTGATGAATCAAATAAAGGATTATTTGTTTCAGCTAATCCAGCAAGTTTATCGGATTGCAATGTTTTTATTGTTACTGTACCTACTCCAACAGATAAATATCATCGCCCGATACTTACGCCATTATATAAAGCCAGCGAAACAGCTGGTCGTGTTTTGAAAAAGGGAGATATCGTTATTTATGAATCGACTGTCTATCCGGGAGTTACTGAAGACGAATGTGTGCCTGTTCTTGAAAAGATTTCCGGTTTAAAATTCAACGAAGATTTTTTCTGTGGTTATAGCCCTGAGCGTATCAATCCTGGAGACAAAAAACATACAGTTACAAAAATTTTAAAAGTGACTTCTGGTTCTACGCCGGAGGTAGCAGAGATAGTAGATCAATTATACCAATCTGTCATTACAGCAGGAACTTTTAAAGCTAGTACGATTAAAGTTGCAGAAGCTGCCAAAGTTATTGAAAACAGCCAACGGGATATCAATATTGCTTTCGTCAATGAACTATCCAAAATCTTCAATCTTCTAGAAATAGATACCCATGAGGTATTGGAAGCAGCAAGTACCAAGTGGAATTTCTTACCATTCAAACCCGGTTTGGTTGGAGGCCATTGTATAGGTGTAGATCCTTATTATCTGGCACAAAAAGCACAGGAAGTTGGTTATCATCCAGAAATCATTCTTGCGGGAAGACGACTCAATGACACCATGGGAAAATATGTAGCCGGTGAAATCGTAAAGTTGATGGTAAAAAATGATATCCAGGTAAAAGGCGCGAATGCTTTGTTGCTTGGAGTCACATTTAAAGAAAACTGTCCTGATATTCGGAATACGAAAGCAATAGATGTTTATAATGAACTTTTATCCTATAATTTGAACGTGGACATCTACGACCCATGGGCTTCAAAAGAGGAAGTAAAATACGAATATGGAATTGATGTTTATAACGAACTTCCAAATAAAAAATACAATGCAATTATTCTAACTGTGGCTCATAATGAATTTGAAGGAATTGATCTGGATGTTCTTAAAAACGGGAAGGCAATTGTTTATGATGTAAAAGGGTTTTATGATAAAGACAATGTTGATGCGAGGTTGTAATGAACTGCCTTTAAATAAATTTTAAAAGAACAACAAATTGACAAAGCGCCTATATAACATTTTAGTCACTGGTGGAGCAGGTTTTATTGGTTCAAATCTGGTCAAAACCCTTTTGAATGATGACCGAATAGGAAAGGTCAGAGTATTAGATAATTTATCGACTGGTTTTAAAAAGCATATTGAAGAGTTTTTGTCTAACGAAAATTTCGAATTTATCGAAGGGGATATTCGAGATTATAAGACTTGTCTGAGTGCTTCCAAGAATATAGATTTAATTTCTCATCAAGCTGCTTTGGGTTCTGTTCCCAGATCGATTAAAGATCCATTGACTTCTAACAATGTTAACATTACCGGTACATTAAACATCTTTCAGGCGGCAGTTGAAAATAAAATCAAAAGGGTGATTTTCGCTGCTTCGTCGTCGACATATGGAGATAGTGAGGGGTTGCCTAAAGTGGAAGAGGTTATTGGAAAACCATTGTCGCCATATGCTGTCACCAAATATGTCAATGAGCTATATGCAGATGTTTTTGCCAAAACTTATGATTTTGAATATATAGGATTACGATATTTCAACGTATTTGGGCCCAATCAGGATCCTAATGGTGCTTATGCTGCCGTGATACCACTTTTTATAAAAGCTGCACTTGAAAACAAAACACCATTTATAAACGGAGATGGGACCTATAGCAGGGATTTTACTTATATAGATAATGCAATACAAGCGAATTTGCTGGCATTGTTTGTAGAAAATAAAGATGCATTAAACCAGATCTATAATGTAGCTTTTGGAGAACGAACTACTCTTAAACAACTTTGGAGTTTTATCAAAGAAATATCAGGTTCATCTGTGGAAGCAAAGCACCGGGAAAAAAGAGAAGGAGATATTCCCCATAGTTTGGCAAATATTGATAAAGCAGTCAAAAAACTTGGATACCAACCTGCTTTTAATGTGCAATCTGGTTTACAACAAGCTTTCAATTGGTACAAGGAAAATTTAGGAATCAAACAACATCTATAGCCAGTGTCAAACTATTTTGCGCACGAAACTGCTGTAATTGATCAAGGTTGCGAGATTGGAGAAGGTACAAAAATCTGGCATTTTAGTCACATTATGCCAAATTGTAAGATTGGAGAAAAGTGTAACATTGGTCAGAACGTTGTCGTGTCTCCCCAGGTTGTTTTAGGAGATAATGTCAAAGTGCAAAACAATGTTTCGATTTACACAGGAGTAGTCTGCGAAGATGATGTTTTTCTTGGCCCGTCTATGGTTTTTACTAATGTCATTAATCCCCGCAGTGCGGTGAATAGAAGAGGTCAATATGCCAAAACAAATGTCGGCAAAGGAGCTTCCATTGGAGCCAATGCAACAATTGTTTGTGGCAATGACATTGGAGATTTTGCTTTTATAGGAGCGGGTGCAGTGGTCACCAAATATGTGCCTCCATATGCTTTAGTAGTTGGAAATCCTGCAAAACAAATTGGTTGGATAAGTGAATATGGTCATAGACTCCAATTTAATAAAAGTGGAAAAGCAGTTTGTCCAGAAAGTAAAGAAGAGTATCTTTTTATAGATAATAAAGTTCAAAAAAAATGAAAAACTTTGTATTAATCGGAGCAGCAGGATACATTGCTCCACGCCATATGAAGGCGATAAAAGATACGGGAAACAACCTCGTAGCGGCTTTTGACCCCTTCGATTCTGTTGGAATTATCGATAGTTATTTTCCAGAAGCAGATTTTTTTACAGAATTTGAAAGATTTGACCGGCATTTGGAAAAACTTAAAAGAAAAGGTACTCCTATTGACTACGTAGCTATCTGTTCTCCAAACTATTTACATGATGCCCATATCCGTTTTGGATTACGAATCGGAGCTAACGTGATTTGCGAAAAACCTATCGTATTGAATCCCTGGAATGTAGATGCGCTGGCGGAATTGGAACAAGAATATCCAGGCAATATTTACAATATTCTTCAGCTTCGTTTACATCCGAGTGTAATCGAATTGAAAAAAAATATAGATGAAGGACCTAAAAACGAAGTTTACGATATTGATTTACAATATTATACCTCAAGGGGCAAATGGTATCATCATAGCTGGAAAGGGGACATTAATAAATCAGGTGGTATAGCCACCAATATCGGGGTTCATTTTTATGATATGCTGATGTGGATTTTCGGCGATGTGATCGAAAACGAAGTGCATGAACATAACAAAAGTAAAGCTTCCGGATTCCTTCTATTGCAAAATGCCAGAGTTAACTGGGTTCTAAGCGTTGATTATGAAAACATTCCGGAACATATTAAAGCTACCGGAGCCAGAACTTACCGCTCTCTAAAAATAGGAGAAAGAGAATTTGAATTTAGTGGTGGTTTCACAGAACTGCATACACGAAGTTATGAACACATACTAGAAGGCAATGGATTTAAAATTGGTGAGGCACGAAAATCTATTCAACTTGTTCATGATATTAGAAACTCTAAAACTTTGGATTTTAATGGAGTTTTTTGATCTAAAATCAACTTTCCCAATCCAGAATTAATTTTTGTTAGAAATGGAATTCGATATTATAATTGTCGGAGGAGGTATTGTTGGTCTGGCAAGTGCATACCAAACCTTAAACCAGTATCCAGGCTTAAAAGTCTGTGTTTTAGAAAAAGAAACTGAAATTGCAAAACACCAGACAGGAAATAATAGTGGGGTTATACACTCCAGCATATACTACAAACCTGGCAGTAAAAAAGCGTTAAATTGCAAGAAAGGCTATGATCTACTTCTCGACTTTTGCGATAAAAACGACATCCAATATGAGCTTTGCGGGAAAGTAATTGTTGCTACAGATGAAAATGAAATACCATTGCTGGAAAAAATTTATTCCAATGGTGTGGCAAATGGTTTGGAAAATTTATCTTTTTTAAATGAGGAACAACTGAAAGAAAAGGAGCCTCATGTCGGTGGAATAAAGGGTATTTGGGTTCCACAGGCAGGGATCATCGATTACAATGATGTAGCTCATAAGTATAAGGAAAAAATTGAAAACCTAGATGGAGAAATAAAACTTGGTCATAAAGTATCAGAAATCATAAAAGACGACAATAAATTGTCAGTCATAACCTCAAAAGGTGAAATTTCGGCAAAATTATTTGTCAATTGTGCTGGTTTGTTTTCGGATAAAGTTGCAAAAATGACCGGGCAGAATATTGATTTTAAAATACTCCCATTTAGAGGAGAATATTACGTATTAAAACCAGAGAAAACTAATTTGGTAAGAGGGCTTATTTATCCTGTACCAAATCCTAACTTTCCTTTTCTGGGAGTTCATTTTACAAAAATGATAAAAGGTGGCGTCGAAGCCGGACCAAACGCCGTGTTGGCATTTAAACGGGAAGGTTATCGCAAAAGGGATGTAAATATCAGCGAACTACTAGAAACAATTACCTATCCTGGTTTTATCAATATTGCAAAAAAATACTGGAAGGATGGTACTTACGAAATGTACAGGTCTTTTTCTAAAAATGCATTTGTAAAAGCCCTTCAAAAATTAATTCCTGAAATTAAAAGTGAAGACGTGATACCTGGTGACGCTGGCGTTCGTGCTCAGGCCTGTGACAAAAAAGGAAATTTGATTGATGATTTTTTAATCCTGGAACAAGAATGCATTATCAACGTATGTAATGCACCTTCTCCAGCTGCAACATCTTCTCTTGCAATTGGAGAATATATTTCGAATAAAATTATTTCAAAACTTAAATTGAAAAAAAATGAAGTTGGATAATTCCAAAGTACTGGTAATCGGCGGAGCTGGGTTCATAGGCTCGTTTATCGTCAAAGAGTTACTCAAAGAAAATGTCTCTGAGGTAATCATTTACGATAATTTCGCGAGAGGAGACATGGATAATATCAAAGAATCACTCAAAGATGATCGCTGCAAATTATTCGAATTGGGAGGAGAGATCAGAGATATTGATGTTTTAGATGCAGCTATGAAAGGTGTTGATTATGTTTTTCACCTCGCAGCAATGTGGTTGCTCCATTGCAAAGATTTTCCCAGAACTGCATTTGATGTAAATATTGCAGGGACATTCAACGTATTGGAAGCTTGTGTGAAAAATAATGTCAAAAAATTAATTTATTCATCATCTGCATCTGTTTACGGTGATGCCGTAGAATTGCCAATGACGGAAACTCATCCATTCAATAATAAAAACTTTTACGGTGCTACGAAAATAGCCGGCGAAGCGATGTGTACGGCTTTCAATGATCGATATGGTCTGGAAATAATAGGTCTTCGGTATATGAACGTCTATGGCCCAGGTCAAGATCAGACGGCAGCTTACACAGGCGTTGTACCAATTATGTTGAATAAAATTGAAGCCAATGAATCTCCTGTGATCAACGGAGATGGAAGCCAGGCTTATGATTTTATCTTCGTTGAAGATGTTGCGAAATGCAATATTGATGCATTGGAAAGTGATACTAAATTTGGTTTTTACAATGTGGGAACCGAAGTGCAGACTTCTATCAAAGAGCTTTGCGAAACCATCTTGAAATTGAAAAACTCTGACCTTAAAGTAATCTACAAACCGTATTCTGAAAATGATGCAAGAGCTTTAGTGCAAAACAGAATCGGTTCTAGAAAAAAGGCTGAAGATGAGCTGGGATTCCTTTACAAGTTTGAACTTGAGGAAGGCCTCCAAAAACTAATCAACTGGAGAATTGCGACTGGAGTTGATAAACCACAACCTCAAACCGTTTAAAAATTAATAAAATGGAAACATTAGTCAAAAGAACAATTCAAATTGCCCAACCTTCAACAGGAGCAGCCGAATGGCAAGCTGTTAAAGAACCTATCATGTCCGGATGGCTGACTTCGGGACCAAAGGTCAGAGCATTCGAAAAAAACTTTGCTGAAATGCACCAGGTAAAGCGAGCTTGTGCAGTGACAAGTTGTACCACTGCACTCCACCTGGCTTTGGCAGCTCTGGATATAAAGCCAGGTGATGAAGTTCTCGTTCCAGCATTTACCTGGGTAGCTACTGCCAATGCTGTTTTATACTGTGGAGCGACTCCGGTTTTTGTTGATGTTGATCCTGTTACCTTTAACATGGATCCTTCTGATATCGCCCATAGAATTACTGAAAAAACAAAAGCCATCATTCCTGTTCACCTATTTGGACTTTGTGCCGATATGGACGCTATTAAAAATGCAGCACCGGGATTATACATAATCGAAGATGCTGCTTGTGCAGCAGGTGCTATTTACAAAGAGGTCTATGCAGGTGGATTGGGAGATTTTGGGTGTTTTTCATTTCACCCCAGAAAGTCTGTAACTACGGGTGAAGGAGGAATGGTAACAACAAATAATAATGATTATGGCGACAAACTGGAGTGCCTTCGAAATCACGGCGCCTCCGTATCGGAAGAAGTAAGACACCATGGTCCAAGACCATATCTTTTAGCTGATTTTGATGTGATGGGGTTCAACTATCGGATGACTGATCTTCAGGGGGCGATGGGAATCGTTCAGCTTTCAAAACTGGATCAATTTATTGGCGAACGTGCAAAATGGGCTAAGTTTTACGAGCGGGAATTGGATGAAGTGGAATGGTTGCGCACTCCTCAAGAGCCAGAAGGTTATCGTCATGGATGGCAATCTTATGCATGTTTTGTAGATGAAACAAAAGCTCCATTCTCAAGAAACAAAATCATGGAAATTTTACAGGAAAAGGGTGTTAGTACACGTCCTGGAACCCATGCTGTACATATGCTGGGTTTTTACGCCAATAAATACAATTTAAAACCTGAAGACTATCCCGGAGCTCAGGCTGCTAATGATTATTCAATGGCTATTCCGCTTCATAATTTGATGACTAAAGAAGATTATGAATATGTTGTAGCTGCTATTAAATCGATTGCTTAATGTGTGGAATTGCAGGGATATTTAATTTAACGGGAGAGCCGGTACCTCTTGGACTAGTCCAAAAGATCACTCGACAATTGAGTCACCGAGGTCCCGATGATGAAGGGTTTTACGCGCACCAGAATATTGGTTTGGGGCACAGAAGATTATCTATTATAGATACGAGTCCTAAAGGTCGCCAGCCAATGATGTCAAAAAATGGCGAATGGATAGTGGTGTTTAATGGTTGTATTTACAATTATATGGATTTGAAAATGGAGCTCAAATCCAAAGGACATCAATTTGTTTCCACTTCTGATACAGAAGTGATTTCGGAAGGACTTGCTGCTTACGGGCCATCGTTTATAGAGCGTTTTGATGGTATGTTCGCCATAGCTGCCTGGAATACTAAGCAACAAAAGCTTTATCTGATGCGTGACCGATATGGAGTAAAGCCACTTTATTATTGGTTTGAGAATGGTACTTTGGTATTTGCATCGGAAATAAAAGCAATTATCAAACATCCAAATTATTCTATTGACTTGGATGCAGATGCACTGAACGAATATTTTACATTTCAAAATGTTTTTCGGTATCACACCTTATTCAGAGGTGTAACGATGTTGCCTCCCGCAAATACAGTAGTAGTCGATTCCTCTTCAACATATGTAAAACATCATTCCTGGTGGGATTACGATTTTAGCCAGCCGGATGAAAAAATGACTTTCGAAGAGGCGAAAGAAGAGACGATTCGACTTTTCAAAAATGCGGTCACTAAACAAATGATCGCCGATGTACCTGTCGGTTCTTATCTTTCAGGAGGAATGGATTCAGGCTCTGTTACAGCAATTGCTTCTGGTCATGTTCCGCGATTAACAACCTTTACTTGTGGGTTTGATATGTCTTCTGTGACTGGAGTAGAAGCGAATTATGATGAAAGAAGGGATGCGGAATTGATGGCAAATCATTTCAAAACCGAACATTATGAACAAGTTATAAATGCGGGAGATTTGTCTTGGTCATTACCCAGAGTGGTTTGGCATTTGGAGGATTTGAGGGTAGGTATGAGTTATCCGAACTATTATATCAGCCGTTTGGCATCCAAGTTTGTAAAAGTTTGTTTGCAAGGAACCGGAGGTGATGAATTGTTTGGAGGCTATCCCTGGAGATATTATCGCATCTTTGATTCGGTCAACCGAGATCAGTTTTTTGAGAAATATTATGATTTCTGGCAACGCCTGGTTCCTAACTCTGACAAAGATCAATTGTTTACACCAATGCTGATGAAAACCATAAATGGTTCGATGTCAGATCCTAAGCAGGTGTTTAAAAATGTATTTTTATTTAATGAAAAATTAAAATACGATCGCCCCGAAGAGCATATCCAAAACAGTTTATATTTTGAAATAAAAACCTTCCTTTCTGGCTTATTGCTCGTAGGAGATAAGCTTTCTATGGCAAATGGCCTAGAAGAACGGTTTCCATTTTTGGATAATGAATTGGTTGATTTTGCTCAAAAAATACCCGTCCGACACAAACTTGGAAATCTTCAAAATGAAATCAAAAAGATTGATGAAAATTTGTTCGAAAGCAAATTCGAAGTTTATCGTAACTATGATGACGGTAAAAATGTGCTTCGCAAAGCGATGGAAAGCATCATCCCCGAAAAAATCATCAATCGTAAAAAGCAAGGTTTCTCTGCACCAGATGAGTCATGGTACCGTGGTGAAAATGCGGACTACATAAAAGAATTGCTATTAAACAGAAAGACAGTATCTACCGAATTTATCAATAGAGACTACATCCAAAAAACGATTGATGAACACCTGAATAAAAAAATTAACCACCGTTTGAGGATTTGGTCCTTTATGAATTTTGAATGTTGGTGTCGTTTGTTTTTAGATGGTCAAAGTTTAAAAGAAAATAATGCTCACAGGGGAATTATTAAAAAGGCTATTCCGATCTAAGCGTAAAAAACTCAAAAAACAGTACGCCAGAGTACTCCCAGTCAACGAATTATTTACGGATCGTTGGGAAAAAGCTCGTTTTTTGGGTTTTGGAGAAAAAACCAGCATCTATGATTCGAGCCAGGTTTTTGGAAATGTTACTGTCGGAAAAAACACCTGGATAGGGCCTTTTACAATTTTAGACGGAAGCGGAAAGTTGACAATAGGCAGTAACTGTTCAATCTCGGCAGGAGTTCAGATTTATACACACGATACGGTCAAATGGGCGACTTCGGGAGGTGAAGCATCATACGAATATGCCGAGACCGTTGTTGAGGATAATTGTTACATAGGGCCGAATACTATTATTTCCAAAGGAGTAACATTAAGAAAAGGTACGGTCGTTGGTGCGAATAGTTTTGTAAATAAGTCTTTTCCACAAAACTCAAAAATTGCTGGAAATCCTGCCAAAATAATTCACAAATCATAAAATAAATGGAAGTTTTAACTCATCCTAAAATAGTCCACAAAAATGGACATGAATACTGGGAAGGAAAATACCGTATTTGCTCTAAGTGCATATATAACGACAAGATTCCAGCAATTACTTTTGATGAGAATGGTGAATGTACCTATTGCCGAATGGTTGAGGATTTAGCAGAACAATACAAAACCGGGACACCTGAAGGAGAAGCGGAATGGCTCCGAATTGTAGAGCAAATAAAAAAAGCCGGTAAAAACAAAAAATATGATTGTGTCATCGGAGTAAGTGGCGGCACAGATTCTTCTTACATGGTCGCCAAAGCAATTGATTGGGGGTTAAGGCCATTGGCGGTTCATTATGATAATACCTGGAACACTGCAATTGCCACAGAAAATATCCGCAAGGTGTTACAAAAACTAAACGTGGACCTTTACACACATGTCGTAAATAATAAAGAAGCTGATGATATCATTCGTTCCTTTTTCAAGGCAAGTGTTCCTGATCTGGATTGTGCGACAGATATTGCTTTAGCAGAGACTTTATACAGAGCAGCTTCCAAATACGGGGTCAAATACATCCTTGAAGGTCATTCGTTTATCACAGAAGGAGTATCTCCATTGGGAACTTTGTACATGGATGGAAAATATATTTCTTCCATTCATAAAAAGTTTGGTTCCATGAAAATGGATTCTTATCCCAATATGCCTTTTTGGACTTTTATGAAATGGATTATTTTTAAACGAATAAAAAAAGTGCGCCCGTTGTGGTATATTGATTACAATAAAGAAGATGCAAGAGCCTGGCTCGAAAAAGAATTCGACTGGCAATATTATGGAGGCCATCACCTCGAAAACCGCATCACGGCTGTCCACCATAGTTTTTATAATCCCGTGAAATTTGGCGTTGACAATCGCAACAATACACTTTCTGCCAAAGCAAGGGCGGGTTTGATGACACGCGAAGAAGCATTGGAAGAGTATTCGACTAAACCGCACATGGAATCAGATTTGATCGAATATTTCAAAAAAAGGTTGGAATTGCCAGACGAAGAATTTGATGAAATATTGAAACAGCCATTAAAATCATTTCGGGATTATCCGACCTACAAAAAACGTTTCGAATTATTGCGACCTATGTTTTATATTTTAGCAAAGGCACATCTTGTTCCGATGAGTTTTTACCTCAAATATTGCTTCCCGCTTGGGGAGAAAAAAACAAATAAATGATTACCATTATTGATTACGGTATGGGCAATCTTGGCTCAGTTGTCAATATGTTCAAGCGTATTGGCCACAAAGCAATTATTGCCGCTGATGTTGAAACCATTTCAAAAGCTGAAAAAATATTATTACCCGGAGTCGGAGCCTTCGGTAATGCAATGAATTTGATTGATCAAAAAGACTTTCGGGATATTTTGAATGAAAAAGCACTTGTTGAAAAAGTACCTGTTTTAGGTATTTGTCTTGGAATGCAATTACTTACGCGATCCAGTGAAGAATCTCCCGCAACCAAAGGGCTTGGATGGATTCCGGCAGATACCAAACGGTTTGAATTTCCTCCGGACGAAACCTTAAAAGTTCCCCACATGGGATGGAACCATGTTCATTTAACACAGCAAAGCGAGCTTACAGCGAAATTTGAGGAAGAACCACGATTTTATTTTGTACATTCCTACTTTGTACAAGTAGATGATCCCAAATATTCTATCATGAAGACCACTCACGGTGTATCTTTTGATTCGGGTGTCCAGCATGACAACATATTCGGAGCGCAGTTTCATCCTGAAAAGAGCCATAAATTCGGAATGAGATTATTTGAAAACTTTGCCAAATTATAACTGATAAAATGCTAAAAACACGAATAATTCCAGCATTGTTGTTACGAAATGCCAGCCTTGTCAAAACGGTGCAATTCAACAAATTTGGCTACATTGGTGATCCTGCCAATACCGTTCGGATTTTTAATGAACTGGAAGTTGACGAACTCATTTTTCTCGATATCACCGCCACAAGAGATAAAAGGAATCCAAACCTCAAAGTACTCTCCGAAATTTGTAATGAATGTTTTATGCCATTAGCTTACGGAGGAGGGGTTCGCGATTTTGACATTGCAAAGCAAATATTTCAAATGGGTTTTGAAAAAGTGGCTGTCAATTCCTATGCCTTCGAAAACCCACAATTTATCACTCAATTGGCTGATCATTTTGGAAGCCAGGCTGTCATTGGATCTATCGATGTAAAAAAAGATTTTTGGGGAAAACAATGGGTTTTTGGTCATGGAGGAAAGCGAAAGTTTAAAAAAAATCCGGTCGATTGGGCTATTGAACTGGAAAAATTGGGCGCAGGTGAAATTCTGTTGACTTCAATAGATCATGAAGGAACCTGGAAAGGCTTCGATAACCAGTTAACTAAACAAATATCCGAAGCGGTTTCAATACCCGTGATTGCTCATGGAGGAGCAGGCGATATTGCACATCTTGAAACAGTGGTCAAAGAGGCCGGAGCGTCGGCAGTAGCTTTGGGAAGTATGGTAGTTTATCAAAAGAAAGGAATGGGCGTTTTGGTTAATTTTCCGGATCGTGCAGCATTAGCAAGCGTAATCAATTGATATAATAATATTTAAGAACATTTTAATTTTTAAAATTGAACACTTCAACTTTAGTAAAACAAAAATTTCATTTCACATTTGAAAATTTAAAAGAACAATACCAAAAAACATTGGATTACGGGTATGAGATTGTGAGATGTGTGGACTACTTAAAACTTAAAAAAGAAGGATTACCTCAAAAATTATTGGTCAATCGGATTGACATTGATTTTTCTGTCAAAAAAGCCAGAAAGCTGGGCGAAATTTTTAACGAATTGGGCATCAAAGGAACATTCTTCATAAGATTACATGCTCCAGAGTACAATCCCTTCTCTTTTGAAAACTATCGGATCGTGCGCTATTTAATAGATACAGGCCATGAAATAGGATATCACTCTGAGGTTGTTGATCAAGCCGCTATTTGGAATGAGAACATCGTAGAATGTTTTAAAAGAGACCTTGATGTTTTTAAAAGAATGTATGGGGTTGATATTAAAGGTGTCGCTAGTCATGGTGGTATGACCGGACTCAATAATTTGGATTTTTGGAAGGATAGAAAAGCCAGTGATTTTGGCTTATTGTATGAAGCTTACGATAAACAACCCGAGTTTAATATCTTTCAGGAGTCCTTTTATGTTTCGGATTCCGAGTGGACCAGATGGAAGTGTTATAATAAAGGTGATAGAGTAGATGGAGACCACCGATCATTGGCAGAACATATAGAAGACAATCATCCGATCTTACATGTCTTAATTCACTCAGATACTTATTTTGATAATCATTTTTATGAAAACGAAAAGTAAATTTTCTTATGACCATTGCAATCCATCAACCAGATTTTATGCCCTGGATGGGCTTTTTCAATAAAATGCGTAAATCTGATGTTTTTGTTGTTTTGGATCATACCGAAAATAATCCAAGAGATGCTCATTTCTGGTGCCGAAGGGTACGAATTATAGCAAACAAACAACCTTTCTGGTTTTCAATTCCTTTACAAAAACCAAAAGAAAGAATAGGTATACCGATAAATGAAATGAGAATACATACTACCGATCCTCAATTCGCTAAAAAGAAGCAACTAAAAACTTTACAACTTAATTACTCCAAAGCTCCTTTCTTCAAAGATGTTTTTCCGTTAGTGAGTGCGTACTTTGAAAGTGATGAGCCATTAATGATTAATCGGAATATGAAATTTATTTTTGCAGTGTCCGAACGGCTGGGTTTCCAACCAAAAATCATCTACAGTTCTTCCCTTAATTGTGAAAAGAAGTCTACAGAGTTGTTAATTGAGATCATTCAAAAAGTAAAAGGTACGACCTATTTAAGTGGTACTGGCTCAGATGGATATATGAAAAATGAAATGTTTGCTGAAAATAAAATAGCCCTTACTTTCAACGATTTTCAACCGATAGCTTATCCACAATTCAACACAACAGAATTTGTCGGTGGCATTTCAATCATTGATGCCCTGATGAATGTTGGATTTGAAGGAGTTAATGAATTGTATCGTCAACTTGACAATCAAAAAATGCATGCACTTTAACATCAATAATAAAGTATTAGCAGATATTGCTAATATTGAACTTGCTTACTCAGTTGAGTTTGGAGGTATTGGAAATCTTAGTATTCACAATATTCCGGATATGCTATCCTGGTTGGTTTCGGATAAATACATTGGCGAGTTAAAGGCAAGTAAAAATATTAAAGCTGTAATCATTCCCCCGGAATTAGAAGATAGTTTGTCAGATGTGGATGTTCTGAAAATAATCCATGAGGATCCCATGTCGCCGGCTATCAAGTTAATCAATTTTATTAATGAAACTACTAAAGTCACTTTTGAATCAGTAATTCATCCCTCCGCTACGATTCACCTATCTGCTTTTATTGCTCCATTTAATGTAAGAATAATGGAAAGTGTAATTGTTGAACCATTAGCTTCAATAATGGCAGATACTGTAATTCACAAAGGATCATTGATAAGAAGCGGTGCTCGGATTGGTGCAGATAATTTTGATCGGCATCATACTAAAGATGGGGAGATAATACGGATGATATCAAATAATAAAGCTATAATTCACGAAAACGTAGAAGTGGGGTATAATTCTGTCATTAACAAAGGAGATTCGGGTAGAGATACTGTCATTGGAAAAAATACCGCTATTCATGATGCTGTTCAGGTTTGCCATGGCGTTCAGATAGGGGAAAACTGTCATGTCTGGGGTGGCGTATTCTTTTGTGGCCATTCAACCATTGGAAGTAGAACACGAATCCAGCCTAGGGCCATCATCAGTAATATGGTGGAGGTAGGAGATGATTGCCATATTGGGATTAACGCATTAGTTACAAAAGATTTAGATGATAGAGAAGTTTTTTTTGGAAATCGTTCACTACGATCAAAAGCTTCCTTGGATCTATTAAAAGCTAAGTTTCAAAATAAATAATAAGAATAATTTAAGCTGCAAATTGCATGAACTATGAAGAAATAAAAATAGGAGACCGAGCGGAGATAAAACATAAAATATCAAAAAAGGATATCGAAAAGTTTGTTGACTTAACGGGAGATGATAACAAATTGCATATTGATGAAGCTTATGCTAAAAAAACTTCTTTTAAAAAACCGGTAGCACATGGTATGCTAGGAGCTTCATTTATTTCTACTATCATTGGAACCAAACTCCCTGGCGATGGTGCTTTATGGTTTGCTCAAAATCTGGAATTTCTTTTACCAGTAAGGGTAAACGATGAAATCACAATTGTGGCAGAAGTCACAAAAAAATATGATAGAACACAGACTATTGAATTGTCTACTGAAATCTTTAATCAGAATCGTCAAAAGGTATTGACCGGTTCTGCAAAAGTAAAAGTTATTCCACAGGAGACCCAGAATTTAGAAAATGAAGTTACTAATAAAGTGCCAGCTAAAACGGCCTTGGTCATTGGAGCCACTGGTGGTATAGGTAGGGCTGTCGTTAAAAAATTAGCAGAACAAGGTTATGAAATTGGCCTTCACTTCCACAGTAATTTTACCTTGGCAGAGCAATTAAAAAAGGATGTAGAAAAGATTGGTAGCAAAGCATTCTATGTGAAAGCCAACTTATTGAAGGAAGATGATATAAAAGAGTTGGTGAGTAATGTGGATAGAAAATTTGGAAGATTAAGCATTTTAATCAACGCTGCTACGCTATCACTACCAAATATTAAGTTTGAAGATTTGATTTGGGAAGATATTCAAAAGCAAATTGATATTAATATCAAGTCAAATTTTTACCTGATAAAAGCGTTGCTACCCATTATGAAAGAGCAAAAATATGGTAAAATTATCACCTTGGTGACTCAAGCTATCGAACAACCCAATGCGGAATGGTTACATTATATCACTGCGAAATCTGCACTTAGCGGTTTTTCAAAAGCATTAGCTGTAGAGTTGGCAAAATATGGCATTCGTTTTAATATGGTATCTCCAGGAATGACAGATACCGATCTAATTAGTGAAATTCCTAAAAAAGCCCGTTTGCTAAATGCCGCTAAAACACCACTCAAAAGAATCGCAGCAACCAGTGATGTTGCCAATGCCATCCTCTATCTCTCTCAAAAAGAATCTGATTTTTTGACCGGCGAGACTATTCGAATAAATGGTGGCCAGGTCATGCTATAATATTAATCGTTTTATTTTTTTGTAAAGATATTTAACTGAAATAATGTTCCTATGAAAGTTGCCTTACTGTGTAATATGAATAATAATTACTTTGCTCTACTAAGATACCTTAGAGATTTGGGTGTTGATGCTACATTGTTTAGTTTTTTAGATGAACATGAACATTTCGGACCAGAAAGTGATACCTGGTATATTGAAAAGTGGGAAAAGCACATTAAGAAAATAGATATGTCTTTTTACGATCCAGGACATATTTTGAAGTTTAATAAGAAAAAAGTAACTGAGCAGCTAAAAGATTATGATATACTGATTGGGTCGGGACCCACTCCGGCTTATCTGTATAGAATTGGAAGGAAGTTAGATATATTTATACCATATAAAACCGGAGTGGAATATACTATTTTCGCTTACCCGTTAAGGTTTCCTCTCACGGTATTAAAAATGATGAACCTCAAACGGTTACAGTTGAAAGGGCTCCAACAATGCAAGACGATATTAAACCAAGACTTAAGGCCAATTACGCTTGATAAAATCAAATCGTTTGATGTACCGTACTATTTCTTGGGGATTCCAATGGTTTATCAAGAAGATATTTCTGAAGAAAAAATGCCTGCAGATTTAAAAATGCACATTGATAAAATCAAAAAGAAGAAATTTATTTTGTTTCATCATGGCCGTCATCTTTGGAAACAGTTAAAAAGAAGGGTTGTAAAACCAAGACCGTTTATTAATAACAATGCGAACGACAGGGTAATTCGATCTTTTCATAAACTTTTAGAAAATAACGAAAACGCAAAGAAAGAGGCTCTATTGGTCTTGTTTGAATACGGCCCTCAAATCGATTTGTCTAAAGATTTAATAAAAGAATTGGGTATAGAGGAATATGTTTTATGGATGCCAATAATGTCGCGTAAGTACATACTTCAATTAATTCGATATGCAACTGTCGGTATTGGAGATGTCGCCGTTGGTTTTTGGGGAGGTAAAACATATGAATTTATGATAAATGGAGTGCCAGTGCTCAATAGTTTAACAGCGGATAAAGCAAAATTTAAAAAACTTACAAAGAAAGAAATTCCTCCAGTGTTAGTGACGAATACTGAAGAGGCTATTTATGAAAAAGTACAATTTCTATTTAAAAACCCGGAAGAATTAAAAGAACTTAAAAGTCGCTCTAAAGAGTGGTTTATGAAATATAATGGAGAAGAGCTGACCAAGAAAATTATATATATCTGCACACAATTGTATAACAATGAACCTATTAATAAAGAATTGGTATATGATTATGATCACAATTGTGCATTTGCATAAATTCCCTAAACCAACTTTTGATTTTAGATAAAATTGATGAATAAAATAACTCGTATTTACCGCATTTTAAAAAGACAGAAAAGGCCTTTTTGTTATTTGTTTGCCGTTTTTTTGTTAAAGACGAAATTATGCAATTTTTTTACCATAAATACACGAGGATATAAAATCCGGTTCTCTCCTTCTTCCTTAGCGACAGTGCTTTTTTGTTATCCTGATGATAGGAAAATAACAGTAGATTTTATTGCCAATTACCTTTCTAAAGGAGAAACCTATATTGATGTAGGAAGTAATATTGGAGTAACAGCAATTCCAGGCGCAAAATCTGTCGGAAAGGAAGGGGTTGTTTTAGCTTTCGAGCCGCACCCATTAGCATATCGGTATATGTGTAATAATTTGGAATTCAATCAAATTAATTATGTGAATACTATTAATGCTGCTTTGGGAGAAAAAGAAGGTATGGTATCTTTTTCCAATATAAATGCAGATGATCAAAATAAAGTATTAACACAAAAAGCAAAAAATGCAATTGAAGTGCCTATTAATACTTTGGATCATTATACAGCTAATTTGAATAAAGTTGATTTGTTGAAAATTGATGTAGAAGGATATGAAAAATTTGTATTGGAAGGTAGTAGTAAAACTTTAGAAAAAACAAAATCAATATATATAGAGATTTCGGTTATCCATTTTAAAGAATTCAATTATACTGCAAAAGACATTTTTACAAAGTTGGAGAACCAAGGCTTTGATTTATTTAGAATTGTTAGTGAAAAAAAATTAGAAAAGATTAATACCCTATATGTGCAAGAAGTGGTTTCTGAAAATATTGTAGCAACTAAAAACATAAATAAACTAGTAAAGCAAGGAAACTGGGAAATCGTAGAAACATCCTTTGTTTCTGCTTTATGAGGTGATTATAAGGTAAAAAACTGTTATAATGAAACTAGAAAATCTAAAATATACAGAAATTCTAAAGCTCAATAAAGAACTGAAAACTCAGGTTGATGGAAAACCGTTTAAAGTTAAGGTGCTGGCTAACATTATGGTGCATTATGTGAAGGAAGTATTAGAGTATGTGTTGCGTTCCAAAAAACTAAATCTGGAAATTGAATTTGGGGATTATGATAATATTATTCAAGATTCTGCTTCCTCTGGGAATTCGGATGTGGTAATTATCTTTTGGGAGCCTGCTAATTTAGTAGATGGGTTTCAATATAAAATAGAAACATGGGCAGAGAAACAAATTACTGAATTAGAAAACAAGTTAAAAGGAGAGATAGATTTAGTTCTGAAAAATTTATCCGGAATATCACTGGTTTTGTTTAATCGTTTTTCCAATACTATTTTCAATCAATATGGATTAAGCGATTCGAATTTGGATCGATTGGTAAATTCATTAAACAATTATCTAGAGTCTAAGAGTTTGGATAATTTAAGATTAATAGAATTAGATCGCATTTTTTCTCAATTATCCATTTCAGAATGCATTAGTTTCAGGGATTATTATTCTTCCAAATCTTTGTATACGATTCCCTTTTTTAAAAAATATGCAGAGCAAATAGCACCTTACATTTTATCAGCAAGAGGAAAAGCCAAAAAAGCGCTAATTCTCGATTGTGATAATACACTTTGGAAGGGTATTGTAGGAGAAGATGGTTTTGATGGCATTAAAATGTCCGCCCAATCTAAAG
>JANQFJ010000310.1 GCA_028277915.1 Saprospiraceae bacterium
TGCAGTCACACCTCAGGGTTTTATTTTGAAAATTGTTCTATTCATTTGCGCCTATACTTTTGAACGGGTAATTTAATTATTCGCAACTTGAATTAATTATTCATTTCAAAAAATTCTCCATTTTGGTTTATTTAAAAAGGTTGTTGAATTGATTTCATATTTGGGGAGAGCCTGAAAAGTTACAATTTCAGTAGCAAAATCATCGAAAAACAATTTTAATATTCTGTTAAACATCGCCTGAATCCGCCACAATTTTAACATATTTGATTTTTTACCATGAAATCAAATATTGATTTTAGAAACAAGAAAAACAACAAATTGTAAAGAATTGAAATTCAGAAACATACACCTTAAAAACAACCATCCCCCTTTTAAACAAATCACGTCAAATCATCGGTTAGGTATCCTTCAAAAGTCTTAAAATTTTCTGCAAACCAAAAAGGACAGTGGCACAAAAGCTGATACTTTTTGGGTATTGCTATAGTCTAACAGATGAATTCCCTTTAAACTCAAAACCATTATTAATTCTAAAAATTAAAACCCATTTACTTAAACCTTTACAATTCCCAGCTATGAAAAAGACAATCTTAAAATTATCCCTGATGTTTTTATTGACGAGTCTGATTAGCTCAGCATTCGCTCAGATTTCAAATTACGAAAGACAACCAGGTTATTGGACTTTTGGTCTTAATGGTGGTTTTGCTTACCAGCAAAGCGACATTCCTGCTACACTTGAAGGATATGGCTTAGGATTCACTTTGGGCAAAAACTTGTACTATAGACCTGGCTCAGGTCTGGCTTTTGACTTAAGAGGACGCGGACTTTACAGCAAAACCTATGGCCTTGATTATTTTCAATCCTTTGGTATTGACAACAACGACGTTTTCAATGGAACTAACACTCTTGACTACACTAAACAAGGCGGTGGCCCAGGGTTTGTTTATCAAAACAATAAAACGGATCATGTAGAGCTTGGCCTTGAAGGAGTAGTCAGCTTTAACAAATTAAGAGAAGAGACCAATATCAACCTTTCGCTTTTTGGTGGAGTTGGTCTGGATTGGTACAATACCAAAACCGATCAGGCTGATGCAAACGGAATCTATTCTCCTCAATACGAAGGACTAAATCCTACAGCCTCAGTTTCTCACAAAAAATCCCAATTGCGTAATGCCATTTTGGATGGCATTTATGAAACCAATGCCCAAGGTTTTGAAGACAGCTATGGTCGTTTGGGCATTATGCCATCGGCAGGATTCGAACTTGGGTATCAGTTTACACCAAAATTTTCAATGGGAATTGGTCATAAAGTGACTTTTACCAAAACCGATCAATTCGACGGACAGCAATGGACAGATGATAATAGGCTGACTGGTGACAAAGATATCCATCATTACACCAATCTTCATATGCGATGGGTCATCAATAAAAAGAAAGAAGAACAAAAACCTCCAGTAATCAAGGTAATAAAGCCTGAAAATGATCCCTTCACTTCTCGAAGCCCAAACAGTTTTATCAGGGCTAATATCAAAAATGTGAAAAATGCAATGGATGTCAAGTTTTCAGTCAACGGCTACTACGAACATTTTAGTTTTAATGGTGAAAAATTCAGCAGTAATATCCGTTTGCAAGAAGGTCGCAACAACATCACCATTTCAGCATCTAACTTAGCTGGAACGGACCAGGAAAATATTGTAATATTTTATGAAGAACCTGTTATTGATTACTACGAAGAAGATCGCAGACCAACTGTTGATATAATCAATCCTCCTTATGATAATTTCCGAACCGACGATGAAAGATTCGTAGTAAAAGCTACGATAAGGAATATTTACGACAAACGGGATATTCGTTTCACCGTTGATGGAAGAGATTACCACAATTATACATTCGATAGCAGAACAAATAATTTCACAGCAGCTATCAATCTGGATGAGGGTCGCAATGAAGTACGAATTGAAGCAAGAAACGGCATTGGTAGAGATGCAGAGGAAGCGACTATTATTTTTGAAAAACGTTTTCAGCAAGCACCTGAGGTCGATATCACCAAGCCTTATGACGATCCACATTACACTTCAAAAAGAAGAGTGGTTTTGGAAGCAAAAGTTTACAACGTTGATTCTAAAAACGACATTCGTTTTACCATAAATGGTCGAAGAAGTTCCGATTTCACATTTACGAATGAGACGCTATGCGCCAATATCGATTTGTATGAATACAAAACCATCGTTTCAATCGAAGGTAGCAATCCTGTTGGAACCGCGGGTGATGACATTGTAATTTTCTTTGAAGAAGAAAATGATGAACCCGAAATCGAAGCTCCGGTTGTGACTATCAACTCCATGAGCCAGCCAACTGTTGATCCTTTCGATCCTGACAACTGCAATAGTACTGTTATTGCTACGGTTTTGAATGTTGAAAGCGAACATGACATTACTTTCATTTTAAATGGAAGGAAATACTACGATTTTGATTTCAATCCTAGTAATGGAGTTTTGAAAAATACAGTAAGCCTGGAAAAAGGAAACAACAAAGTTGTCATTAAAGCTCAGAACGAAGCAGGTGCTGATAAAGACCATGCTTCAAAAGAAGGTTGTTTTAATATTGAAAATCCACCTGTTGTGACAATCACAAAGCCAAACAAACCTTCAACGACTGTTTCAAAACCAAATGCTGTAATCAGCGCTAAGATTTTGAATATCGACAGTAAAAGAGACGTCGAATTTTTTGTGAATGGAAAAAGAACCAACAATTTTACTTTCGATTCAAGAACTAAAAGTTTTAACGCGAATATTTCGCTCTTAGCTGGAAAGAACAAAATTCGGGTGAAAGCTGCAAACCGAGATGGTGCAGATGAAAAAACTGTTGTCTTAATCTTTGTTAAACAGGCACATCGCCCACCAGTAGTAAAGTTTACCAGACCTTCAGCTCCTAAATCCAGCACCAAAAGCCCAGATTTCAGTATCAGTGCTTCCATCAAAAATGTGAAGAAAAAAGGGGACATCATTTTAACGGTCAATGGCAAAAGGCAGTCTGAATTTTCGTTTAAAAATACTGAACTAAAAGCTAATTTAAAATTGAAAAAAGGTCAAAACACCATCGTCATTTCTGCTACCAACCAGGACGGAAGTGATGAGGATCGACGGACTGTAAATTATTACGCACCCGTAAAATTGCCTGAAGTAACGATTACAAGACCTGGCAACAACAAATCAACTGATCAACCAAAAACAACCGTAAAAGCGACTGTTAAAAATGTATTCAACCAACGGGATGTAAAACTTCTGGTCAACGGTCAATCAAAATCATTTACCTTTTTCCGAGATGTTTTGAGCGCTGAAATTCCTTTAAAAGAAGGAAAAAATAAAATTACAGTAAAAGCAGAAAATAGCGATGGAAAAGATGAAGCCACTGTGTATTTCATTTACAAACCACCAGTCCCAAAGCCTACAGTTAGGATTGTTTCTCCAAAACGCCCTGGAGTGCTTTCAAGAAAGCATAAAACCACTGTTGAAGCCATCGTGGAAAATGTAAAAGGCAAAAATGATATTTCTATAAAACTAAATGGAAAGCTTTTGCGATCATTCGATTTCAACCCTCGGACAAATAAAGTGACTGCAACAATCACGCTGACCAAAGGAAATAACAGTTTGCAGATTGAAGGAAGAAACGCAAGTGGGAAAGCCAGCGCCAGTTCTTCCATTAAATACACCAAAACCGAAACGCAGTCGATTAAGCCTCCGAAAGTAACGATTACATCAGTGAGTGAGCCAACAATAGATCCTTTTAATCCACACAAGGCAAAGAGTACTATCATTGCTAAATTGGAAAATATTACTTCAAAGGAGCAGATCTCTTTCACTGTAAATGGCAGAAACAACAGCAATTTTACCTATAGTTCAAAAACGCAACTTTTCAAATCTACCGTTAACCTGAAAAAAGGAAAAACGACCATCAAGATAAGTGTGAAAAATTCTGCCGGCAATCACGAAGCAAGAAGGACAATTACATTTTGATATATTTTAAGGTTTAGTTATGCCAAG
>JANQFJ010000019.1 GCA_028277915.1 Saprospiraceae bacterium
TATTGACTGCTTAAATTTTATACTCTTTTATAATTTTAGTTAAGCTTTCAGTCTAACTTACTCAGGAACAGATACTTTGAATAGATCTTCACCTGTTTCTCCAGCATCGATGTTGAAGAAAACATTGTTTTCCAATTTAAGATTACCGTCTTCAAACTGTGTATATGTGTGTTGATCCTGACCTTTTAAATACTCTACATCGATTCCTTTAGCATAGTTGATGAAAATACTATTGTGGTATTCTCCTCCTGCATTATCACGGAAAGTAATGGCTTTACTTTCAGAATTTCCAACCGAAGTGACATTGAAGAATATTGGCGTTGCATAAGGAGTACCTGTTTCAGGGTCTGTACCTCCATCATGCTCACCTCCACGGTCAGCGTTACCAGATGTTGGATCTTGGTGAATAATTACAAATTGATTTAAACCACGGAATCCTTCATCGTAATCAAGAGCATCATCTGCACAGTAAGCAGAGATCAAGTGAGTTGCAGATACTGTACCTCCAAACCACTCAATACCATCATCTTTGTTTCCGATGATTTCAACATAATCAATTGTTGTTCCTGAGCCAACACCACCCAAAGTCAAACCATTGATCTCGTTGTCAGCTCCGATATTGGTTCCACCATGGCGGATGGAGACATACTTAAGGGTGCCGCTATTGTCTGTATCATCTGTACCGCCATATAATCCTCGGATTTCAGTGGTAGGAATACCTTCGATTGCAGTTGTGCCTGGGCTTGAGTTTAGTGAAGCTTTCCCTAAAATGACCAGTCCACCCCATTGGCCGCGTACGCTTGGAGAAGTTCCTCCTGCATCACCCTCAAAAGTAAAAATAATAGGCTCTGCAACTGTTCCGACAGCTTCGATTTTTCCACCTTTGGCTACGATCAAAGCTGATGCATCTGTGCCTTCACCCGGTTTACCTTGGATAATGGTACCAGCCTCAATATTGAGCGTTTGACCATCATTTACAAAAACAAAACCATCTAAAACGTAAGTATTATTTTTAGTCCAGGTTACATTATTGCCCGCTGCAAGCAAATCGGCATCTGTGATAACTATCTCATTTTGAGTATTGATAGTAGGAGTATTATTTCCTTTGACAATGCTTGAATAAGCAGACCAACCATCATACCATGGAGTTCCATTTGGATCAAGAGCTCCTTTGTAGTTGGTGGTTTGTAGGCCGGCTGGCGGAGTAGATAGATTAGCTCCTAAATTGCCGGTAGGTTTTACGCTATTATTTTCAAAAGCAGGATCAGCTACTGCATTTCCGGCATCAGCAAAATAATTTGCGAAATCCTCAGCAGCCACTTCCCATGGTTCTGGTCCTGGTGGAGGTGGTTCTACCACTGGGTCATCTTTACATGATGTAATTAAAATTGTTGTTGAAAACAACAAACCTAATAAAAGCAGATTCAATTTTTTCATTTCTTTTGATTTGTTAAATATTTATTTTTGATTTTATTTTTCTAATTCAATTGCAAAAGAAGTCTGATGCTTTTAACTGATTGTTATTTCAAGATTAAGTTTGTGTTAAGTAAGTTTAGTGGATTCATTTTCAATGGTTTATAGTATTGTTGAAATGTCTGGGTAAGTGGAAAATAAAAAAAGGTGCCTGGAAAAAATCCAGACACCTATTGACAAAACTATTACTAATCCCTATTTTTTAATTTCGTTAAGTTGCTTTTGTAAAAGATCATTTAGGTGAGACTTTGAGCTGATTATTGATTGAGCAATTTGTAGTTGCTGACCTGCTTCTTTGAATTTTTTGAAAGGGATATATTCCATAGCAATAGCATAATGTACAAAAGCGATATTTTCTATTGATTCTTGTGTTTTGTTAGTTGCGAAAGTTTTTGAAAAATCTTTTAAACTACCACTAATTGTAGCACCTCCAGAATTTTTATAAACAGAATTTCCTTTCAGCTTACCATTTTTCCACTGACATTTGAGTTGATCTCCATTTGTAAATTTAAATGTAGCAGAATTGTTCAATTGACCATTGTCCCATGTGCCTTCCAGGATGTTACCATTTGGCCAAACTATTTTTCCTTTACCTTCTTTTCGGCTTTTTTTACTATGGCCAATATATTGACTACCGTCCGTTCTTGTGAATGTTCCAAATCCATGAATTTCTCCATCTTTCCAGGCTCCGATATAAGTAGCACCATTGGCTAGTAACAGTTTCCCTTGTCCATCCATTTCGTCTTCAAAAAAATTACCTGTGTATTGATCTCCACAGGCGAACACATAATGCCCATCACCATGCATAAAACCCCTTCTCCACTGTCCTTCATAAGTACTGTGGTCTGTGTTTTCCTGTTCACCGTAACCATGTCTCAATCCAAAAGCAAATTGTCCTTCATATTTTGAACCATCAGGCCAGATCATAACACCATCTCCGTGTGGCTGTCCGTATTGGAAATCACCCTCGTAAACTATACCATTTTTCCACACACGTCGTCCGTTACATTCTTTTATATTTTTAGGACAATCCGAGTATTCAACTATATCAGTGAGCACTGAATTAAGATTATTTGAATAAGCATTATTTTGAAGAAAGAAAGAGAGAAGAACAAATGGCAAAGCCATCGCTGAAGATTGTGTAATATGCATTGATCGGTGTTTTGGTATTAGTAAAATCGTAAGTCCTAATGTGGAGGGAATCGATTGTCGTAAGGAGGTTGAAAATTGAAAGGAGGAACTCAAAATATAAAAAACAAAGTTAAGGTGATTTTTTGTCTCGTTCAATAATTATTAAGAATACGAAATAAAAATATATGTAAATTTTTCAAAATCATTTGTCTATAAATTAGAAAATAGCTAAAAATACCCTAAAAGTGTTAGTTGAAGTGTAAAGCGGTGAACCAATTATAATTCAACATTCTTACAATTTCATGATTTAAATATCAAATAGATCAATATTTTAAAATTATATTATCAAAAGAGGAGTAAATCCAATTTTAAAGATATTATCTTTGCATCCCGTAACAACACTTTTGGTAATCACATTTTAATAAAATACCAGCATTAAATGACCAAGTATATTTTCGTTACGGGCGGTGTAAGTTCATCATTAGGAAAAGGCATAATTGCAGCTTCTCTAGCCAAATTGCTCCAGGCAAGAGGTTTTAATGTAACCATCCAAAAATTTGATCCATATATTAATGTTGATCCGGGAACGCTTAATCCATACGAGCATGGCGAATGTTATGTAACTGACGATGGGGCGGAAACAGACCTCGATCTCGGGCATTACGAACGATTTCTAAATACCCCTACTTCGCAGGCAAATAATGTTACTACTGGGCGAGTTTACCAAACGGTCATAAACAAAGAACGTGCAGGAGATTATTTAGGTAAAACAGTTCAGGTTGTCCCCCATATCACTGATGAGATCAAACGATGTGTGCAATTACTAGGTCGAACCAATCAATTTGATATCGTAATCACTGAATTAGGCGGAACTGTTGGCGATATTGAATCACTACCTTACCTTGAAGCTTTGCGTCAATTGCGCTGGGAACTGGGAACTGATAATTGTTTGGTTGTTCATTTAACTTTGATTCCATATTTGAAAACGGCGAAAGAGTTGAAGACCAAACCCACTCAACATTCTGTCAAAGAATTGCAGAAAAATGGTATCCAACCGGATATTTTGGTTTGCCGAACCGAGTATCCGATCAATATGGAAATCCGTAGAAAATTAGCATTGTTTTGCAACGTCGATATCACTTCAGTTATCGAATCCATCGATGCTGAAACAATTTATGATGTTCCGCTTTTGATGTCAAAAGAAAACCTGGATACGACTGTAATTTCAAAATTAAGGCTTTCGGATCGCAAAGAGCCGGATTTGACAAAGTGGAAAACTTTTTTAGGAAAACTTAAAAACCCAATTCACGAAGTTCGGATCGGCCTTGTCGGAAAATACAATGAGTTACAGGATGCTTACAAATCTATTCATGAAGCATTTGTGCATGGTGGTACCGCCAATGAAACAAAGGTGAATGTGGTGCCTATCCACAGCGAAGAGCTGGAAGTCAATGCTGAGTATATTTCAAAAAAACTGGAAGGGCTCAACGGCGTTTTGGTGGCTCCAGGATTTGGCGAACGTGGCATTGAAGGTAAATTGGCAGCTATAAAATATGTCAGGGAAAATAATATCCCGTTTTTTGGAATATGCCTTGGTATGCAATGCGCTGTGGTGGAATATGCTCGCAATGTTTTGAAACTGAACTGTGCAGCTTCCACTGAAGTTAATCCAAACACAGACAATCCTGTCATTGACCTGATGCCAGGACAAAAAAAGATCACCAAAAAAGGTGGAACCATGCGATTGGGCACTTATGGTTGTGTTTTAAAGAAAAAATCCAATTCTTACCAGGCTTACAAATCTGTGAATATCCAAGAACGCCATCGCCATCGTTATGAGTTCAATAATAAATATTTAGAACAGTTTGAAAAAAGTGATTTGCAACCTGTAGGAGTACATCCGGAATTAAATCTGGTGGAGATTGTTGAGTTGAAAAACCATCCCTGGTTTGTAGGTGTACAGTTTCATCCAGAGCTAAAAAGTACGGTTGAGAATCCACATCCATTGTTTGTTTCTTTCATTCAGGCTTGTTTGAAAAATGAAAGAAAATCATAGTTTCCCTCTTTTTTGGACAGAATTTCGCATACCATGATGCGTTCATTTAAAGTCTGTTTCCCGTTTTACCTAGCTTTAGTCTTATTGACTTATTTTGTAAAAGATCATGCCTTTTTCTGGGATACAGTTCAACTAGCTTCGAAACAGGCTCATTGGTATTTCGATAATGATTTTCGATATTTTTTCCTTCCCCAAGAAATTGATAGCGGGCATCCACCTTTTTTTGGAATGCTCCTCGCCCTCATTTGGAAAATATTCGGTAAAACGTTGTGGATTAGTCATTTTTTGATGTTACCCTTTTTACTGGGAATTGTATTTTTTGTACATCAATTGGGAGAATATTTTTTAGGAAAGGAGAATGCGGGGTATTTGCTGCTATTAATTGTTCTAGATCCTTTTCTTTTGGGGCAAAGCATTTTAGTAAGTCCGGATATTGTACTTGTTTTTGGATGGTTGATGGCATTATGGTCAGTCATTTATGAACGTAGATTTTTGTTAATATTTACATGTATGTTACTTGCTGCCATTAGTATGCGGGGTATGATGGTGGTCTTTTCTGTATTTTTATTTGATGCATATCGATTATATAACAGTGACTGGTCTTGGCGAACTTACTGGAAAACTTTTTTGAGTTATGTACCGGCAGGGATATTTGCGTTGCTATTTTTATTTTTTCATTACAAGCATACAGGGTGGATTGGTTATCATGAGGGATCATCCTGGGCGCCACTGTTTGAAAGGGTTAGTGTTCAGGGCTTTTTGCGAAACATTGGTTTGTTGGGCTGGCGATTGTTGGATTTTGGGCGGTTATTTCTTTGGATCATTATTGGAATTGGAGTACTTAAAATTTGGAAGAGAGGAATAGGATTGACATCTCAAAATAAAGAGTTGATGGCCTTATTTATAGCAACACTTTTAGTTTTAACGCCATCTATGCTACTCCACAAGGGCTTAATGGCGCACAGGTATTTATTACCGGTTGTTTTGATAATTGACTTCATTGCAGTTGCGATTTTATTTAAATTGGAATTGAAACCTGCTTTTAAGAAAATGGCTTACATTGTCATGTTGCTCGCCTTATTTACCGGCAATTTTTGGGTGTATCCAAAACATGTGGCACAAGGTTGGGATAGTGCGCTGGCCCATTATCCGTATTATGAATTGAGAAATAAAATGATTCATTATATTGATGAAAACCAAATTCCAATTGAAGTTGTCGGGACGGAATTTCCGATGATCGGGAAAATGGAATTTATTGATTTAAATAGTCGTGAAATAGGTTTTCACAAAAAAGACTTTGAAAAAGATATGTACATTTTGTATTCTAATGTTTTTAACGATTTTAGTGATGAAGAACTATCAAAACTGGAAACAGATTTTGATGTCCAAAAAGCATTTTACAGCGGACAACTTTGTATGATTTTATATAAAAGAAAAGAATAGTCAATGCGAAAACTGAGCTTAAAAGAATTGAACAGGGTTAGTCCCGAAACCTTTAAAAATCAAGCAAAAAGCCCTTTTGTTTTGATTCTGGATAATGTTCGGTCAGCGTTAAATGTGGGATCAGCATTTCGCACCGCGGATTCCTTTGCTTTAGAAAAAATATACCTCTGTGGTATTACAGCAAAACCTCCGCACAGAGAAATTTTAAAAACTGCCATTGGTGCAACTGAAGCAGTCGATTGGGAGTATTTCGAAGGCACTACGCAAGTTATTAAAGTACTTAAAAACAAAGGCTATACAATCGTTGGTGTGGAGCAAACCGATGAAAGTATAATGCTCCAGGATTTTGAGATTGGAAATGATAAAAAACTAGCCTTAATTTTTGGAAACGAAGTTTCAGGAATCAGTGACGAAGTCATTCCCTTGCTTGAAAAATGCATTGAAGTGCCTCAGTTTGGAACCAAGCATTCGTTGAATGTTTCTGTTTGTGTTGGGGTAGTAGTCTGGGATTTGTTTAAAAAATGGAAGTTTTGAATTTCAAAGTTTATAGTTTCAAACCACAAACCAGTTATCTAAACCCATAATTCTGCTGATCTAAACGAACACCGATTCTCAAACCAACATGAAATTGTCCTAAATTGGTGGATTCGCTGGCATCTTTAATTTCGATTCCCGTGATTGAAGATTTGGAAAGTCCATCCCATGTGGCGTTGAAATACTGGTGATAAGCAACCATCGGAGTGAAAGTGATCATATTGCTGATCCCAATATCAAGGCCAAGCCCAACTCCCAAACTAAACACAAAATCATTTGCTTTTTCAATGTGACCCTGGTAATTTTTTAGGCTGTATTGGAAATAATTAAAACCGGGGGAGAGCTGAATAAAAATTCCCTTTTTAAAAAAATCACTTTGCTTGCTCCAGGTTGGGCAATTGCAATCATTCGCCAAATCCAGGAAATAAATATTCGTGTTCAGGTAAAGACTATAAATCTGAGATTTTACAGAAACTACATCCAGGGGAGGCAAAATCTCGGAGTATATATTTTCACTCGTAAACTGGCTAAAAGCCAACTCGGGTGTAAATTCGACTCGCTTGTTTTTCAAGCGAAACCAATAGTCAATTCCAACTTTATAACCGCTTTTCAAAAAATCCTGGTTTGGGAAATATTTTTCCCATTTATTTTCACCATTGCTGCGAAATCCTGCATTGATCCCGAATTGGGCGGTCAGACAATTGGCACAAAAAACAAATAGAACGAATGTGATGATTTTTTTCATTTAATTAAGGTTTGTATGAAAACGACCAAACGAAATTAATGTTTTTCAAAGTGATAATTTCAATTATGAATTAAATTCTAAAAATACTAGATCGGTAAATGGTATCTTTGTTTTCAAATTTCAAAAATCATACGCATTTGAAGACAAAGACGTTGAAAAGAGATAAAGTAAATGTCATCACGCTGGGGTGCTCAAAAAACCTGGTAGATTCTGAAAATATCATCACTCAGCTTAAAGGCAATGACTACGAAGTGGTACACGATAGTAATGATGAGGATGCCAATGTGGTGATTGTCAACACCTGTGGTTTTATTGATCTGGCAAAAGAAGAGTCAGTAAACACTATTCTTCAATATGCGGATGTCAAAACAAATGGTGGGATCGATAAACTTTATGTAACAGGTTGCTTGTCAGAGCGTTACAAGCAAAGTCTCGAAAAAGATATTCCAGAAGTTGATGCTTTTTTTGGAACATTGGAATTGCCTGGATTACTCGAAAAATTAAATGCTGATTATAAACACGAATTGATCGGTGAACGAATTACGACTACTCCAAACCACTATGCTTATTTGAAAATTTCTGAAGGTTGTAGTCGCACATGTGCATTTTGTGCGATTCCTTTGATGCGGGGAAGGCATATTTCTCAGCCAATAGAAACATTGGTCAAAGAAGCCCAAAACCTAGCTAAAATTGGTGTAAAAGAGTTGATCCTCATTGCGCAGGAATTGACTTATTATGGATTGGATATTTATAAAAAAAGAGCTTTATCTGATCTATTGGAAGCGTTATCGGATGTGGAAGGAATAGCATGGATTCGTTTGCATTACGCTTATCCAAGCAAATTTCCCAAAGAAGTTTTTGAAGTGATGGCAAAGCTACCAAAGGTGTGTAATTATCTTGATATTCCTTTGCAACATGCCAGTGATTCGGTTCTTGACAGGATGCGCCGCCAAATTACCCAAAAAGAGACCGTTGACCTGATCAATTATGCTCGAAAAGTTGTTCCTGAGATTGCTATTCGAACTACTTTTTTGGTTGGCTTTCCTGGCGAAACGGAACAGGAATTTGAAGAACTTTGTGCATTTGTAGAAGACATGAATTTCGAAAGGGTAGGAGTGTTTCAATACTCTCATGAGGAGAATACTTCCGCTTATGACCTGGAAGATGATGTTCCACCGGAAGTGAAAGCTGATCGAGCTAATCGCATCATGCAAATCCAACAGGAAATCTCTTTTGAACGGAACAGCAGTAAAATTGGCAAAACTTTAAAAGTATTGTTTGATCGAAAAGAAGGAGAATTTTTTATTGGCAGGACGGAGTATGACTCGCCTGAAGTTGACAATGAGGTTTTAGTCAAGGCTGCTGATAACTACGTCAGAATTGGAGATTTTGCTGAGGTTCGGATTACAGAAGCATCAGAGTACGATTTGTTTGGAGAAGTGATAAAAAGATAATTCCAAAGATACTTCGCCTTTATGAAGGTGAAAAAAATTGAAATCCATGGAAAAACCAAAAGCCTCCTTTTTGTATAAAGCTTACAATCCTGTATTACAAGCCGCTTTGGTCTTTGGCTTAGGATTGATGATCATGCTGTTTTCAAAGCTATTAAGTTGGACAGGAGTTTTTCAACCTAGCCAAAAATTTCCGTGGATGACTGCAGCAGCGATGATTTTTTTCTTTTCCATTTTCAATAGCATCACCAGTTTATCAGCTAAAAATTTGAATAACTACTGGCTAAGATCAATGGCTTCTTTTGCGGGAATGGCTGTTGCTTTAGGATTGATAGCCTATTTGTTTTCGTCATTGACGATCAATGAAGCAGGATCATACCGTTGGATCATTACCGTCCTGATCTTTGGATATTTGGTGTTTTTATCCATCTTGGGTTTTATGAAAAGGATCGTCGAATTTGCTGAAAAAGAAGACTGGCAAGCTCCCAAAAAACGAAAACGCAAGAAACGTTGATCTTTTTTGTGAATATTTTGTGATAGGATTATCTCAACTTTGTGAGGTCTGGCATTGTTTGAAAATGTATTTTTGAAAAATAATTTTAAAACTGAAAAGATTACACCTTTATGAATTTTGCCCTTATCCTACCGGTTATCTTCTTCTTGTTTACCTGCAATCAACCTCAAAGTGCCGTGGCTGAAACCAATGAAGGCCATGATAACAAAAGTACAGTTTTGGTAATTCAAGGGGATACCATTCCGAAAATCAGTAAAAGCGAAGCAGATTGGAAAAAAGAACTTAGCGCCGATGAATATTATGTTTTACGTCAAAAAGGTACAGAAAGAGCTTTTACCGGTGATCTTTGGGATCATAAAAAGAAAGGAATCTATACCTGTGCTGGCTGCAATTTGCCGCTTTTTGATTCTGAAACCAAATTTAAATCCGGAACCGGCTGGCCCAGCTTTTATCAGCCATTAAATGAATTTTGCATTGCAGAAGAGTCCGATTATTCATTGGGTATGACAAGGATTGAAGTACTTTGTGCAAGGTGTGACGGACATTTAGGTCATGTTTTTCCGGATGGTCCGAAACCAACTGGGCTGCGGTATTGTATCAATAGTGTGAGTCTTAATTTTGAAGAGAAGAAGTAAGGAAAGGAGAAGGGAGGGAAGGAGGAGAGGCTCAATGGACGTTTCTTCCTTCTCTCCGTCCACCATTATTTCTACCTAAACCCAATCCCGCGTTCCGGTTCGATATCTTCTTCCATGATCTGGAATCCTGAAATATCTTCGATTTTTATAGTTTGAATTTGCTTTTGATTGCGTTTGCTGGAAGGGAGAGCAGCCATTCTCAGGTGTTGTTTGCGTATGGTTCCTTCGACTATTTTTCTGATGGTTCGGGCATTTCCGAAATATTTGTGTTTGTTTTCCAAAAGCTTTTGAATGTACTCTTCCAGGTGTTTTTCTGCTTTTTCTTCTAAAAACAGGTCATCCTTTTCGTACATCATTTTCGCAATTTGGAGCAACTCCGTTGCATTGTAATCATGGAAATCAAATTGTTTGTCAAAACGAGACAAGAGACCTGGATTCGCTTCAAGGAAAGTTTTCATTTCATCAGGGTAGCCTGCAACAATGACTATAAATTCACCACGTTGGTCTTCCATTCTTTTCAGGATCGTCTCGATGGCTTCACGGCCAAAATCATTAGCACCGCCTTTTGTCAGGGCATAGGCTTCATCGATGAAAAGCCCGCCACCAACGGCTTTGTCAATCATTTCACCGGTTTTGATCGCCGTTTGACCTACGTATCCGGCTACGAGAGTTTTGCGATCACATTCCACCAAATGCCCTCGTTCTAGGATGCCCAGTGCTTTATAAATTTGAACGATAAGTCTGGCCACAGTGGTTTTGCCTGTCCCAGGATTGCCTTTAAAAACAGTGTGGAGGGAAAATGCTTTTTTGATATCTTTTCCGATTTCTTTGTAATAACGGACAAGTTTGGTCATTTCATCGACTTCCGTTTTTACGTTTTCAAGACCGACCAATTCGTGCAATTGGGCCAATGAATCTGCTAGCAAAGCTTCATCTATAGGAAGAGGCACATAATCTTTTGATCCTTTTTTAAAGACCTTCTTGACATCTTTTACAGTAATGGTGGAAAGTTCTTCAGGTTCCAGTTCAGAAGGATCTTTTTTAGTATTCATCAACCGAATAGCAAGTCGCTGTTTGGCTTCTTCAATGATGCCATTGATATACCTTGCATTTCCAAAGTGTGCATCACGATTGCGATAAACTTCTACAATCTTTTTACGAATTAATTCTCTTGCTTCTTCTTCAATTAGAACACCTCTTCTTTGAGCGGTATATTCAGCAATTTCCATCAATTCTTTGGGAGAATAATCCGGAAAATGAATTACATTTCTTAGCCTGCTTGAAAGTCCCGGATTTGAACTGATGAATTTTTGCATTTCTTTTGGATATCCGGCAAACACGATCCCAAGGTCTCCCTCTCCATCTGAAAGTTCTTTTAAAAGCACTTCAATGACTTCCCTGCCGAAATCTTTGCCGTCGTCTCCTCTGTTGGTGAGCGAATAAGCTTCATCGATGAAAAGGATACCCCCACGTGCTTTTTCCAACACTTTTTTGACTTTAGGAGCAGTTTGTCCAATAAATTCACCAACCAAATCTGCTCTTCCAACTTCTGTAACCTTTCCATGCGTAAGCAAGTCAAGGCTATGATAAATTTTGCCAAGCATATTGGCTACCGTCGTTTTTCCGGTTCCAGGATTTCCGGTGAAAACACTGTTAAGATTGAATTGCTGATCTTCTTCAAGCCCTTTTTCTTTCCGGACTTTTAAAAATTGAAGATAAGTCGCCAACTCGTTGATTTGTGCTTTTACAGAATCCAATCCAATGAGGTTTTCCAACTCGTGTTTGGCTTCTTCAAAAGTTGGTTTGTTGATAGCCGGTAAGACTACCTCTTCATCTTCTTTAACGGTAAGATAAGGCAATGAAGCACTTTCTGTTTCTTCAAAATCCATAACTTTAAAAGGGATCACTGCGATCATCTGATCCATGAAAACGATTTCCAAAGTATAATTATCCTCAAACCAATACCCAGGAGTATCTGCCCCAAATCCCGTGTCCAGTGTGATTGTTTTTGGTTTGTCATTAAACACCTTGAAATAACTCATGAACGCTTTTTGTTGTCCGGAATCATTGTAAAACTGGAATTGTAATTCAAGTGGAAAGAAATCTTCTTCAGTTTGAAGATTTTTGAGTTTCATTTCGATATTGATGTATCGGGTGATAGCTGAAGCAAAGGTTTTCAAATAAACACGGTCTTTTTGTGGAAGCCCTTCTTTAGCACTTTCAAAAAGATGAATTTCTTCAATTTGGAAATAAGGATTGTATTGCTGGGTGACAATCCCACTATTCACGATATAAAAATCGGTGTTTCCTGCAGGTTCGTCGTTTATAAAAACCTCCCAAACATAGTTTCCTTTTTTCCACCAACCAGGATCCTGGGTTCCCCAGCCTTCGCGGAGATAAATGATATTTTGCTCTTTAGCAACGACAATTTCCTTTTCCAACTCACAAATTTGTTCCTCCGTTTCTTTGTTTTTACAGGTAAATCTGACCTGTGCATCCCAGTCCGCTTCATCAAAAAGTTTGTTGTAAAAAGCAAATTCACAATAGATGTAAGCGCTTTCAATGACGTCAAAAACTTTGCGGTATTTTTTGACATTATTGTACAAATTTTCCTTTGAACCGAATACTTTGAGTCCTTTTATTTTGTAGTTGCCTCCAAGAGCTTCCTCCTTTTTGTCTTTAAAAATCATAATCTAAAATTCAGATCTTTCCCTAAAGATATATAGAAGTCGTTTAAAAATGTATTTTCATGTTTGCAGACAAAGCATTGATGGCCAGATACTTCAGCTTTTTTTTTGCCCCGTACCTTCCAGGTACGCCGCTCAAAAAGAGCTTTGTCCTGACCTTCAAGCCTTTATCCTCAACTACAAACATAATTCTTAAACAACTTCATAGTAAACAATTGAAAAAGAATTTTGATTGAACAAAGAATAGTTAATTAGCCATTGTTTAAACAGGTCTTAAATCTGTTTTAGAATTGGAGTTGAAAAAATAACCTTAAAAAAATATACTCCGATTCACAAAATTCCATTTTTCTGATTATTTTAAAGGCAACAAAAACACAGAATCAACTTCTTTCATAAAATGCATCTTTTGACTATAAAATGACTAAAATCATATTTCAAAATGATTAAAGTCATATTTGAGTATTTTTATGAAAAGCAACTTTGCCTGATGGAAAAAGCAAACAAAGACCTTAATATTTCCAAGCTTGAGAAAACCTGCTTCCATTGTGGCGATGAATGCTCCTCCACGAGTATAAAACTTGAGGATAAATCCTTTTGTTGTGAAGGCTGTAGAATGGTTTTTGAAATTTTGCGGGATGGGGATTTGTGCAATTATTATGACCTGGAACAACAGCCCGGCATCAGCCAAAGAGAATCGAAGAGCACTGATTATAGCTTTTTGAACGACGAATCTATTATTGAAAAATTAATTGATTTTACCGACGGAAAAACCACCAAAGTATCTTTTTACCTTCCGCAGATTCATTGTGCTTCCTGCATTTGGTTGCTCGAAAACTTGTACAAACTCAGTGATGGAATTTCCTCTTCAAGAGTCAACTTTCTAAAAAAAGAAGTTTATATCTCTTTTGATCCAACGAAAAGATCACTTCAGCAAATTGTCGAGCTGCTGACGTCTATTGGCTATGCTCCTGAGATCAATTTTAGCCAGTTGGATCAAAAAGCGAGACGCATCATCGATAAAGCACTTTATTACAAACTTGGGATTGCGGGATTTGCTTTTGGCAATATCATGTTATTCAGTTTTCCGGAATACCTTGGTTTACAAAACCTCTCTTTTAGCCATATGTTTGGCTACCTGAATATTTTATTGGCGGTTCCGGTTTTGTTGTATTGCGGCCGTGATTATTTGCAATCTGCATGGTTGGGCCTTAAAAATAAACAATTGAATATTGATGTTCCGGTTTCACTGGGAATGTTAGCACTTTTTGGAAGAAGTGTTTTTGAAATCATAAGTCATACGGGAGCCGGATATTTAGATAGCCTTGCCGGATTAGTATTTTTCCTTTTGATAGGAAAATGGTTTCAGCAAAAAACCTATCACACAATTTCTTTTCAAAGGGATTATAAATCCTATTTTCCAATTGCTGCCACAGTAAAAAAAGAGAATTCCTGGACATCAGCGTCTTTAGATAAAATTGAGGTGGGGGATACACTTTTAATAAAAAATGAAGAATTAATCCCAACTGATAGTATTTTGATAAACGGTGTCGGAAACATTGATTATAGTTTTGTGACCGGAGAAGCGAATTTAATTTCAAAAACAACAGGTGACAAACTATTTGCAGGGGGTAAACAAATCGGCGGCAGCATTGAAGTTGCCGTTCGAAAAAAAGTCGAACAAAGTTATTTGACCCAGCTCTGGAATGAAAGTGCATTTCATAAAGAAACGGAATCAAAAAGCAGCAAAATTGCCAATCAAATTGGGACTTTTTTTACTATCATTATTTTATTGGTTGCTTTTTCGACACTTGCTTACTGGTTGGCTTACGATTGGTCGATTGCGATTAATGCATTTACTTCAGTACTAATAATCGCCTGCCCCTGTGCAGTGGCTTTGGCTATTCCTTTCACCTATGGCAATTTGCTTCGGATTCTGGGTGGAAAGCAATTTTTTATGAAAAACACACAGGTTATCGAGTCGATTCAGGAAGCAGGGCATATTGTTTTGGATAAAACGGGAACCATTACGGATACCCGATTTCAAAAAATAATTTTCAAAGGACAGCAATTAAGCTCTTCCGAAAAATCATTGATCAAGTCTTTGGTCAATGAAT
>JANQFJ010000024.1 GCA_028277915.1 Saprospiraceae bacterium
GTTTCTGCGTTTCATCTGGCTAAAATTTTACAACTTATAGCAAATGAAGATAAACTTTTCAACCACTTTTATGATTCGCTTCCAATTGCTGGAAAAACCGGAACCATGCAGTACATGCTGAAAGGTACAATCGCTGAAAACAATCTCCGTGCAAAAAGCGGCGGGATGAAACGCGTGAGAAGTTATACCGGATATGCCCGGACAAAATCTGGTAATTTGTTGTCCTTTTCAATTATCGCGAATCATTTTTCTTGTTCCAGTACAGTTATGCGTCGAAAGATGGAAAAAATAATGCTGGAGCTTTGCCGTTGAACTATTTTGGACTATTTGATTGTTTAAACTTAGTCTGTATAAATTGACAATTCTATATCATGATGAAAAGATTAACTTTGTCAAAATTATTAAATTGATTTATGAAAATTACTTATCCAGTTTCGATATTGATCTTCATTTTTATTGCACTTTGCATCGGTTGTGGTAACAATTCGGAAAATGGAACCATCAAAAGTAGGCCAACCATTGAGCCCGCAACTCCTGATGATTACGATACTTCTAATGATTCTAGAATAAATACTACCACTAGCCCCGCAGACGAAAAGGCGAATATTGCAATTCGAGGAATTTGGCAAAAACCAAATGTTGTGATCAAAAAACTGGGAGATCTAGAAGGGAAAGTAGTTGCGGATATAGGTGCCGGACCATATGGTTATTTTACGCTCAGGATTGCTCATCAGACTCCCGCAAAGAAGATACTGGCATTGGATATTGATCCTGAAGCGATCAAAGACATTGAAAGAGCCAAGATTTTTCTGGCAAAAGATATTCGAAATCGCATCGAAACAAGATTGGTACTGCCACACGATCCCAAACTCGATGATGAAGAGGCCGATGTGGTTTTAATTGTCAACACGTTTACCTATTTTGAAGACAATGTAAATTATCTGAAAAACCTGAAAAAAGGGATTGCAAAAGGTGGGAAAATTGTAATTATTGATTTTAAAAAAAGATACACTCCTGTCGGACCTCCAATTATGAACCGAATAGCATTGGGAGAAGTGGAGCAAGTGTTGATGAAAGCAGGTTACAAAAGAATAGAGTCAGATGATAAAACGCTTGATTACCAATATATTATAACTGCCTACGCAGACTAATTTATTGATTTTTAAAAATAAAAACCCCAAGAATTAAACTCTTGGGGTTTTTGATTGTAAAATGCGAATTTTTTAATTTAAAACTCCAATTTCTTTCAATACCAGTTTTTTCCGTTCCGGACCGGTTGAGATCATTGAAACTGGAACGTTTAAGTGGCTTTCCAAAGCTTTGATGTAAGATTGAGCAACCGGCGGTAAGTCTTCGTATTCCGCGATTCCTTCCAAATCAGTACTCCAACCTTTAAAACTTGTATAAACTGGCTTGATCGGAATATTACATATGTCGTAAGGTAATTGCTCATGAAGAGCACCTTCGTACTCATAATGTGTCGCAGCTTTTATAGTTTCAAATTCATTAAGCACATCAATTTTGGTAATGACCAGTTGGGTCACGCCGTTGAGCATGATGGTATATGCCAGTTGAGGAAGATCAATCCAGCCACATCTTCGTGGTCGACCTGTGGTTGCTCCAAATTCGCCTCCTTTTTCTCGGAGTAAATCTCCGATTTCATCTTCCAGTTCAGTTGGAAATGGCCCCGAACCGACACGCGTACAATAGGCCTTTGAAATTCCGATTACCTCTCCAATTGCCGAAGGAGCTACACCTAATCCGTTGCAAACTCCCGAACTGATCGTATTGGAAGAGGTGACAAACGGATAGGTCCCAAAATCTATGTCCAGCATGCTCCCCTGTGCACCTTCAGCGAGTATGCGTTTTCCATCTTTTAAAGCCTGATTGATATAATACTCACCGTCAACTGTTTGAAGGGATTTCAAATTTTCGAGGCTATTGAACCATTTTTCTTCTTCTGCCTTCAAATTAAAATCAATTTCAGGATACAACTTTAAGATTCCAAGATGTTTTGCACGCAGCGATTCGTATTTTTCCATAAAATTTGGGAGCATAATGTCTCCGACGCGGAGGCCATTTCTGCCGGTTTTGTCCATATAAGTCGGACCAATACCTTTAAGTGTCGAACCAATTTTCTCTTTTCCTTTAAAGGATTCTGTCGCAGCATCAATATAACGATGGGTCGGAAGGATCAAATGGGCTTTTTT
Source organism: Saprospiraceae bacterium (assembly GCA_028277915.1). Classification (GTDB taxonomy): domain Bacteria; phylum Bacteroidota; class Bacteroidia; order Chitinophagales; family Saprospiraceae; genus JAHDHW01. The sequence continues at coordinate 2,211 of JANQFJ010000024.1, forward strand.
TGATACCAAAAGGCGCTCTTTATAATCTCCTACGACACTTTTAATTTTATGTATTTCTTTTTCTAATGTAATAGGGTCGATAACGACACCATTACCAATGAGGTTGATGAGATTTTCTCTGAAAATTCCTGAAGGGATGGTATGGAGTACAAACTTTTGGCCATCAAATTTGAGAGTGTGGCCGGCATTTGGGCCGCCTTGAAATCGAGCAACAATATCATAATTGTTTGCAAGATAGTCAACGATCTTGCCTTTTCCTTCGTCGCCCCATTGAAGACCTAATATTACATCAATTGCCATGAAAATTATTTTGAAAAATTAAGTTAAGCTTACCAAAGTCAATAATTATAAAAATACAAAACCTGACGGATTAATTAAAGCCCGTCAGGTTCACAAAGGTAATCTATTTTCCTTATTATATCGCTTTAATTTACTGTAAATTCTTGCAGTGCTTTTTCAACGGAAGGCTTCAAATTGAAGAGTTGTTTGAGCTTGGTGATTTCTAATAAACCGATGATTTGATCATTTGCATTTGCTACAGCAAGCTCACCTCCGGACTTTTCGGAATTCTTCATCATTGAAAGCAAAAAATTAAGCCCTACGCTATTCATAAAACTTAAATCCGACAAATCAATGACAAACTTATTGAAGCCTTTTTCGATGTAAGATTGTACATCGTTGAGTATCTCATTATTGTTCATTTCGTTGAGTAAGCTCTCAACTTTAACGACCTGAATAGTTTGATGTTGGTGTATGGTGTAAGTCATGGGGTGTTCGTTTTGGGTTAAATAAGCTGGGTAATTAAAAACCTACATCAAAAAACTTACCAAATATATAACGATAAAATGTAATTCCTCAATAAACGAGCATTAAATTATAAGAATATTATATTTAAATATTATTTATTCTTGTCGCAAGCTCCCTGGCAGTGGCCATAGAGGTTGAGGGAATGATCGATAACCTTAAATTTTAGCATTTCGCCCATCATATCTTTGATTTGCTGGATACGCGGATCGCAGAATTCCAAAACCTTTCCGCAGTCAATACAGATCAAATGATCGTGTTGTTTGTAACCATAAGATTTTTCATATTGAGCGAGGTTTTTTCCAAATTGATGTTTTTTTACCAAATCACAATTGACGAGTAGGTCAAGCGTGTTGTAAACAGTGGCTCTGCTCACTCTGTAATTTTGGGTTTTCATATGGATGTATAATGCCTCAGCATCAAAATGGTCGTTGCGTTTGTATATCTCTTCAAGTATCGCAAAACGCTCAGGGGTTTTACGAAAATTGTTCTTTTCAAGATGGTCTGAAAAGATATTCACCACTTTTTTGATAAAATTATCTTCTTTTTCCTTTATTGTCATCTGAAAATATTTAATAAACAAAGATAGTCATCCCCTTTTAGAATATCGAATAACAGTTGTTATGTTTTAGGGGGTATTAGGTGAAGGGTTTTTAAAAAACCGCACTGCTGGTATTGTCGCTTTTCAGGATTCTATACGTGTAACAGAAGAAAGACCGTCAAGGTTTTGCAAAGCCTTTATAGCAGCGTTTAATTGGTCCTTATTCATAACCAAAAGGCTCATTTTTCCTTCGAAATATCCTTCGTGTCCTTCAATCGAAAAGGAACGGATGTTCAGGCCAAGATCTGAAGAAATATTGCGGGTCAAACGCTCAATAACGCCCGGTCCATCGTCAATGCCGGTGATCAATAAATCTGCTACAAAAGATGCATCACCGGAAGATATCCACTCCGCTTTCATGACTCGGTAACCATAACGAGCCATAAGGTTGGTCGCATTTGGGCAGGTGGTTCGATGAATTTTCAAACCGGCATTGATCGTCGTATAGGCGAAGACATCGTCTCCCATCACTGGTTTACAGCAATTAGCAAGGGCGTAATTGTAACGATCTGCGGGTTCTCCGTTTACCAAAAGGCGAGGTTTTCCTTCGAATTTTTTCTTTCTGCTTTTTGGTGGTGTTTTATCAGGAACTGGAGATTTGGGAGCTTCGGTTTCAATTTCGATCAATTTACTGTTTTCAACTTTGAAATATTCCTTTAAATCCTGAATATTGATGCGTTCCATCGCAATTTCAAAATAAAGATCGACCCGGGAATTGAGTCCAAAATATTTGACTAGCAAATCTACATTTTCCTCAAAATCTGCTTTCATACTTTTGAGCTTCCGGGCCAGTGCTTCTTTCCCTATATCGCCCTGCTTTCGCCTTTCTTCTTTCATTGAAGAGCGAATTTTGGAGCGGGCTTTTCCCGTAACCACCATCTTCAACCAGGCTTCATTAGGCTTTTGGTTTTTGCTGGTTGTGACAATTACCTGGTCTCCGTTTTGCAATTTGTAACCAAGTGGCACCAGTTTTTTATTGACTTTTACTGCCGTACAGTGATAACCGATATCTGAATGTATACTAAATGCAAAATCCAGAGCTGTTGCACCTTTGGGCAAAATGATCAAATCTCCCTTTGGGGTATAAACATAGATTTCCTCGTGAAATAGATTAGTTTTAAAATCGCTCAAAAATTCTATGGCATCGGAGTCCGGATTTTCAAGAATGTCCCGGACATTATCAAACCAGTTTTCATAAACGTCAGGTTGATCAGATACGCCTTTGTATTTCCAGTGTGCGGCAAATCCTTTTTCGGCGATTTCGTTCATCCTTTCGCTTCGGATTTGTACTTCGACATATCTTCCTTCCGGACCGATCACTGTAGTATGGAGCGATTCATATCCGTTGGATTTGGGTGTGGTCACCCAGTCTTTAAGCCTTTCGGCAATCGGTGTATGTACATCAGTGACAATGGAATAAACCTGCCAGCAAATCTGTTTTTCTTTTGGTCTGGGAACGTCAATAATAATCCGTACAGCAAAAAGGTCATATATTTCTTCAAAAGGAACTTTTTTGGTTTTGATTTTATTCCAAATGGAATAAATTGATTTCGGACGACCGATTGTTCGATACGGATAACCGATTTCGCTCAACGCATCGTTGATTGGTTTTAAAAACTCATTGATATATCGTGTCCGAGCTTGTTTGGATTCCTGTAATTTTTTGACGATTTCCAAATATTGCTGTGGCTCGGTAATTTTCATGCACAAATCCTGAAATTCAGTTTTGAAACTGTACAATCCAAGACGATGCGCAAGCGGAGCATAAATGAA
>JANQFJ010000137.1 GCA_028277915.1 Saprospiraceae bacterium
GCTTAATCAATTGCTCCAATTGGGCAATACCCAAATTAGGGTAGAGCGGGAGATTATCACCGATTATTTCCCTTATATCAAAATCCGGTAATGTTTCATCGCTGTAAATCAAAGATCTGCACGAGCCAAGCCCCATACCCATTCCAAATTCATTACAAGCACGAGCAAGGTTTTGATTGATTGTTTTTGCAAACTCGGTTCCACCGGTCATACTGGAAACCCAGATGGGGGCCTGCATTGTTTTTCCTAAAAACTGAAATGATTGGAGTTTGCCTTTTTGGGGATGGCCAGCCAAAAGAGGTTCGTAGTAAAAACGGCTGTCCAGTTTTCCTTCTTCAACCTGTGATTGAAAGGCCAATTCGATATGATCCTGTTTCCGTGAGAAAACAGTCGGATCTTTGTCTTTCAGTTTTTTTAACAATTTGTCCTTCAATACTTTAGCTTCTTTTAATTAAACGGTCGCAAAATTAAATCATAAATAAGACAATCTTTGCCTAAAACAGTTCTTCAAACACGGAAATTATTGATTGGTTTGGGTAAAAATAGCTTTTCAAAACTCAAATTTTCAAATTTTGGAGTGATTTAGAGCAAAATATCGGTAGAGAAAGTCGCTCGATGGACCCCTTTTGTAGGATAAAATTTTTATCCTACAAAATTTTTGGGCGAAAATTCAACTGATTTTCAGTCGATTACAGAGGTGCGATTTCATTTTTCTCGAAAAAAGCTTGTTTAAAGAAAAAAAGAAAAGTACCTTTGCAACCGCAAAAAACGAGAGTGTTTTTTCAATTATAATTTAATCTTTTTAAAAACTATAAAAAGTGGATACACTAAGCTACAAAACCAAGTCGGCAAAGAAAGAAGAAGTTGAACGAAATTGGTACATCGTCGATGGTGAGAACCAGATCGTAGGCCGTATGTGTTCTCAAATTGCAACGGTGTTGAGAGGAAAGCACAAACCTTCATACACTCCGCATGTTGACACTGGCGATTACGTAATTGTGATCAATGCTGATAAAGTGCGTTTTACAGGTGCCAAGTGGGATCAGAAAGAGTACATTACTTTTTCAGGATATCCAGGTGGCCAGAAAAGACGTATTGCTAAAGAGCAATTAGAAAAGAAACCTTATGCTATCGTGGAATCAGCGGTTAGAGGTATGTTGCCAAAAACGAAGCTCGGAAGAGCGATGATAAAAAAACTTTTTGTGTATACAGGAAGCGTACATCCACACAAGGCCCAAAAGCCGGAGACTCTGGAAGTTTAATTAAAATTAGAAAATTAAAATACGCATTTACATATGGAAATGATTAATGCCATCGGGAGAAGAAAATCATCTATCGCTCGCGTTTACCTGACAAAAGGAAACGGTACAGTAACGGTCAACGGTAGAGATTATAAAGAATACTTCCCGCAAAAGCATATTCAAGCTAATATCACGGATCCTTTTACAACTGTAGAAGTTGAAAACATTTACGATGTGAAGGTAAACGTTGATGGAGGTGGCTTTAAAGGTCAGTCTGAAGCTGTCAGAATGGCAATTGCGCGTGCACTGGTAAAACTCAACGAAGATTTCCGTGTTCCGTTGAAAACTAAAAAATACCTTCGACGGGATGCCAGAATTGTTGAGCGTAAAAAATACGGTAAGCCAAAAGCGAGAAAGAGCTTCCAGTTCAGCAAGCGTTAATATGGACTATTTGTTATCGGCAATAGCTCAGCGGCTGTTCTCGATGGCATATCACAAAATTTAAAAATTTCAAACTTTTTAATAAAAATGGCAAAACCTACATACAACGAACTATTGGACGCTGGCGTTCATTTCGGACATTTAAAGAAAAAGTGGAATCCAAAGATGTCACCATACATTTTTATGGAGCGCAAAGGGATTCACATCATCGATTTGAACAGATCGCTTGAATGCCTTGAAAAAGCAGCCAATGCAATGAAACAGATCGCCAAGTCTGGACGTAAAATCATGTTTGTTGCAACCAAAAAACAGGCAAGGCAAATTGTTGCTGATGCTGCAAGAAGCGTCGGAATGCCTTTTGTTACAGAGCGCTGGCTGGGAGGAATGATGACAAATTTTTCTACAATTCGGAAGTCTGTCAAAAAAATGAACAACATCGACAGAATGTTGGCAGACGGAAGCTTGACCAGTGTGACTAAAAAAGAGCGGTTAACTTTGACTAGAGAACGCAACAAACTGGAAAGAGTACTAGGCGGTATCGCCAATTTGAACCGTCTTCCTGCTGCTGTTTTTATTGTAGATATTTCGCACGAACATATTGCTCTTGCTGAAGCTCAAAAACTGGGAATGCGTACAATTGCGATGGTGGATACCAATTCTGATCCAACTACAGTTGACTTTCCTATTCCGGCAAATGATGATGCTTCAAAATCAGTTTCAATTATTACCAACTACATGGTTGAAGCGATCAAAGAAGGGCTTCAGGAGCGTAAAAGCAGCAATGCTGAAAAAGAGGCTGCAAGTAGTAAGTAAATAAATTATAATAACCCGATAATAAATAAAAATATGGATGCTGTAAAAATTTCGGCTGCAGATGTCAAAAAATTACGCGACCAGACTGGCGCAGGAATGATGGATTGTAAAAAAGCTTTGACTGAAGCAGGAGGTGATTTTGAAAAGGCGGTTGACTTGCTTCGTAAAAAAGGCCAAAAGCTATCAGTGAAGAGAGCTGATCGTCATGCTAAAGAAGGTGTTGTTGTGGCTGTTGTAAATGATGACCGCACAAAGGGCGCCGTTGTAAGATTGAGCTGTGAAACAGATTTTGTGGCTAAAAATGAAGATTTCGTAAATCTTGTGAAAAGTTTTGCAAATATAGCATTAGAAAACCTTCCTGAAAGTAAAGAGGCGCTTTTAGCACTGCCTTACGACGGAATCACCGTTGGTGAAAAAGTAACTGAGCAGTTAGGTGTAATTGGTGAAAAAATTGAATTGGCGGATTACCAAAAAGTAGAAGCTCCTTTAGTTGCTCCTTATATCCACATGGGATACAAAGCTGGTGTTTTGGTTGGTTTAAATAAAGCGGGTGACTTCTTCGAAGCAGGACGTGATGTTGCAATGCAGGTTGCAGCCATGAAGCCAATTGCTGTTGATAAAGATGGAGTGGATGCCAGTATCGTTGAAAAAGAAATCGAAATTGGAAAAGAACAAGCCAGACAAGAAGGTAAACCAGAAGCAATGTTAGAAAGGATTGCTGTTGGTAAATTGAATAAATTTTTCAAAGAAAACACCTTGCTTAACCAGGTTTTCGTTAAAGGAAACAAAGAAACAGTAGCAGACTTTTTGAAGACACTAGATAGCGACCTTACTGTTACAGACTTCAAACATGTAACACTAGGTTAAGATGATATTTAATATTTAAAAAGCGAATTATTCAAAAATCTAGAATAATTCGCTTTTTTTATGACCTTTATAATATTGTATTTTCATTAAACTAATATCCAGCTAATGACCAAAAAATATAAGCGCGTTTTACTCAAATTAAGCGGAGAATCCCTTATGGGAGAAAAACAATTTGGCATCCAACCCAAAATGCTGACGCACTATGCGGAGCAAATCAAAGAATTGACAGAGGATGGGATCGAAGTAGCGATTGTGATTGGTGGGGGTAACATTTTTAGAGGTTTGCAAGCCGGGCAATCTGGCATCGAGAGAGTTCAAGGCGATTATATGGGGATGATGGCCACTGTGATCAATGGTATGGCTTTACAAAGCGCTTTGGAGGGGATTGGCGTTTACACGCGATTGGTGACGGCCATAGAGATGAAACAAATTGCAGAACCGTATATTCGGCGCCGTGCAATTCGACACTTGGAAAAAGGAAGAGTGGTTATTTTTTCAGCAGGTACTGGTTCACCGTATTTTACAACGGACTCTGCTGCTGCGCTTCGCGCTAATGAAATAAATGCTGATGTTATTTTAAAAGGTACTCGTGTCGATGGAATTTACACTGCTGACCCTGAGAA
>JANQFJ010000159.1 GCA_028277915.1 Saprospiraceae bacterium
GCCCAGCCATCGGTTACGTTTTCGGTTTTCAGGTAACCGGTCAACTTGATTTTTTGGCCTTTGTATTGGGCAGGAATGGTGTAAGCCCACGCTTTAAAATCCGGTGAATCTCCATTGTATTCAATCGTTGCAGCATTTTTACCATTTTTGGAGTGCAGTGTGTCAAGAGAAATGATATAATCGGAACTTCCGAAATTATTCCATTCGAGGGGCGTACCATTTTCAACTTTTTCAAAATCAAGATTAAAAAGTTTTTGAGCGTAGCTGTTTAAACTTACTAGAAAAACTAGGATAATTAGTAGTCTTTTCATGGTTTCTTGGGTTAATGATTTTAGATTATAAGATTCTAATGTGCTTCAGAGAGGATACAAATTAATACTTTCTAAATTTCTATAAAAACAAACTTCTTACAGTTTTGAAAGCATGGCTTCAGGATGCAATTTAGGCGTTTTTAAAAAAAGCATTATCTTCCAAATATTCTGTTTTCGATAAGTTTGCCTGACAGTAGTCGAATTTCAAAGATTATGAACATCATCCAATGAAATGAGAAAAAAAATCTCCATCATTTTCATAAACATATTGCTCATTGTTATTCTTGGAGAGATAGTCAGCAGGGTATTTCCGAAATTATTTGATCCGCCACCACCGTATAATACCGCACAATTGGATGAGGTCTTGGGATGGCGACAAAAGGAGGGATATAAGTACGTGGGAGAGCAGATCAGCCTGGATAATGAAAAGTATGTTGTGGAAGTTGAATTTGCTGAAAACGGCTTTCGCAAATTTACCTCAGCTGAAAATGATACCATTCCCAGGGTTTTGATTATCGGAGACTCTTTTACACAGGCCATTGAGGTTTCAAATGGCAGTGCTTTTTATGATTATTTGGAGAAAATTAGTCGTTTTCAGGTTTTTGCATATGGCATGGCGGGATATGGCACATTGCAGGAATATCTGGTACTTGACCAATATTTTGAAGAAATAAATCCCTCAATCGTAATCCTTCAGTTTTGTTCAAACGATTTTATTGATAATGAATTGGAACTGGAAAAAGGGGCAATTTATCGCGTTGGTCAGCGAAGACCATATTTGAGCTCGGAAGATGAGATCGTATATGCTCACCCTTTAGGATTTGTAGAACGCAATTTGTTGAGATCAAAATTTTTAAAATTTGGAATCGAGAAATTTCTCAGGTTGAAGAACAAGTTGGGTATAAAAAAGAAAGGCTCCAGCGAAGAACGGATCGCGAAAGAACGAGATGCTTTTGAACCGTATAAAAAGTCCCGCGCAGCGACTAGTAATATTTTAAAAAATATCAAGTCTCGAATTGGAAATAATACGCAGTTAATGGTTATGAATGCCGATGCATATCAACCACAGGAAAGAGATTTGGAGAAAATCTGTAAATCACTCTCTATTCCTCTCATAAAATTTCCGAATGAAGCAATGCAAAAAGCTAAGGCGGAAGCTGAAGTGTACACAATCGACAGATTCCATTGGAATGAACGAGGACATAAAATAGTCGGAGAAAACCTGATCGATGAACTTCAAATAATGTCTGCGGAATAGTTTTAAATCCTAAATTACTTCGAAGATGAGAGGTATTTGTTTCTTTTATCTGCTTTTAGTAATTACTTTATTTGGATGCACCCAAAAAACAACAAAAGTTGGAAAGCCAAATATTATCATTATAAATATTGACGATTTGGGCTGGAAGGATGTTGGTTTCATGGGAAGCGAATATTACGAAACTCCGAATATCGATCAACTCTCTAAGTCCGGGATGGTGTTTACAAATGGTTATGCTGCGGCTGCAAATTGCGCTCCGAGCAGAGCATGTCTGGTGACAGGAAAATGGACTCCTCGACATGGAATATACACTGTCCATTCGTCAGAGCGTGGAGCATCAAAACACAGGAAGTTGATTCCAACCAAGAACACAACAATACTTTCAAGAAACCATACCATTTTAGTGGAGGTTTTAAAAGAACATGGTTATGCAACCTGCCATTCCGGCAAGTGGCATTTGAGTGAAAATCCCCTGGACTATGGATTTGATATTAACATTGGAGGGGGACATAACGGACATCCTGGGAGTTATTACCCGCCGTATAAAAATGTCAGAATAACGCCTGATGGAGAGCAACATCTGACGGATTTGATCATGGGAAATACAATGGGTTTTATCGATACAGTCAGCCAACCATTTTTCCTGAATTATGCTCCATATGCAGTTCATACTCCAATTCAGGTGATAGATAGTTTATTGGAAAAATATCAAAACAAACCACCATGGAATGGGCAAAACAATGCAGCATACGCAACAATGGTGAACAATCTGGACAGGAATATTGGGGACCTGATCACTACTTTAAAAAGAAAAAATCTGTTTGAAAACACTTTGATCATTTTTACCTCGGATAATGGAGGTTTATATAAAATTACTAATCAAAATCCTTTGAGAGCAGGAAAAGGGAGTTATTATGAAGGTGGAATTCGAGTGCCTTCCTTTTTTGTCTGGAAAGGACAAATAAAAGCCAATTCCAAGTGTGAAACTCCAATCACTAATATCGATATTTATCCTACGATTTTAGCATGTTTGGAAATTAGCGCTGACCAATCTAATCTAGATGGAGAAAATTTGTTGCCGATTTTGGAAGGAAAAATTACTAAAATGAATCGTCCTTTGTACTGGCATTTTCCAGTCTATTTGCAGGCCGTTACTCCCAAAAATGAGAATCGGGACTCATTGTTCAGGACCAGACCAGGTTCAGCAATAAGGTTTGGGAAATGGAAATTGCACTATTATTTTGAAAATGATGAAATTGAATTGTACAATTTGGAAACAGACATTGGCGAAAGAAATAACCTCGCCGTGGAAAATATAACGAAGGCAACGGAACTCACAGCATTATTACGGGAGTGGTGGAAAGAAACAAAAGCTCCGATTCCAAAGACATTAAATCCGGAATATGAATTTTGTAAGAATTAAAAAATAAATAAAATGACACAGGTGAATTCTAATCCTTTAGCTCAGATGGATGCCACAAAACTTTTGGTTTTAAGTTCCGTTTTTATCACGCTATTCATAGCTTTCATCGACGAAGGAAATTACAATTTCAATTGGGTTTATGATTTGGGTTCTTGGGTCGCATTGTTGATCTATACCTCAGTCATTTTTTTCATTCAATTTTTAGTGTTCAAAATATTTTTGAAAAAATATCAAATGATCGGGAAAATCATTTCAGGTGTTTTGATCGTGACCATTATTGTTTTGATGATCACGTTCGGCGTTTCCTATAATTGAATGGACCACAGATCTCAAACATGAATAATTTAGCTGAAATTTTATTTTTTCTGACAGTCTGTTTCATAGCTTGTAACGATAGCCAAAAGGCAGAAGAGCAGCCTCCGAATATTATTATCATCGTAGCAGATGACCTGGGTTATGCAGATATGAGCATTGCTACACTTTCTGATGATGTAAAAACCCCGAATATCGACAGGATTGCAAATATTGGAGCGCGATTTACAGAAACTTACGTCAATTCTCCTATTTGTAATCAATCACGGACAGGAATAATTACGGGTTGCTATCCGCAAAGACTGGGTTCGTACTGGTACGGTTCAGAGGGATTGCACGATGACCGGTTTATCACTATCCCGGAGCTGTTGAAACAGAAAAACTATGCAACCGGTTATATCGGCAAAATACATTATGGACGACATGACAGAGATACCTCGCAAAGGAGCTTTCCACTAAATCATGGATTTGATTATTTTTTTGGACACACCTCAGCTCGCAAACATTATTTTCATCATAAAAAAGAGATTGAGGATGCTTTTTTGAAAACTAAAAAAGAACACGATAAATGGGGGCAATCTCTTCGCCAAGGATCTCTTTGGGAAAATAAATCAATGCTGGACACTATTGATTTCCTGACAAAACTGATAGGGGAAAAGTCCAGGAATTTTATTAAAAAAAATAAAAAAACACCTTTTTTTCTTCAGATTGCTTTCAATGCGGCACATAATTTTACCCATCAACTTCCGGAAGATTATTTGAAAAAGAACAATCTCTCTGGTTACCATGATTGGGATCCGGCGGTAGAAGATTATTATGAATGGTACAAACAGGGGAGGTTTCCAAACAACGAAGAAGGAAGAGCACATTTTTTAGGGCAGGTGCATTATATGGACTATGAAATTGGAAAAATCCTTGATCAATTGGAGCAGGGCGGCTTGATGGAAAATACTATGATATTTTTTATCAGCGACAACGGAGGTTCGACGCCGATATATGCCAATAACCACCCTTTGCGGGGTTCAAAATATTTATTGTATGAAGGAGGCATTCGCGTTCAATTGTTAGCCGCATTTCCTAAAAAATATGAAGGTGGGAAAGTTTTCAAAAATATGGTCAGTGCTATGGATATTTTGCCTACGATTTGTGAAGAGGTGGAATTGCCAATTCCATCGCATGTTGATGGAATCAGCATTTTGCCACTGCTCAATGGAGAAAATCAAAAACTTAAGCATGAAGTTCTTTTTTGGGACACCGGTCATGAATTGGCAGTTCGAAAAGGTAATTGGAAATTGAGAAAAGCGTTCAAAGATGGTCATGCTCAATACGAAATGGTGGAACTCGAGTTAGGTGAGTTTTTATATAATCTGAAAATGGATTTAGGAGAACAAACGAATCTGATTGAAAACAATGATTCCATTACAAAAGTATTGACTGATCTGTATTCCGAATGGAAAACCCGCATTCAGGCAGATAGCTCCAGGACTGGAAAACAATAGTCAGGATGAGATAGATGTTCTCATCCATTTTATTTACTTATCCTACATTAAATAAATTGTCTTAGATTCAAAATTAATTTGCGATTTTGATCTTAAAATAATGCCAAAGCCATTGCTCAAATGCTGCTTCATCGTTCGATGTTTTTTCCTGCACCGCGTCATTTTTTGTGATTTTCAAAATATCATCGGTAATGGTTATTCGCCCATTTTGTGTTGGAATAGAAATCAGCCTCTTTTGTGTGAAATGTGATTTTGGATTGGTTTGGTGGTAATGGCACATCCCTTGGAATTCTTCAAATTCCCTTTCCATATTTTTGAAAATGTATTCAGGAACGACAACTCCGTTCTCCATTTTATTTACACGGAAATACTCATTATCATGCATATCAATTAAAAAGTCTCCTCTTTTATCTTTTTGTAATTTGTTTAATTTGATTTCCAAAGGACCAAACGTTAATTCTCCAAAACCAACGTCTGACAGAAATTCCTTTTCATCAAAATTGACAATAATAGCCAGATGGTCGTATTCTGCTCCATAGTCGTGTTTTTGTTTGAAAACCCTTGCAGAAACCCGTCGGGCATCGAACCCCAGAGCGATTAACAATTCATAAAACAAACCGTTCAACTCATAACAAAACCCACCTCTCCGATTTACAATTATTTTTTTGTAAATACTGTCAATGTTCAATTCAATTGGTGTTCCGTAGTGAATATCCAGGTTTTCAAAAGGCACGTTCAGCAAATGATTTTTCTGTAATTCACCCAAAACTTCAAGGCTTGGTTCCAAGTTGCCGGAATAATTAATTCGGTCAAGGTATTGTTTGGTGTCCATTTGTTTCGATTACTAAAAAAATAGATCAATTGATTATAAAATTTCCATGATCAACAGATAAATTACAAAGTATCTCAAAAATTTTCCGAAAGCCATCCAAATTGTCACCATAAAAAACCGAACTTTAAAAAAACCTAATGCCACTGCTAAAACATCACCGACGATCGGGAGCCAGGTCAGAAAGGCCAAAACGCTGCCGTACTTGTCGGCATACTTTTTTTGAGCTATAATTTTATCTTTTTTCACCCCGAAATATTTTTCTAGCCACTCCCATTTCCCCAAAAAGCCTAACACATAGGAGGTGATTCCGCCCAAAGTGTTACCGGCAGTAGCCGCTAAAAGGCAAATCATTGGACTGTATTGTTGGTGAATCATTACTCCAAATACTCCTTCGGAGCTAAAAGGAATAATCGTTGAAGCTAAAAATGAGGACAAAAACAATGAAAAATATGCATAAATATCAGGCACTACTTTGTTTTTTAATATGCACGATTGATGGTACAATAACTGGTTGGAGGCTTAAAGAATGTGAGGGTCATTTCATTTTTTTTTCGAAACAAAGACTGTTTTCAACGTTGGCGTATTGCCCATAATTTTGAATCATTTGATAACCATTTTTTTTGTAAAGCTGAATAGCTTCTGGTTGTCTTTTGCCCGTTTCTAAAACACACTTTTCAAACGCTAATTCTTTAGCCCAGTTTTCCAGTTCAGCTAAAATTAGTGTTGCAATTCCCTTTCCCCTACTTTCCGGCAACGTGTACATCCTTTTGACCTCCATTGTGCTTGAATCAAACTGTTTAATTGCTCCACAGCCCAAAGGTATTTGGTCTTCATAAGCCACAACTGCATATTTGATTTTATCAATTTTGTTGAATTGTGCATAAAAGGAGTGGTCTTCACCGTCCCGTTTGGCCAGATCGGCATCCAATTGTTTGACAAGTTTGATAAAATCTGGGTACTCCGAATCTGTTCTTAGTAGTTTTATCATTTTTGGTTTGAAATATACTGACAAATTTCTCAATTTTTATTAACCCAATCAGTTATCATCTTTGCCTTTGTTTCGTTCGATAAATCGCCAAAACTATGGTCAGATTTTGTCATTTCTACAGTAATATTTGGATGTTTCATGTCCATTAATTTGCGATAAAGCGGCAAAAATTCATTTTCAATGACAGACGTTCGATCATTTAGCCCCGCAATGAATAAGATTCTTTTGTCCATCAGTTTTTCAGCCTGGGATACAAAATCATACTTGAAGTTGTTCCAAATGATGTCATCAACAAATGCATCGAAGTTTTGAATGAGTCCGTTTTTTCCCCAAAGCGCATCCTTGCCAGCTTGTGCAAATCGTCTGATATCTGATCTTAAAGGATTAAAATATTCTCTGATTAAATAACTCATATCGGAAGGGCCAAGGCAAATAATTTCCTTGATTTTTGAATTGTGGACTGCATGAATCAGGGCAATATTTGAACCATGGCTATATCCACCGACAATCAGTCTGCTGGTATCAATATTGAAAGATTCAATAGAACTGGGAAGAAGGATAAACTCAATTACGACTTCCAGTTCTTCAAGATTATTGCCCATAGTAAATGTACCTTCTGTTCCCCAAAGTCCACGGTAATTAAACCTGATTACATTGACTCCGTTTTTTATCAACTCTAACGTCAGTGGACTCTTTCCCTCTTCCTTGCCACCAGGATTGCCATGCATCCAGATGATTGTTGGTTTTTTGTCCTCACCGCTTGCTTCATACATAAATGCGTTTAAGGCAACTCCTTCGCAGGAAATATCCACTTTTTGAACCTGACCAGATGCCATTAAAAATAAAAAACATAGAATTATAGTGAAAATTGGTTTGTTCATTCTTTTGTTTTTTGAAGTACTAAATTAGATACCCGAAATATAAGCAAATTAAGAGTGACAAAATCATTGTTTTATAAAAACACGATCCTTCCCTTCAAACTTTGGCGCCTGGATTGACAAGGCTTTCAGTGGTTTTCTGCTGGTCGTTTGAACAGAGTGAGGCATACCCATGGGGATAATGAAAAAATCTCCTTTTTTGATTTTGTAAGTTTCATCGCCAAGGGTCATTACACCTTTTCCTCCGAGGACACGAACAATTTCGGTGTGGTGGACATGCTTGTGTAGCGGTACACCTTTTTTAACAAAAACAACGAAAGCGCTGGTTCGGTCATCTGAGTGTAAGGGCACAACCTTTACATTCTCAAAAGAATCTTTGTGAACTTTTATACTTTTTAAGTCTTGTTTTTGGGCTTTTAATAAAATTGGATAAAATAAAAGCAGTAAAAAAATGTATTTTTTCATTATGATTGGTTGTTTAAACGTTTTAAAAATACTAAATTAATTTTACTGCCGGATATGATAAAAATTGTACTTACAGGACCGGAGTCTACTGGCAAAACTACACTTGCAAAGCAACTATCAAAGCGCTTTGATGCATCGATGGTTCCCGAATTTGCACGATATTTTATCAATAATTTGGATCGAGATTATGTTGAATCTGATCTGCTGGAAATTGCAAAAGGGCAACTTGATTATGAACAGCATCAAAGCTTGATAACTAATGAGATTTTGATTTGTGATACGGATTTGCTGACGATAAAAATCTGGTCTGAATATAAATTTGGGCGCTGTGATCCGCAGATTTTACAATGGATCGACAGCCAACAATACGATCATTACCTGCTATGTGGAATAGATATAACCTGGGAGTTTGATCCTCAGCGGGAAAATCCGGAGGAACGATTGGAATTGTACGAGATTTATAAAAAGGAATTGGTTTTATACAAAAAACCTTTTACTGAAATTGTGGGAAATGAAGGTCAGCGACTACAAAAATCTGTTGAACTCATCCATTCAATTTTAAAAATTGATCCATAATTTTTTACCTTTGCAACACTCAGTTTGGGGTGCCTGAACGACGATTAAAGAATCATCTAAAGCAGGCTGAGATCATACCCATTGAACCTGTCCGGGTAATGCCGGAAAGGGAAATGACTGCCTTCCGAGCAGCAATGGTGATATGCTGAGATAACAAACAGGCCTAACCCCTTGGCTTGTGGATTATTTCAATTCTAAAATTTTAAAATGAAACAATTTATTACAGGATTAGCATTGCTAATACTTTCAGGGTATTTGCATGGACAGGCTTTCGTCTATGGCAAAATCTCCGATGTGGAAGGAAAGCCAATCATTGGAGCACATGTCATGCTTTTGCAAAGCAACAAAGGGACTCTAACAGACGAAGATGGAAGATACCGCATCGAAAATGTATCACAAGGAAAGCACAGGGTAGCTGTTTCGCATGTAAGTTTTCGGACTTTAAAACGCCAACTCGAAATCCCTTCAGGAGTAGAGGCCTATTTGCTCAATATGCAAATGATCGAAGAAGCCATTGAATTGGATCAATTGGTCGTCAAAGCAACCCGAGCTGGTGAAAAAACGCCAATTACCTACTCTAATCTTGACAAAGAAACCATTGAAAAAAACAATCTGGGACAGGATGTTCCTTTTCTTTTAAAATGGACGCCCTCAGCAGTAGTGACTTCAGATGGAGGGACGGGAATTGGTTATACCGGAATCCGGATTCGTGGCACCGATCCAACCCGGATCAATGTAACGATCAACGGAATTCCTTTGAATGATGCTGAGTCGCAAGGTGTTTTTTGGGTGGATTTGCCTGATTTCGTAAGTTCAACGGAGGATATTCAGATTCAACGAGGTGTTGGGACTTCAACGAACGGAGCCGGAGCCTTTGGCGCATCTGTGAATTTGAACACCAATAAATTGCATCGAGACGCATATGGCATCTTTTCAGGATCAGTCGGTTCTTTCAATACTTTTAAAGCAAATGCTGCATTTGGAACAGGTTTATTGGGTGAAAAATTTACCTTTGATGGCCGAATTTCCAAAATCACTTCTGATGGTTTTATTGACAGAGCAAGTGCTGACCTGACATCGTTCTACTTATCAGGGACTTATCTTGGGAAGCACAATTCTTTGAAGTTTAATGTCTTTTCCGGTCATGAAATCACCTATCAGGCCTGGAATGGAGTACCCGCCCAGTATATTGATGATGATAATTTGCGCACTTTCAATACAGCCGGTACTGAAAAAGCAGGAGATCCTCACCCTGATGAAGTTGATAATTATAAACAAACCCATTACCAGCTTTTGTACAATCACAGCTTAAACCGAAATTGGGACATCAGTTTAGCTGGCCATTACACCAGAGGGGCAGGGTATTTTGAGCAGTATAAAGCCGCTGAGGAGTTTGGAGATTATAATTTGAAAGATGTAGCATTGGAAGATACGACGATTACTGAAACCAACCTGATCCGTCGCCGCTGGCTGGACAATGACTTCTACGGGATCACGTATTCACTGAATTATTCAAACGACAGCCGAAAATTGCAGGGGATTATTGGCGGAGCATGGAACAATTATGATGGAAAACATTTTGGTGAAGTTATTTGGGCGGAGTATTTCAGCAACGGTGAAAAAGGCCATCATTACTACGACAATAATGCTTTGAAAATGGATTTTAATATTTTTGGAAAAGTGACTTACCTGTTGACCAATTCACTGAGCGGATACCTCGATTTACAGTTTCGACAAGTGGATTACGATTTTTTAGGGATAGACGCGGAAGGGAAAAATGTTCAGCAAAAAGATGCACTAAGTTTTTTCAATCCCAAAGCTGGAATTTATTACGATTTTAGGGAAAACACCAAGTTTTATGCTTCATTTGGCATTGCCAATCGTGAACCCAACAGAGATGATTACACTGAATCCTCTCCCGAAAATCGTCCGGAACATGAAACACTTTATAATGCTGAACTTGGGTTTCAGCAAAGCTGGGAGAAAGCTTCCATCGGAGTGAATTTATACCACATGGACTATAAAAACCAACTGGCCTTAACCGGTGAACTCAATGATGTTGGAGCAGCGAAGCGTGTGAATATTCCCGACAGCTACCGGGCTGGAATCGAATTGGTGGGTGGAGTAGAAATTTACAATGGCTTGAGTTTCAATGGTTCAGCGACTTTAAGTTCGAATAAAGTTAA
>JANQFJ010000161.1 GCA_028277915.1 Saprospiraceae bacterium
GGCGATTTTAGGAGCAGGTGAAAGCGGAGTTGGAGCAGCAATTTTAGCGAAAAAGTTGGGATACGAAATTTGGGTGTCCGATAGTGGAACAATAAAAGAAAATTTTAAAGAGGAACTGGAAAAACACCAAATCTCTTTTGAAGAAAACAAACATACTAAACAAAAGATCTTTGAAGCTTCGGAAGTCATAAAAAGTCCTGGAATCCCAGACCATATTGATTTGATAAAAGAATTGAATCAAAAAGGCATTCCGGTGATTTCCGAAATTGAATTTGCAGCAAGACATACTAATGCTACAATTGTGGCCATCACTGGTAGCAACGGGAAAACGACCACAACCAACCTTAGTTACCATCTCCTCAAAACCGGAGGTTTGAATGTAGGTATTGCAGGGAATGTTGGATTTAGTTTTGCCCGTCAGGTTGCCTCAGCGTCTTACGATTATTATGTGTTAGAACTGTCTAGTTTTCAGTTAGATGGTATTCGAGCATTTAAGCCGGATGTTGCCATTTTGTTGAACATAACCCCCGATCATTTGGATCGATACGATTACAAAATGGAAAATTATGTGGCTTCGAAATTTCGAATCATCAAAAACCAAAATGAAAACGATTTCTTCATTTTCAATGGAAATGATGGAAACATGAAAGAGTTTTTGAAACATCAATCTTTGAAAATGAAGAAATCTGCGGTCAAAAAAGTTTTTTTTAAAGAAGGAAAACTAAAAGTCGATGACAACCACAGTTTTGACATGAGCGATTGCAGTTTAAAAGGAAAACACAATATGTTCAACGCAACATGTGCGATTCGGGTGGCTTTGCATTTGGGAATAGATGATGTGAAGATTCAAGAGGGATTAAGCACTTTTGTGAATGATCCGCATCGATTGGAAAGTGTAGCTATGATTGATGGAATCGAATACATCAACGATAGCAAAGCGACGAATGTAGATGCTGCGTTTTATGCACTGGATGCGATGGAAAAAGGCGTGATTTGGATTGCAGGAGGAACGGATAAAGGCAACGATTACGAACCGTTGATGCCTTTGGTGAAAGAAAAAGTGAACGCGATTATCTGTTTGGGATTGGATAATTCCAAAATCATTGAAGCTTTTTCGTCAGTGATAAAGATTCTTGAAGAAACGAGTAGCGCAAAAGAAGCAGTGGAAGTTGCGACATCTTACGCAGAGGAAGGAGAGGTGGTTTTGTTGAGTCCTGCTTGCGCAAGTTTTGATTTATTTAAAAACTACATGGATCGTGGTGATCAATTTAAAAAGGAGGTCCATGAATTAAAAAACAAAGGAAAAGTAGAGCCTGAATAGGCTTTTCAAAATAAAAAGTTCTTTGACTGACTATGAGAAAACATTTACCAAAATTTTAAACCTAAAAAGTCAGCAATGTCAATAGGAAATAGAATTTATGCAGAATTAAGAGGAGATCGGGCGGTGTGGATGATAGTAGCGGTACTCGCCTTGTTCAGCATTCTGGCAGTATATAGCGCAACGGGACACGTGGCATTTAACTATCGAGCCGGGAATACGGAGTTTTATTTGATGAAGCATACTGTATTTGTAGCAGGTGGATTGTTCTTGACTTATCTGTGCTACGTTATGCATTATACACAGTACTCCAGAGTAGCACCTATTTTGTTGCTTTTTTCGATTCCATTATTGGTTTACACAATTGCATTTGGGGTAGAAGTCAATGAAGCCAGGCGTTGGATTGAGATACCATTTGTAGGGATTACTTTCCAGACTTCGGATTTTGCGAAGTTGGCTTTGGTAATATACGTAGCAAGGGCGATCTCTTCAAAACAGGATTACATCAAGGATTTCAACAGTGCGTTTTTACCGATCATTGTACCCATCCTGATTATTTGTAGTTTGATCGCGCCAGCAGATTTGTCATCATCGTTGATTCTGTTTTTCACTTGCACGGTTATGATGTTTTTGGGAAGGGTTTCGGTAAAATACATAACCCTTTTGATCTTTTTAGGGATTGTTGTTTTTGCCTGTTTGATTATTATCGGACAATTTTTTCCTGATATAGTACGGGTTGGTACATGGATTACTCGATTGATGGACTTTTGGAACGACCCGGAGGGTGCCTATCAAATTCAACATTCCAAAATTGCAATAGCTAATGGCAGTTGGTTAGGAGAAGGTCCCGGAAATAGCGTGATGCGAAATTATTTACCAAATCCGTTTTCGGATTTTATTTATGCAATTATCTGTGAAGAGTATGGAATCGTTGGCGGGTTTATAATGATTGGATTATATGTTTTGCTCTTTTTCCGCTGCGTAAGTATAGTAACGAGAAGTCCGAAAGCTTTTGGAGCAATGCTGGCTCTAGGTCTGGGATTAATGGTTGTTATTCAGGCATTGGCAAACATTGCCGTTTCCGTTCACCTGGTTCCGGTAACCGGATTGACATTGCCAATGGTAAGTATGGGAGGAACTTCTATCATTTTTTCAAGTATTGCGTTTGGGATGATATTGAGTGTGAGCAGGTACATTGAAAAGACAACATAGTTATGGATGCTTTGATGGTAAAAAAACAGATAAAAATTAAAAAATTGAATTCACAAACAGGAAAATACAAAATCATTATCTCCGGAGGTGGAACTGGTGGTCATGTGTTTCCTGCAATTGCAATTGCCAATGAATTGAAAAAAATAAATGAATCGATTGAAATATTATTTGTGGGAGCGAAGGGGAAAATTGAAATGGAAAAAGTTCCGAAAGCTGGTTATCCTATAAAAGGATTGTGGATCAGCGGGTTTCATAGAAAATTGACGCTACGGAATCTGCTGTTCCCTTTGAAATTGCTGGTGAGTTTGGTTAAATCATTTTGGATCGTAAACACATTTAAACCTAATGTAGTGGTAGGGGTTGGCGGATTTGCTAGCGGGCCTGTATTGCAGATGGCAAATATGTTGGGTATTCCAACGCTTCTGCAGGAACAGAATTCTTACGCCGGAGTAACTAACAAATTATTGTCAAAAAAGGCAGATAAAATATGCGTGGCTTATGATAAAATGGAGCGCTATTTTCCTTCAAACAAAATTATATTGACAGGGAACCCTGTCCGGCAAGATTTGAAAGATTTAAATAAAAAGCGTGAAGAGGCACTTGAATATTTTTGCTTTTCGAAAGAGAAAAAGACCATTTTTTTGACAGGAGGTAGTCTTGGAGCAAGATCTTTAAACGATGGAATGGCAGCGAGTTTTGAAATATTGAAAAAACACCCTGAAATACAGGTTTTATGGCAAGCCGGAAAGTTGTATATCGATGAATTTTCGAAAAGTGAAACAGCTCAATTGCCAAACGTAAAAGTAGTTGCATTCATTGATCGGATGGATTTTGCTTATGCGATGGCGGATGTGATGATTACAAGGGCGGGAGCATCAACTGTTTCGGAATTGTGTATCACAGGGCGAGCAGCGATTTTGGTTCCTTCACCAAATGTGGCTGAAGATCATCAAACCCAAAATGCATTAGCATTGGCAGAAAAAGACGCAGCAATTTTGGTGAAAGATGGAGAGGTTAATGAAAAAATGATTGCCACAGCATTGTCAGTTTTGGAAAATGAAACATTGAAAAATCAGTTGGAGAAAAACATTTTAAAATTAGCAAAGCCCGATGCTTCCAGGATAATTGCTGAAGAAGTATTGAGTTTGGTAAAAGGATAGAATCAGTATTAAAAAGGGTTTTAATTCAAATTATATATTTTTTTAAATTAAAAATATAACATATAAAAATTACGGCACATACTTTGATATAGGATATTGAGAAACAGCCTTTTACAAAGAAGATAAAATTATAAGTGAAAGTGCTTAGAATCTGAGACTTGATAAAAACAACAAACTTTGAACCTTAATGAAATACATAAAATCTACTTTGTTGGAATTGGCGGGATAGGCATGAGTGCTTTGGCCCGCTACTTCAACGGGATGGGATGTGAGGTTCACGGTTACGACAAAACAGAAACAATCCTGACCAAAAAGTTGGTCGATGAAGGAATGAAAATTCATTATGACGATGCTGTTGAAATGATTCCAGAAGGAGTCGATCTGGTGATTTACACTCCAGCGATCCCAAAAGATCACAGAGAGTTGAATTACTTTTTAGATCACGATTTTCCGGTGAAAAAACGAGCTGAAGTTTTGGGAATAATAAGCCGAAACCGAAAAACAATCGCTATTGCCGGAACTCACGGAAAAACTTCAACAAGTGCAATTTTGACACATTTGTTGAGAACTGCTGAAATTGATTGTACTGCTTTTATAGGCGGAATTGCTCAGAATTATCAATCCAACTTCGTAGAAGGAAAGAGCGATTGGGTGGTGGTTGAAGCAGACGAATTTGACCGGTCATTTTTACACTTGAGTCCGGATTATTCGGCAATAATGTCTATGGACGCAGATCATCTGGACATTTACGGTGATAAAAACCACATGGCAGAGGGGTTTACACAGTTTGCTGGAAGGTTGAAGGAAAATGGAAAAGTTTATTTGAAATACGGACTTGAGTTGAATGAAGAAATCGATGCTGTTGAAGTTTTTGGAATCAATAATGGTACTTATCAATCGAAAAATGTACGAGTTGAGGATGGATTTTTTGTTTTCGACTTTGAAAGCCCGATTGAAAATATTGAAAATATAAAATTTACGCTACCAGGACATCACAATGTTGAAAACGCCACAGCAGCAATTGCAATTGCTCAACAACTAGGAGTAACTGGCGAGTCTGTAAAAAAAGCAATGGCTTCATTCAAAGGAATAAAGCGACGATTTGAATTTATAGCAAGAACTGATCAAACAGTTTACATTGATGATTATGCACATCATCCAACTGAGTTGAATGCAGCGATTCGAGCTGCCAGGGCTTTGTTTCCGGATAAAAAGATAACAGGTATTTTTCAGCCACATCTTTATTCTCGGACAAGAGATTTTGTAGATGGTTTTGCAGCAGCTTTGGATGAACTCGATGAAGTGATTTTGATGGATATTTATCCAGCTCGGGAATTGCCGATTGAAGGAGTTACTTCTGAAATTATTTTTGAAAAGTTAGTAAATCCGCATAAGGTTTTAATTACCAAACAGACCTTAATGGATGAACTAATAGAAAGGAATTTTGAGGTTTTGCTGACATTGGGTGCAGGAGATATTGATACTTTCGTTGAACCTATTAAAAATTTGATAGTCAATGAATAATGAAGTGATAAAGATGCTTAAACGTTTAGCATGGATTGGCTTTTTCTTTTTGATTGCAGTGATCATCATTTCTGCTGTAGAATCTAAAAAGGGAAGGAGTGCAGCGAATATTTTTATAAATATTGCTCCGCTTCCGGACGGTGATAGTCTGATCAACCAGGAAGATGTCAAAGTGACGATTGACCGAAGTTTTGGGTACAATTTATTGGGTATCCCTGTTGGTGAAATTGATGTAGCAAGAGTTGAGCGGGTTTTAGAAAATGATCCCTTTATCTTGAACGCCGATGTTTATTTGGATGCAAAAAATCAGATTCATATTGGAATAGACCAGCGTGAGCCGATTTTAAGGATAATTGACAAAAATGGATTGAATTATTACCTGGACAAGTTTGGAAAGAAAATGCCTCTTTCAAAACATTTTACAGCCAGAGTATTAGTTGCAACAGGGAATATTCCCCCATTTGATCCGGCGTATCTTCAAAGGAAGAGACATATTTTGAAAGACTTATTTGATCTGACAAATATCATTTTGAAAGATGAATTTTTACAACCCATGATGGAGCAGATTTATGTGAATAATTCAAAGGAATATGAACTAAGCCCCAACATCGGTGACCAAAAAATCATTCTCGGCAAAATGGACAACATAAACAACAAATTATTTTATTTAAAAACTTTTTATAAAGAAGCCATCCCTTACAAAGGCTGGCAAAAATATAAAACGATTAATCTCAAATTTAAAGGTCAGGTAGTAGCCGGCAGGAGATAAAAATCCTGCTAAATGTGAGAAGCTACCGCAAAACTGTATACTATGATAGAAAACTTAGACAAACAACAACCAGAAGTAGTTGTTGCTCTCGACATCGGAACGACGAAAGTTTGTGCTATCGCGGGCCGCAAAAATGAACATGGCAAATTGGAAATTCTTGGCATTGGAAAAGTAGATTCTCTTGGTGTTTCAAGAGGTGTAGTTTCCAATATCGAAAAAACAGTCAAAGCTATATCCGAATCCATAGCTGCCGCTGAAAGAAAAGCCGGAATGAAATTTAAAGTCGTTCATGTCGGCATCGCAGGGCAACACATCAAAAGCCTGCAGCATCGCGGTATTCTCACAAGGGATAACGATTTGAATGAAATTGCCCAAAAGGATATCGACAAGCTGATCAATGATATGCACAAATTGGTTTTGCCTCCGGGCGATAAGATTTTACATGTCATTCCGCAGGAATATACTATTGACAATGAGCAGGGGATTAGTGACCCGATTGGAATGTCAGGCGTTCGTTTAGAAGCGAATTTCCACATCATTACCGGCCAGATCACTGCATCCAATAATATACATCGTTGTGTTGAAAGGGTAGGTTTAAAAGTGGCTGATGTGACTCTTGAACCGATTGCTTCCTCTTTTGCGGTTTTGAGCGAGGAAGAAAAAGAAGCTGGAATAGCACTCGTTGATATTGGAGGTGGCACCACCGATATTACTATTTTCCAGGATGGTATAGTTCGCCATACGGCTGTCATACCTTTTGGCGGGAATGTGATCACTTCCGACATCAAAGAAGGTTGCACGGTGATGCACCAGCAAGCGGAGAAGTTGAAAGTGAGCTTTGGTTCTGCACTGGCTTCTGAAGTTTATGATAACAGGATCATCACTATTCCAGGCTTAAAGGGAAGAGATCCAAAAGAAATTTCAGAAAAGAACCTGGCGAGGATCATTCAAGCTCGTGTAGAAGAAATTCTGGACTATGTGGTTTGGGAAATTCGACGATCAGGATTGGAACGGAAACTTATTGGAGGGATCGTTTTGACTGGTGGCGGAGCATTGCTCAACCATATTGATAAACTCGCAGAATACCACACTGGAATGAGTACCCGAATTGGATTACCAATTGAACAATTGGGCCACGGATACGATGAAAGGGTTTGCAATCCGATTTTTGCAACTGCAATAGGATTATTACTGAAAGGAATAGAAAATCCACACAACATCGATTTGAAAGAAGAGGAAGAAGTCATTGAAGAACCTGCTATGGAGGAAGAAAAGCAAGGTAAATGGTACGAGCAGCTTTTCCACAAAACTAAAGAATGGTTTGAAACAGAACCAGACTCTGAATTTTAATAAATTTTATACAATGTTCAACTGGCCTTTGTTAAGGTCAGTTTGAGCATTATTGAGAAAACAAAAACAACAAATTATTTACTTAACCTTTTAAAAATCTACATTATGTTTTTTGATTTGCCAAAAGAAGAAGGGTCAATAATAAAAGTTATAGGCGTTGGAGGTGGTGGTAGCAATGCAGTTACCCACATGTTCAAACAAGGTATTGTTGGAGTTGACTTTGCCATTTGCAATACCGATAACCAGGCCATG
>JANQFJ010000180.1 GCA_028277915.1 Saprospiraceae bacterium
AATTGAAAGTTTCTTTTCGAATAATTTTCTCTAAGTATAACTTTTTCCATCCTAAACCAAACTTTTCTTTTTTATCTTCTAAACCTAAATCAACATATGTTTTTGCCTTCTCTATTGATTCAGATGAAAATGAGTGCTGAAGCGAAAACATGGTGGATTTTTTATTGTAAATAACTCTACAATATATTTCATACGAGTCCTCATATGATTTCAATTTTTTTGGAAAAAACTTAACTGTAATTTTCTTCTCCTTAGCCATTTACCATTTAATTGCTTCTAATTCTTTATTAATAAGTTCCTGGTTCAAATGAATATAAGGCATTGTTTCAGTTATCCTGGAATGTTGCATTAACTTTTGCAGTGTTTGAGGTTTTACTTTACCAGCCATGATAGTCCCAAATGTGTGCCTGGCCACATGCATGGAAATTTTTTCTTTTACAACATCACGTATATTTAATTCCTTGACTATTTTTTTCAATTCCCTATTGGTATATTGGTTTGTACGACCAAAGAAAATCGGCATTGGTTTGCTTTCTCCTTTCCCCAGATAAAAGGGTTCGTATTTTTCTAAGTAGTAATTTATTAGTTTTTCAGGTTTACCTTTGAAAAAGTTTTTAAGCAAAAGTCGTAAAGGTTTTTTCGTTTTACGAGCCACATAATAAAGTTCCAACCCCTTATCAGTTTTGGTAAAGTTTGCGGCCGTCATAGTTGATACATCTGAAAATCTCATTCCTGTATAACATGCAAATAAAAAGCAGTCTCTTATTTGTCTGTGAACTTCATTAGCATAAGGAATGTAAAGCTTTTCAAGCTGATTTAGTTCGTATTCAGTTAGATAGGTAGTTTCAGGTACTTCTTTTTTAATTTTGAATTGCCGGTAAGGGTAATCGTTGAGATCCAGGTGACCACAATTAATAGCGAGATTAATATACTTTTTCAAGTTTTTGTGGTGCTTAGCAATAGTATTAATGCTTAGGTGTTGATTATGAAGAAAGGTGTTGAAATCCTTGACCAGCTTATAATTAAGCTCTTTAAAAAAGATCTGTTTTCGAAAGGAGTTCAACTTAAATAGCGTTTGTTGTTGGTCTTTAACACTTTGCTTCCTCAATTTACATTGCCTCAGATGTTTTTCATAGAATTCAGTGAAGGTTATTCTAAAATCATCTTTTTTGTAGTCTGCTAATCGATCTAAAGTAATTGAATTAGAACGATTAAGAACTTCGAACTCAAAATGTTCTAAGGCCTGCAATTCATCTTTGATTGCCCTATTCAATTGAAATTGATTAGGGTGATTTTTTACCCGCCGGTTGCTGTTATCCCATTGATCTGGCCTGACATAAACTCTAGTATTGAAAAATTTAATTCTTTTATCCAAGTATGTTCTGATCAATACAGGAGCTGTGCCGTCTGATTTCAAATTACCAGTCCGCTTATAATTATAGATCACTGCGTATCTTATCATTTTTGTACCATTTGTTAAGTGAAAAAATGTGCAAATCAGAATAAAATACTAAAACCGTACAAATGGCGTACAAAAAAGCAGCGAAATAATGAAGAATAGTGAATGCTTATAAACACTAGACACATTCACTATCCACTGTTACTCAACACTTTGAGCACATAATGATTATTAGAAGCGACTAAAGAAGAGTCGCTTTGTGGTCCCACCAGGACTCGAACCTGGGACCACCTGATTATGAGTCAGGTGCTCTAACCAACTGAGCTATAGGACCAGGTCAGTTATTGGGAGTGCAAATTTACAAATTTGTAAATCGCTATGCAAGATGCTTCTTGAATTTTTGATTTACCAGAGAGCTAATTACTTCATTAATCGGATTAAAACCATCCGCTAGCCCTAAATTGGCCGAGTAATTTTCTATTTCTTTTAACCCTTTTTTTAAGGTAAAAGTTGCTTGTTGTTGTACACAAAATTGTCTTTTCTCCTGCAACCTTAAGGCTAAATATTCTTGTTCTGTTTGACCTGGAGTGGGTACCAAAATTGCTTTCTTTTTTAATTTTATTAAATCCATAATAGAACTATATCCAGATCTGCAAATGACAATTTCGCTGGATTGAATAGCTTTGCTTAGCTGGCTAGAGTCTAAAAATGAAACTACTTCTATTTTTTTACTTAGCTGAAATTGGTTCATCTCATTGGCTTTTCCCTGAACAACCAACGATTTGAGTTGTGTTGATTTTAATTCGCCGATAATCCCTTTTTCAAATTTTGTCCGTTGCGGTTCAGGGCCGGAAATAACAGCAATAATATCATATTTTGGGTCTGCATTTACGATTTCCAACCTGGAAAGAGGGCCAAGGTATTTTACGTTTTTGATTTTCCCGCGTTTTGATAATTTTCCAGCTAAACTTTTTTCCCCTTCAAAATCAGGAACCCAACATTCATCAAATCGATTGATCAGAAAATGATTGATTTTATTGACCAGTCTTTCCAAGGGCTTGAACGGAACAATGATATTTAATTGGTGGGTGATAAAAATGTTTTTTGTGCTTTTGGATTTGCAGCCGTAGCGATTATCTGAAATGATAATGTCGATCTGCTCTTTTTCAACCAGTTTTTGTACAAATTGATTTTCCTTCCAAATAGTCATTAATATTTTCGGAATTTGATACGCGATATTCAAGACCATGTTATTAGTCGAATATCGAATATTGTAAGAAGGAAATTCGATCAATTCTAGATTTGGGCATTCTTTTTTGAGCAATCGCGCAGATCTTCCATCAGAAGCCAGGACCACTTCTAAACCATATTCCTGCAATTTTTTAATAATGGGAATACAACGCGTAGCATGTCCCAGTCCCCAATTCAGAATAGTAACTAAAACACGTTTTTGCTTTTTCAATTTTTAAAAATGAGAATTGTGACTTACATTAGTATTTTACAATAGGAAAAATAATGATTAAGCTATCAAACAACTTCATACTGATTGTCATTTTTTTCATTCTTTTACTTGTAATGACAGCTTGTCGGGCCGGTGATTGTGGCTGCCCGCCTTAATTTACAAACGAATCTCATCGTTATTTCCATCATAAAATTTGTATTCATTTAGCTGGAAATCAGGGCTATCCGAAATATTTATCCACTTGAAATATTTCATATACCAACGCATCTGTATGCTCGGAAAACCCTTTTTGAGGTAAGCAAAAATATACGGATGTACCTTGAGGTTTATTTTGGAATTTGGTCTGGATTGTAA
This sequence comes from Saprospiraceae bacterium, assembly GCA_028277915.1. Classification (GTDB taxonomy): domain Bacteria; phylum Bacteroidota; class Bacteroidia; order Chitinophagales; family Saprospiraceae; genus JAHDHW01. Next base: position 3,216 of record JANQFJ010000180.1, read on the forward strand.
AATGAATTGTAGGTCTCTTTGTATATCATCTGTCAATAAGATTGACGGGTTTATTTTTCCGGTTCCATTACAGGTGGGACACATCTCAGCTGTATTTATTTTCACCTCCGGCCTTACTCTTTGCCGCGTGATTTGCATCAATCCAAACTTACTCAGGGGTAGAATTGTGTGCTGAGCGCGATCCTTTTTCATAAAATCACGCATTTTTTTGACCAAAACCCGTTTGTGTTCCGGGTTTCTCATATCAATAAAATCAACGATAATAATCCCTCCAATGTCTCTCAATCTCAATTGCCTTGCAATCTCTTCTGCAGATTCAAGGTTTACGGCTAAAACCGCTTCTCCCTGATCTCCGCTAGATACTTTATGCCCGCTGTTTACGTCAATGACATGCATCGCCTCAGTATGCTCAATGACCAAATACGCTCCACTAGCCATCGTTGCCGTTTTACCAAATGATGATTTTATTTGTCTTGTTACTCCGTGTGTATCGAAGATCGGCTTTGTTGAACGATGCTGTTTTACAATTTTGACTTTGTTGGGTGCAATTGTGCCCATAAAATTCTTCACATTATGATAAAGCTCTTTGTCATTAACCACAATTCGGTTAAAGGAATCTTCAAGAATATCTCTTAAAATACTCGAAGCTTTATCTAATTCACTCAACAATTTCATTGGAGGAGTCGCCTTAAAAAGTTGTTTGTGAACCTGCTCCCATTTTTGCATCATCAACATCAACTCTTCATGCAAATCAGCCACTTTTTTTCCCTCTGCTGCTGTTCGGACGATGAGTCCAAAATTTTTCGGACGGATACTTTCAACAAGTACTTTAAGTCTTTTCCTTTCCTCTGCGTTTGCAATTTTTTTTGAAACTGCCACCTGCTCGGTAAAAGGGGTTAGTACTAAAAACCTACCTGGAATGGTGATTTCACAACTTAACCTGGGGCCTTTCGTTGAAATAGGCTCTTTCAAAACCTGGACCAAAAGCATTTGCTTTTTATCCATCACCTGGTCTACCTTTCCGGTTTTTAAAATATCTGGTTCGATTTTAAAATTATCCAGGTTGTGGCTCGTGATTGCTCCGCTGATTGTCCCTTCGGTGAATTTTAACAAAGACCGAAGTTTGGGTCCTAAATCAGTGTAATGCAGGAATGCATCTTTTTTATGGCCAATATCCACAAAAGCGGCATTAAGCCCGGGCATGAGTTTCCTGATCTTCCCTAGAAAGATATCTCCAACAGTGAAATTCGTATTAGTTTTTTGATAATGAATTTCAACCAGCTTTTTATCCTCAAGCAAGGCAATCTCGACTTCTGTTGGAGTTGAGTTTATAATTAATTCTTTTTCCACTAGTACATTTCCAGTTTGCTGGCTGTGGATCAAGAAGAGAAATGTATCTTAAGGTATCGATAGGCTTGGCTGCTCATTTAAAGCTTAGCTTAGAAGCTGGAAGTTTTCTTTAGAACTGCAATTTTTTAATGTTTTAATTATTTGGAACAGTGTTCACATTCAAAAACACATCTTCTAAAGATTATTCTTCAAAGTGGTATTTTATATAGATTATTGCGGTCATAAGCCAACTTTGGTTTTAAACTACCAGAGTAATCAAAATTCAATTATTTTATATTTAATTAGACGGGTTTTGAGTTCAAAACCCGTCTAACCCCAGACTTCGTCTTTTAGGAGCAGCGTTAAAATACACTCCATTATCCAAAGCCAAAATGATTACCTATCTGTTCTTTTTCTTATGACGATTTTTGCGTAGTCTCTTTTTGCGTTTATGAGTTGCAATTTTATGACGCTTACGTTTTTTTCCACAAGGCATAATTTAATGTCTTTAAAAATTTAAAAAATTTATTGTTTTTTTATTTAAATGCCAAAACGGCTTATTTAATTACAAAACTTTGCATAATTATCTGCTTTTTCGTTGTCTCCTGTTCCTCGATAGGCCTGGGATAGCAAACAATTTGCTTTAATATTCTTTGGTTCGATTTCAACAGCTTTCCGCAATCGTTCAATAGCTTTGTCATACTGTCCAGTCTGAATTGCAAATCGACCTAAAGTTGTAAGAATTAAAACGTTTTCTGGTTCCTTTTCATTAAGGTCTCTAAGCATTAAAATCCCTTTCATTGGATTATCGGGTAGCGGGTTTTCAGCATAGCAAACAGCGAGATTAACTTTATGTGTTGTATTGGATGGGTTTAAAGATATTGCATTTTCAAATGCCTTTATTGCTCTTCCAAAACAAAATTGCTTTACTTTTTCTTCCTTTGCTCTTTGAGCTCCAATAGTGTATGTTGTACCTGCAATTCCCCACGATTCATCACTATTTTCAATCTCGGCGACGCTTTGAGCATAAAATCCGGCAATGTCAATTCTATCCATTCTGTACCATGCACCGGAAATTTCTTTCAAAGTTTCAACTTTAGCAGAGTCGGTTTGTGCTTTGTTTAGTTTCGTTTCGATTGATAAAATCAAGGTGGACTTTTCAGCTGACAATTCGGACTTTGCATCTTCCAATAAGGCGTTAATATCTGTGCTTTCTGCTTCAATCGCTCTGGATTTTTCAATCGCCTTTTGCTCTTTTGGCTTTATGTCTAAGCCGAAATACATCCCCGCAAATAGCAATATCATTGATGATACGACTACAATCTGGAGTTTTGTCATAACAAAGGGTATCTAACTTTCTTTAATGCACTACCCTTCATCCGGAAGAGAATTTACATTTTCCTTTACTTGTTCAACAAATATTTTTGCCGGTTTAAATGAAGGAATGTAATGCTCTGGAATCTCGATTGCAACATTCTTTTTGATATGTCGACCAATCTTTTTTGCACGCTTTTTAATTACAAAACTTCCAAAGCCTCTGATGTAAACATTCTCGCCATCAGATAGTGTATTTTTTACTTCTTTAAAGAAAGTTTCCAAGGTTACCAAAACGTCAACTTTAGGAACACCCGTCTTTTCTGAAATTGCTGTAACTAAGTCAGCTTTTCTCATTGTTATTGTTTGGTTTATAATTAGTTATGAATTATATATAGGTTGCTGTAAAGCGAGGCAAATTTCGCATTTTTATTCATTAATTGAAAATAAAAGTGACATTTATTTCAATTATTCTTCATTTAATAGTCAAGATGATACATGTTTATATAATTATTATTTGATTTATCGTTAATTGTAACTGCCTTGGTTTTCAGAATTAGGACTTGAATATTCTTTTCTGATTATTATATTTTGAGCGGTTATCGATTTTAATATATCACTTTATTTAGATTGGTATTATCTGATTTTTATATTATCTTTTTTAAAAAGTGATCGAATGCTTACTTTAATTGGATTGTTTGGCGTTGTATAATTTCATAAAGCTTTAGCTATATTTGTGAGGTTATTTTAGATTTACAATAATCGAGCATATCCTGCAAAGCATTATACATTATATTTTTACCATTATTTTAATTACTGAAAAACAGAATCCAACATGCTATTATCAATGACAGGATTTGGTCGAGCTACAAATACTATCAGCGACAAGACAATCACTGTTGAAGTACGGTCTTTAAATAGTAAGTTTACTGATATCCGTTTTAAAATGCCTCAAGCCTACAAAGAGAAAGAGCATGTTCTTCGAAAATTAATTGCTGATAAAGCTAAAAGGGGAAAAATCGACGTTACCGTTGATCTAAAATCATTGAACGGAGAGGGGGAGTATGCTTTAAATCAAGCACTTTTTACCAAATATTACAAGGAGCTACATCAACTTTCAAAAGAATTGTCGATGCCTCCAGCTGATATTATGCAAGCGATTCTGCGAATTCCCAATGTAGTGTCCTCACCAGAGGAAGCTGTTGACGAATCCGAATGGCAAGCTGTGCTTGATACTATCAATGATGCACTAAATAATTTTACTTCTTTTCGGATGGAAGAAGGGGCTGCAATGGAAAAAGACTGTCGGGCACGGATTGAATCCATTCTTCAGTTATTGTCTGAACTGGAACCAATGGAATCTGAACGAGTTACCCGTTTGAGGCAAAAGATCAACAAACATATGGAAGAATATGTCGGAAAGGATAACATCGATGCCAATCGTTTTGAACAAGAGATATTGTATTATCTTGAAAAAATAGACATTACTGAAGAAAAAGTTCGCCTCGCACAACACTGCAAATATTTTTTGGAAGTCCTGGATTCAAAAGAAACCATTAAAGGGCGTAAAATTAATTTTATCAGTCAGGAAATGGGCCGCGAAATCAATACTCTTGGATCAAAAGCAAATTCATCAGAAATTCAACGTTCGGTGGTAAAAATGAAAGATGAACTTGAAAAAATTAAGGAACAAGTCCTCAATACTATTTAGGAAAACAGATACAATGAGTAAACTGATTATCATTACTGCACCTTCCGGTGCCGGAAAAACGACGATCGTTCAAGAGCTTTTAAAAAATACTGATCAACTTGCATTTTCAATTTCTGCAACGACCAGAGAGATGCGTCCTCACGAAACCGACGGTGTCGATTATTACTTCATTTCACACAAAGAATTTAAAAAACGCGTAAAAAATTGTGACTTCGCCGAGTGGGAAGAAGTTTATGAAAACCAGTTTTACGGGACTTTAAAAAGTGAAATTGAAAGAATTTGGACTTTAAATAAGCACATCATTTTCGACATTGATGTCAAAGGAGCTAAAAGTATCAAAAAAACTTATGGAGACCATGCAATGGCGATTTTCATTGCACCTCCTTCTCTCGAAGTATTGATCGAAAGATTAAAAAATCGAAAAACTGAAGATAAAAGAAGCCTCAAAAAAAGAATCAAACGTGCTAAAAAGGAATTGAAATATAAAGACAAATTTGATTGTGTTGTAATTAATGATGATTTGAAAACTGCAGTTAAAGAAGCTGAGAATTTAGTTCAGTCATTTATTAGTAAAACAAACACTACTATTTAAAAAATGGAAACACTTACCACTAAAGGAATTAAAATTAGTGTGGAAACATTTTATCATGAGAAACACTCTAATCCGGTTGATCAAAAATTTGTTTTTGTCTATCATATTACTATTGAAAATAAAAGTAATACAACTGTTCAACTGCTCCGTCGTCATTGGTACATTTTTGATTCAAATGGAGTTATTCGTGAAGTTGAAGGGGAAGGAGTTATTGGCAAACAACCTATTCTAAAACCTGGTCAGGCTCACCAGTATGTTTCCTGGTCACAACTCCAATCTGAGATGGGGAAAATGTATGGCTATTATCTTATGCACGACCGAATTAAAAAAGCAGAATTCAAGGTGCCGATTCCTGAATTTAAGTTGATCACTCCTTTCAAAATGAACTAATTATTTCAATTCCCCTCTAACCTTCAATCACTGCGATACATTTAAGCTCAATTGCAATTGGAGTTGGCAAAGCACTTATACCGCATGTTGTTCGACATGGCAGGTTTTCTTTAAAATATTCAGCATAAATGCGATTGTAAGTCTGAAAGTCTCTTTGCATGTCTGTTAAAAAAACCGTTACATCAACCAATGAATCCCAGGATGCACCACAAGCTTCCAGTACTGTTCGTACATTTTGAAAAACCGAATGGCATTGTGCTTCGAAATCAAACTCTGTAAAATTGCCACTTTTGCTTTGTTTCAGCCCCGGAACACCATCCGTTTCAGGATCTCGTGGTCCAATTCCTGAAAGGAACAATAAATTTCCAACACGGCGTGCATGAGGATACAATCCAACGGGCTTGGGAGCTTTAGATGCATTTATTTTTTCTGATTTTGGCATATTATTTTTTTGTCAAAGTTAATGAAGAGATCCTGCTTTTCGAAAAGTTATATTATTTTAAAAAAGGCACCCTCATTGTAGAGGGTACCTCCAAAACTCAGAAAATATTTATTAAATCCCTTCAACAAAAAGCAAATCTTGGACGACCCACCATTTGTCATCATTTTTCAACAAACTATAGTAGTTATAAAAAATAGCCTTATCGCTCGTCAATTTCGTTTTGACCAATGCATTTGTATCTCCAAAAACATCCAATAGTTGAATGTCAATGTTTCGTGGCATACCGCCAAAAACTTTTTTTCCTACCAGATCGAGGTAAGTGGCACGATTGATAATTTTGATCGTCATTTCTTTGGTGTCATTTAGTACTACTCGAAAGTTTTCGTGAGTTACTTTTTCCAATGCTTTGATATCATTCTTATCCCCTGCTCTAACATATTTTTTCAGCGTTTTTTCGATTTCTTTTTTGACATCAGAACTTGTTTCAAATAATGCAATTGAAGATAACCCCTTTTCAGATCGACCTTGAGCGAATGAACATGCCGCAACTAATATTGCAATAAACATTAGATAGCTACTGATAAATTTCTTTTTCATTTTTTTGAGTTTTATAGTTAATAAAATTGATTACAACAATTAATGACATATCAATCAATTATGAAAAAATTTTTGACCTCTTTTATTCCACTTAGTTAAAAAATGTTTGCGCATAATGGAATGATGCTCAAAATCATCATCAATCGAATATGCCAATATCAGCCAGAAATTGGCTCCCAACTGATGTGAATAGTCATATTCATCTTTTGATACCAAGGGGATTTTGAACGTTATGCGCGTACCTTCTTCGCTTTCCCATCCTTTCAGCCGTCTTATATTATTTGTTCCGCCAATCTTTGAGTCAGCAGGATGAAGTTGGAATCCTCTTACAAATTGATCTTCTGCTTCCAAATGACCATCTTTCACGCAAAACATTTTCAAATCACTACCCACAATTTCATTTTTGTCATTAAACCCAACAGCTAACCAGCCATAAGTCAGTGCTTTTATTTCAACCCAAACAGAGTCATTTTCAACTACATATTCAAAGCTCATTTCTACAGCTTCTATTTTATGTTGCGCCTTATAATTTTACGATAATAAACAAAATAAAGCAGTAAACTATAGTTCTTTTCATTTAAATGATATTTAAATTATTGATCTATCAATTAATTATTTAAAAAAACGGTTAAAAATTATCATGAATTTTTTTAAGTGCTTTTTTTAACACTTTCAATTCTCGATCACTTAGTCCTTCCAAGCCCTTTTGTCTGGTTTTCTGAGCCAATGGAATAACTTTGTTTACCAGCTTGGCTCCCATTTTTGTAAGATGAATTTCAAATGCTCTTCGATCATCTGGTTTAGAAATTCGTTTTACCAGCTCCTTTTTCACAAGTATATCTAGGATTCTTGTAACTGCAGCTGGATCCTTAAATGTTGAGATAGCAATTTCGACCTGGCTGATCCCAATTTCTTCACTCACTCTTTTTAAAATAATCCATTGGTCAATCGTCAAGTCAATTTTCTCTTTTTTAAATTGTTGTTTGGAATACTCTTTGGCACGACGCATCATTCGCTCTGCCAAAAAGTACAC
>JANQFJ010000223.1 GCA_028277915.1 Saprospiraceae bacterium
TAAGATTCGAATCATGGCTGCTTGATTTTTAATGATGTGGTAATCTTTAAATATCGGTAGCCATTTTCATTTTCTTACTCAAAAGTTTAAATAAGTTCATACTCTTAGCGATGGTTTCCAAACAATGGATTGATTCGATCTTTTTCCGAAAGGATGATTTTATCCATATCGATTTCCCAATCGATGTTAAGAGTAGGATCATTATAAATAATGGCCCCTTCGTACTCTTTTGAATAAAAATTATCACATTTATAAAAAAACTCAGCAGTTTCACTCAAAACGACATAACCATGAGCAAAACCACGAGGGATAAAAAGCTGCTTTTTGTTTTTGGCACTGAGCCGTATGCCGTACCATTCGCCGTATGAAGGGGAATTTTTTCGAATATCAACGACTACATCCAGACATTCTCCTTCAAGAACCCGGACGAGTTTAGCCTGTTCATAAGCACCAACCTGGTAATGCAAGCCTCGCAATACTCCAAATGTAGATCGAGCCTGGTTATCCTGTACAAAAATAGTGGTAATCCCTGCTTCCCGAAAGGTGTTTTCATTATAGCTTTCATAAAAGTAACCGCGGTCATCGCCCCATACTTTGGGTTCGAAGATCAGCAGACCGGGAATAGGTGTCTTTTCGAAAGGCATTTAAAATTGAGTTTGTTTAACAGGTTCAAAGATATTCAGAATGCAGAGTTTTCAAAATGTTCGAATTATTTTTTTCTGAAGAATATCCCTATTGGAACACCCGTGAAATTGAAATTATTGCGGAGCTGGTTTTCTAGGTAGTTTTGATAGCTTTCTTTGATATATTTTGGATTGTTACAAAAGAATGCAAAAGCTGGATAATAAGTCGGAAGCTGCGTGATGTACTTGATCTTAACAAACCGACCACGGTGAGAAGGCGGAGGATATTTTTCAATGGCTTTTAACATAATGTCATTGAGCACAGAAGTTTTGATTTTTTGTTGTCGGTTTTCGTGTACTTCCAGTGCAGTTTCAATGGCTTTGAAAATTCGCTGTTTTTCTATCGCAGAAACAAAAATGATAGGCACATCCGTAAAAGGAGCTATTTTTTCACGCAACTTTTTTTCGAAATCACGAGCAGTATTGGTTTCTTTTTCAACCAAATCCCACTTATTCACAAGGATTACAACACCTTTATTTCTTTTCCGGATAAGGCCAAGAATGCTCATGTCCTGTGCTTCGATACCATCTCGTGCATCGATCATCAGGATGCATACATCCGCTTCTTCCATCGCACGAATCGCCCGCATCACTGAATAAAATTCCAGGTTTTCGTGCACTTTGGATTTTTTTCGAATACCGGCTGTATCGATGATGTAAAACTCTTTTCCGTATTTAGCATACTTGGTATGGATACTGTCGCGGGTAGTTCCTGCGATATTAGTGACGATATTTCGGTCCTCGCCGAGGAGTGCATTGACGAATGATGATTTCCCTACATTTGGACGGCCAAGAATTGCAAATTTTGGCAAATCTGTTTTGAAAGGCTCCTCTTCTTTTAAACGCTCGGTAATTCCATCCAAAAGATCACCGGTCCCGCTTCCAGTTAGTGAAGAAATAAAATATGTGTCTTCAAAACCCAGGCTCCAGAATTCGTTTGCTTCCAGCATCCTTTTGTTGTTATCCACTTTATTGACCACAAGGAAGACATCTTTTTTTGTACGACGCAACATGGTCGCCACTTCTTCATCGAGATCAGTGATACCGGTTGTCACATCTACTATAAAAACCAAAATATTAGCTTCTTCAATAGCGATCTTGACCTGTGAGCGAATTGCTGATTCAAATACATCATCCGAACCTTCCACAAAGCCACCTGTATCGACAACCGTAAAAGATTTTCCATTCCATTCGCTATTTCCGTATTGACGGTCACGTGTCACTCCGCTGGTGTCATCAATTATCGCTTGTCGTTCTCCGATAAGTCGATTGTAAAGCGTTGATTTTCCGACATTTGGACGGCCAACGATGGCTACAATATTTCCCATTCTGTGTTTTTAAAATTTTTGGCAAAGGTAATATTAATGCGGGAAAGGAGGAAAAGGATGTAGGAGAAAGAAATGGAAAAGGGACGATGGAAAGACGATGGAGGACGGAGGGCTAGCAACTTCAAACTCAAAACTACTGCTTATACCCAAAATGCTTTAGCATGCGTTCGTCATTTCGCCAGTTTTCGCGAACTTTGACGTAGAGTTCTAGGAAAACCTTCGATTCTAGGAAAGTTTCGATGTCTTTACGCGCCTCAGTGCCTAGTTTTTTGATAGCATTACCGTGCTTCCCAATGATTATTGCCTTCTGGGTTTTTCGGGCAACGTAGATTTCAGCGCGGATACGAACTAAAGGATCGCCATTTTTTGTAGTCGTTTCTTTAAAGGACTCTACCACCACTTCACATGAGTATGGGACTTCCTGTTCGTAAAGTAGAAGAATTTTTTCACGGATAATCTCGCTCACAAAAAACCGTTCCGGCTTATCGGTTAATTGATCTTTCGGATAGTATTCAGGGCCTTCTTCCAGATTTTCCAGAATCAATTCAAAGACCTTCTCCGTATTGGTTTTGTTAAGTGCAGATATAGGGATAGTTTCTTTAAAAGGAATTCGATCATTCCATGTTTTAATGAGCTCAGCTATTTTGTTGGGCTCGGTTACATCTATTTTGTTGATGATCAAAAACAAAGGCACTTCAATTTTTTTCAAAAGCTGAATGACAGGGTCATCATCATCATAATTTTCTCCAGCTTCAGTCACAAAAAGCATCACATCCGCATCATCGAAAGTGGTGTGCACAAACCGATTCATCGCTTCCTGCATTTTATAAGATGGGTCGCGAATAATGCCTGGCGTATCCGAAAACACAATTTGGTAATCATCCCCACTAAGTATCCCAATGATTCGATGACGAGTGGTTTGTGGTTTGTTGGTGATTATGGACATCCGTTCTCCAACCAAAGCATTCATTAGAGTAGATTTTCCAACGTTTGGACGCCCAATGATATTTACAAAACCTGATTTATGCATTAATACTGGTATGATTTAATTTTTTTAATCGCTAATCACCTTTCAAACTAATCGCTTAACATCTTCATGGATGATAGTTTCGACAGTTTTAAAAACAATTTGAGGCTTTAGGACACGCCAATTTAAATTATTGAAACGCTCACCAAAGTTTATGAAATATTGAAGTCTGGTATCTTTCATTTCCTGTTCCACATGATCGAGCGTATTAATCAAACATATCCATCCGCCGTCTTCGCACACATCTTCGTACCATTCTTCATAATAACAGTCGTCAGAGCCATGAAAATTTAAAACGTTTTCACAAATCAAAATATATTTATTAATGTGGTTGGCATTGAGAACATCAATAATTTCTCTTTTTAGAAACTTGACATCGTTATGCAAAGTATCATTCCATTCACCAATCAATTCAATGATCGCAAACTTTTCATCATAGTCGACAAAAAGGATCTTCATGTACAAAGTAGCAGAGCCAAATTCGTCCCATTGTGGATGAATAAAATAATTGTAAACCTTATGAGTGAAGTTAAATTCATCATAAATACAACCAAAAAATGGAGATTGCTTGTCTTCTGAAGCAATATACTGATCCCGCCATTTGAAATGTGGCTCTATATCGTGCATAAGTTCATAATTGTACCGCAATATTACGGATTAATTGGAATACTATCCAGTCAATGTAAAAAAGGCTGTAAAGTCGCTATTTGACTGCGTAAAGGCTTAATTTTCAGAGTAATAACTACTGAATAAAATACCTTATCTTTGCAAATCATTTCACTATGAAACAGATATATAATAAAAATCATTCAACTATTCAACAAATACGGAATGGGTTTGGTTATAAAGGGAATTGAAAAATATAGTTTAAGGGAAAAGATTCACGCATGGACATTTTATACAAGATCATTTTTCTAGGGTTTATTTTATTTACAAATTTGCTCAGTTTGTCAGCCCAAAACACTGGAAGTTGGAAGGCTCCAGTTGATAATCAGCCGCCTGGCAAAGCAACTATTAAGGGAAGAATAATCGATCAGGCAAGCCGTGTTCCTTTGGAATATGCGACGGTGACACTTTTCTCACAAGTTGATAGTAATATGATCACGGGAGGAGTGACCAATGTTGAAGGAAAGTTTGCCATCGAAGTTGCCAAGGGAATATATTTTGCAAAAGTTGAATTCATTTCGTACAAAACTAAATTCATCTCTGATATTAAAATCGAAAAAGCAGGAAAGATCCTGGATTTAGATGATATAGAGATGAGTGCCAATGCTGAAATTCTTGATGTCGTTGAAGTACGAGCTGAAAAAAGCCAAATGCAGATAGCACTTGATAAAAGAGTCTTCAATGTAGGAAAAGATCTCGCCAACAGAGGTGGAACTGCTGATGATTTGCTTGACAATATTCCTTCTGTTTCAGTTGATATCGAAGGAAATGTGAGCCTTCGGGGAAATGAAAATGTACGGATTTTGGTTAATGGTAAACCTTCTGGGCTTATTGGCGTCGGTGATAAAAATGGTTTGCGACAGTTTCCAACAAGTATGATCGACCGCGTTGAAGTGATTACCAATCCATCGGCAAGATACGAAGCAGAGGGTGTAGCCGGTATAATTAATATCATCCTTCGAAAAGACAACCAGAAGGGACTAAACGGATCATTTGATGTGACGGTTGGTCTTCCTAAAACTTATGGAGGTGCCTTCAATTTGAATTATCGAAGAAAGAATTTAAACTTTTTTGGCAGCTACGGGCTAAACTACCGGATAAGAAACGGAGGGGGAGAATATTTTCAGGAATTCTATAGAAATGATTCAACTTTTATTCTCGATCAAACACGGGATCACGAAAGGGGAGGTCTTTCAAACAGCCTTCGTTTTGGGATGGATTATTATTTTAATCCAAAAAGTACGCTGACAGGAGCTTTGACATATAAAATCAGCGATGAAGACAATTTTGCTAACATTGAGTACAATGATTATATCAACAAATTTCCTGAAAATTTTACAGGAGTCACTCATCGGACTGATGATGAGAAAGAAGACGAATCCTCTTTAGAATATTCGTTGATGTTTAAAAGAGAATTTAACAAAAAGGATCACGAACTGACTGTGGATGTTCGATATGAAGATGATCTTGAAACGGAGCAGAATGAATACCTTGAACAATTTTTTGACTCAAATAATTTACCTGGTGGCAAGCCTGATCTTCGGCAGCGATCTATAAATAAAGAAGTAAACAAAGAATGGCGTTTTCAGGCAGATTATGTGCATCCGATTTCAAAAGAAGGAAAATTTGAAGCAGGCCTGAGGAGTAATATTCGCAAGATTGACAACAATTATGTCGTTGAAGAATTTAATGATATTGCGTGGGATACCCTTACCGATTTGACCAATAATTTTCTTTATGATGAGAAAATCCATGCTGCATATTCCAGTTTTGGAAATAAGTACGGGAGGTTCTCATTTTTGGCAGGTTTGAGAGCAGAATTGTCGGATGTGAGTACCAAACTTGTCCAAACAAATGACGTGAATGACCGATATTATTTTGACATTTTTCCAAGCTTACACCTGACCTATGATTTCCCGGATCAAAATGCAATTCAAATCAGTTATAGCAGGCGTATTAAACGGCCAGGATTTTGGTCTTTAAATCCGTTTTTTACGTTTAGTGATTCCCGGAACTTATATACCGGAAATCCTAACCTTGATCCTGAATACACCCATTCTGTCGAACTTGGGCATATCAAATATTGGGACAATGCTACACTTAGTTCTGCTTTTTATTATCGTCACACTGATGGCGTAATTCAGCGAATTAAAACAATAAACGAAGATGAAAGCACTTTGACCCGCCCCGAAAATCTTGCAACTGACAATGCTTTTGGCCTTGAAGCCACATTTACATACAATGTGCTGAAATGGTGGAAATTGGATGGAGATTTAAATTTTTATCGTTCAATCGTAGATGGCTCTAATCAGGACGAAAATTTTGAGAGTGATAATTTTAGCTGGTTTGGAAAATTCACATTGAGGATGACAGTTTTAAAATCTACAGATATTCAGCTGAGGTTCAATTATCGGGCTCCTACCCAAACTGTGCAAGGATCCCGAAAGGCGATGTACTTTTTAGACCTGGCAATTAGCAAGGACCTTTTGAATAATAAAGCAACAATAACATTGAGCGCAAGAGATTTGTTGAATACACGCAAGCGAAGATACACTACGTTTGGAGAGGATTTTTATTCTGAAGGAGAATTCCAATGGCGTTCGCGGGAAGTGAAACTTACTTTCAACTATCGGCTAAATCAAAAGAAAAAAAGAGGAGGAGGTCGTGGCGGATTTGATGGTGGCGATGGCGAAGGAGGATTTTAAATTTATTACTTTATATGAAAGATCGAAAAAGGTGATTACACTTCGTGATTACCTTTTTATTTTTTTGAAAACAAATATCATATTTTGTCAACTTCGCAGAGTTTCTATTGTTAAAAGAAGGTAAATGGAAAATGAAAAATGGATTTAAGAACGATGCAGGAAGAGTGGCTGTGCAGATTGGACTGATTTATATGACCAACTAAATAACCAATAACTCTTAAATTGAAAAATGAGGAAGGAGGATGGACGAAGCTTCAATCCAATAACCACAAACTAAATACCCACAAATCACAAACATGTCTTACAAAATATCCATTATTTCTGGCTCTGCACGATTAGGACGTCAGACACCAAAAGCCGTAAATCAACTGTCGAAAATATTAGAAAACAACGAACGAGTTGAGAAAGTAACTATACTTGATGTTTTAGATTACAACTTTCCTGTTATGGAAGAACGGCGAGGCAAAAACCCTAATCCACCCGCTCGTTTGGATGAATTTGGAGATATTCTCGACCAGTCTGATGCGCTGGTATTTGCATCTCCAGAATACAATGGCAGCTTTTCAGGAGCTTTAAAAAACACGCTGGATTATTTTTATAAAGAGTACAAAAAGAAGCCGATTGGTGTTATGATGGTTTCCGGCGGAGCGAGAGGTGGGATCAATGCATCGCATGATTTGCAAAAGTATATTCTTTCGTTGGGAGCTTTTCCTATGCCGTACAAACTTTTAGTGGCAAATGTCAGCAAAGTCTTTGACGAAAAAGGAATGCTTTCTGATGAGCGTTTAGAAAAATCTTTTCAAAAATTTACTGATGAATTGCTTTGGCTTACCGAAGGGATTGATTTTGTTAAAAATAAAAAAAACTCACACCAAGCTTCCATTTAAAAAATGGATTTAATTGAATTATTATGAGCAAAAGAAACCAAGTTATTGCTTCTCTTGACGAGCAAAATTATTTTACTCAGGTTCAAACTGACAACAGGGTATTTTATGTCGATGAACCTGAAGACATAGGTGGCCAAAATAAAGCGCCACATCCAACGATCTATTTGCTGGGAGCATTGGCTTCTTGTACAGCGATTACTATTCGAATGTATGCCCAGCGAAAAGGTTGGGAGCTTGGCCAAATCAAGGTCGATGCTGAAAAAGTCGTGAAAGTAACTCCGGATGGAAAAGAAACCACGATCATCAAACAAATCGCTTTTGAAAATAAAGACCTGACCGAAAAAGAAATAAAACGATTGCTTGCAATAGGAGAGAAGTGTCCAATCTCACTAATGTTAAAAAACGAGACCAAGATGGTTTCCGAAGTTGTAGATTAAAGTGTGCTCATCCCAGGTAATTAATCCCTTCACGTCGAAAATAGAAATAACGAGGTAGTTTTCTTTCGAAAAATAAATCATTTTGATTTTCTATTCTCGGTGCCTTTCCCTAAATCTTTTTGGTGCCAGCTTAGTCTATGATGAAAATAAATATAATTTTATTAGCCTTCCTGATCAATTTTTAACAGAGATCAGTTTACCTTTTCTGATAATTGGTACTAATTATTGTTGTTACTGATGCAAAAAATGAATTAGAGCTTCAGTAAGGCGTAACAATTAATTTTTCCTTGCTGCTGGCAAAATACAGTCAATTGTCATTTTTTTGTTTTTGCTGCAAATTAAGTTATGAGTTGAACCTTTGTATAACTTCTGTCAATTTTCCAAATGGATCAATTCTTGAAACAGGCAACATAGGTCTTTGCTAACATTGATTTGAATGTCTGTTTTTCTGAAAACTGCAAATAAAATTTTACTATGAAAAAACCTATTTTCTTTTTTCTTATTTATTCATTTCTGGTCAATAGTGTTGTTGCTCAGTCAGTTTCTCCAGAAGTGATTTCCGCTGCAGGCGATCGGTTTGAGATTCCTGGATATTCGGTGGAATGGACTTTGGGAGAGCCTGCGATTCTGACTCTTGAATCTTCCGGACATCAGTTTACACAAGGGTTTCATCAGCCAACTTACATGTTGATGACTTCTGTGAAATCTTCAAACTGGAATCCGGGAGAAGTCAATATTTTTCCGAATCCTGCTCAGGAATTAGTCTTTGCAGATTTAAAATTGAGCGAAATTTCTGTGCTTAAAATAAGCCTTATGACTATTGATGGAGTCATTTTGGATAACATCGAAAAAACTATTCAAAATGGAACGTTGGAATTTGATTTAGCCAAATATCCCGACGGAACCTATTTGCTGTCAATCCAGACATTGGATGGTAAAAAACAATCCTCTTACATCATTCAGAAAATCAACAAACAATGAAAAAAATAAATATAATTCTCCTCGTATTTTTAATTTCTTTTTCAAGTGAATTATTTTCTCAAACCCCTCCGTTGGTTAATTATCAGGCTGTAGTAAGGGATACAGATGGAATGCCGATTAAAAATCAAAGCATTGCGTTGGAAGTGCAAATTTTGGATGCTAACTCCAATGTTGTCTTTTCTGAAATTCACGGCGATTTAAACACCGGGAATACTGGTCTGGTAAATATTCAAATCGGGAATGGTCAAAACTCTGGTGATGGGCTGGATGACATTGATTGGGGAGTAGGGGAGTATTATTTAAAAATTGCATTCGATCCAGACAATGGAACCAATTTTACAGATTTAGGATCACAACAATTGATCTCTGTGCCATATGCGCTTTACAGCGAAAATACCGGAAACATCGATGATGCTGATGCTGATCCAACTAACGAATTGCAGGACTGGAGCAATCTCCCTGGCATTCCCGCTGGATTTGCTGATGGAGTAGACGACGTTGATGATGCAGATAATGACCCAACTAATGAATTGCAGGATTGGACAACGTTACCCAATATCCCAGCTGGATTTGCTGATGATATTGATAACGTTGACGATGCTGATGCAGATCCAACTAACGAATTACAGGATTGGAGCAATCTCCCTGGCATTCCAGCTGGCTTTGCTGACGGTGTGGACGATGTGGATGATGCAGATAATGACCCAACTAATGAGTTGCAGGATTGGACGACGTTGCCCAATATCCCAGCCGGTTTTGCTGATGATATTGATAACGTTGACGATGCAGACAATGATCCATCCAATGAATTGCAAACACTCTCCTTTAACAACGATACATTGATAATAAGTGACGGAAATTCAGTGAAGTTACCGAATGACGATGATTGGAGGAAAAACGGGGATCATATTTATAGTCATAATTCCGGAAATGTAGGTATCAACACTCAAAATCCAAATCACTTATTGGATGTCAACGGAAATACCAACCTGGAAGGCTTACCCCACAAAAATAGTGTCCCGATTGTCATTGTTGTACCTAATGGTCCACATTCCATCCAACAGGGTATTGAGGCTTTGCCATCCGAAGGTGGAACCGTTTTTATAAAAAGTGGAACTTATCTGCTCAGCGAGGGTATCCATATCAATCGCTCAAATGTGACCATCGAAGGAGAGCAGGGGGTGGAAGTGCGGTTAGCCGATGGCGTCAATCAACCGGTGTTTTTGGTAGGAACTGATGTTGAAGCTCCAGGAGCAAATGATACGATTTACAATATTACTATTCGGGATATGGAAATTGATGGCAATAAGGCTGGTCAGGCTTCTGAGACTGACCCAAACAAACCATGGATCAGAAACAACGGGATTGACGTCCGAATGGTGCAAAACCTTTGGATTGAAAATGTCAATGTACATGATGCTCGCAGTGGCGGCTTGGTAGCAAGCTGGTATTCGAAAAACTTGTACGTTTCAAACTCCTATTTTCATCGTCATAGGTTTGATGGCGTAGCTTTGTATACGAGCGAGGATATTCAATTGTCCAATATCAATTGTTCAGACAACGAAGCTGCTGGTTTAAGTCTCGATAATGGTTTAATAGATGTCACTTTTAATGGAGGTATTATCAAAAACAATCAATCGGTTGGTATCTTTATCCGAGATTCCAAGGATGTTAGTTTTTTCAATTTAATGGTAAAAGGAAATGGCGAACACGGTTGTTTTGCCTCTCATGCCACTGGTGCTAATACCGGTGTGACACGTTTGTTTTTCCAGGGTTGCTCATTTTTAAACAACAATGGTTATGGTTTGTGGATGGCATCTTCAGTACTTCACTCTGTCAAAAATACGGTGATCGGCTGTATGTTTAGTGAAAACAATGCCATTGGTTCAGAACCAAGCTGTACCGGCATTGAGATTTCACCTGGTGGTATGCTTTTTTTGAGTGGTAATGTTTGCCAGTAAATGGTTTGAAATTCTGTAAATCATAAAGCGTTTGTTCTTACAAACAAATGTTTTGATGTACATTTTTTCTTCACATAGGATTTAGCTGCTTTTAGCCACAGTAATAACGACGTTTCCCTTTTTATGACCTGTATCTACGTATCTGTGAGCTTCCGCGGTCTTGGCCAATGGATAGCATCTGTCAATGACTGAATTCAGATGATTGTTTTCAAAAAGATTTTTTAGTGTTTTTATGAGGTTTCGCAGTTCCGATGCTGGTTGTAAACCAGTGGCAGAAAACTTCGCTTTCTTGTTGCCAAATATGGAAGTCCATAACATTTGAAAAAGGAGTCCAATTCCAAGAACCGGAGAAAGATAGACTCCTTTTTGTGTCAGTGAATTTTTGCATCTGGAGAAAGAACTCTTGCCAACGGTATCATAAATAATGTCGTAGGCTTGGCCATTTTTTGTAAAATCTTCCGCTGTGTAGTCAATCACATTGTGTGCTCCCAAAGATTTTACCAAGTCCAGGTTTTTGGTACTGCATACTCCGGTCACTTCTGCCCCAAAATAAATGGCAAGTTGCACAGCTGCAGTACCCAAGCTTCCGGAAGCACCTATTATGAGTACTTTTTGACCATATTGAATATTTCCTATTACTTTTAAGAAATTCAGCGATGTGAGTGCTCCGTCGCAAATAGGAGCAGCTTCTTCATAAGCCATTTCTGTAGGTTTTATTGACAGCACGCCATCTTCAGGAATGCAGATATATTCGGCATTGGCTCCAAACTTAACACCGGTTTCTCCAAAAACCGGATCGCCTTCCAAAAATTGCTTAACATCACTACCAATTGCAACAATTTTTCCTGCAAAACCAGTACCTGTAATGTCATTTTTTGGCTTGAAAAAACCGAGAAAAAACCTGCTGATAAATGGATCAGCTCTACGCATCATGCTGTCCGCTGCAGTTACCGTAGTTGTAAACACTTTTACTAAAACTTCGTTGCTTTTCGGAGTTGGTTTTTCAACTTCTCTAAGTTTAAGATGGTCGGGTGATCCGTATTTTGTACAAACGATCGCTTTCATTTTTTGAATTTCCATTTTCTTGATTTATTGCTTTAAAATAAAATGTACAGGTTATTGAACCCTTTACATTATTCAAAATTAAGACAGCCGTAGAGTAAAATCGTTCGGGTTTATAAATCGGAACTTATCCTTTCATTACTTCTTTCCAATAGGCGCTTGGGGTTTTTCCCATCATTTTTTTAAAATAAGTATTAAAAACTGTTTTGGAATTAAAGCCGCTGTCGTAAGCAAGGGCTAGAATGGTGAGGTGTTGATTGGATGGTTCAGCAGCTTTTGACTTGAAGGTATCAAGACGGTAAGCATTCACGAATTCTGAAAAATTTTTATTGAAACCTTCGTTGAGTAGTTGCGAAAGATAATTCGGAGGGAGGTTCAGCATCATAGCCAAACTGCGAAGTGTCAGATTTGGGTCGAGGTAAGGTTTCTTTGTCGCCATCAATTCCTCCAATTGTTGCTGATAATTATTTAAGTCTGTTTCGTTGAAAAGGGTTTTTTTATATTTCCTTTTTGAAAAATCAAAAGATGAACCTTTACCCAAAATTTGTTGCATTAATTCCAGAAACCTGGGATTCGAGCGGAGTGGTTTTAATGTAGGTTCCACAAAATAATAAACCAACATTGGCAATCTGTAACTCAGCGCTTGCTCAATCAAGTCCAATGCTTTTTTATGCCTGCCAAGTAATGTTAGGGAAAGAATTAAAAGGTGCATTGCCCTGTCCATCAGATCTGTATTGAGCATTGCTTCCAGTTTCGAAATCCCAGCTTCAGCCTGAGAGGTATCACCAAGGGAGGCGTAGGCGAGGGTAGTCCCACCTAACTTCATTAGATCTCCTGAATGATTTGCAGAAAGATTTTGAAAGAAATCCAAGCCTTCTTTTTTATGTCCCATTAGCAACAAGGCTTGTCCAAGGTACAACACAGAAACAATTGAACCGGGCTTCAAACTCATGCTCTTTTTAAAACTATCGATTGCTTTTTCATACATTTCCTGGATATAAAAAATAAATCCTTTTAAATGATGATTGATTTCAGAAAAGGGATCGAGTTGCAATGCTGTTTCCAAATAATTTGAGGCCGCTTCAAAATTTCCTTCTGCAACAAGCGTAGAGGCCATAGATTGGTAATATTCAACTGTTGGACGTATTTCGAAGGATTTGTTCAAATGCTCATAAGTCCCGGCAAAATCCCATTTTTGTAAAAAACTGGTGTAGGAAAGATTTAGCCGGCACTCCGGCAGGTCCTCATCCAATTCAACGGCTTTTTCCAGATAGGGTTTTGCAGCCGCAAAGGCTTCTGCGGCGGGTACAAGGCCAATCATACCGAGGAGTGTATAACCTAAGTGTATGCCTAAATAAGCCAGGGCAAATTTGGGTTGTTGGGCAATTATCTCCGTTAAAATCGAAATCCCTTTTTCAATATCCGGCTTTCGCATTTTCAGGATATGGTACCTGCTTTTCAGGTAATTTTTATAAATATCAACCGGGATTTCAGGAGCATCCACCAAATGATCCGTAATGACAAAATGGCCAATATGCTCTCGTAATTTTTCGGCGATCAAAAGGCTGATTTCATCCTGAACAGCAAAAATGTCTTCTATAGACCGGTCAAAAGTCTCTGACCAAAAGTGGTAATCATCAGTAACATCAACCAATTGTGCGGTTAGTCGCATCTTATTGCCAGACAATCGGATACTACCCTCCAAAATAATAGAAACATTGAGTTCCTTTCCAATCCTGCGAAGTGGTATTTTTTTATTTTTAAAAAAGAAAGAAGAAGTCCTGGAAGTGACTTTCAGCCCTTTGATTTTAGCTAGGGCGTTGATGATTTCCTCAGTCATTCCATCGCTAAAATATTCGTTGTCTTTATCAGGACTCATATTTACAAAAGGGAGCACCGCGATGGATTTTGTTTGAAGCTTTTGTTTTCCTTTCAATTCAGAACGTCTGGGAACTATAATTTTCTCATTGGTTACTGCACAGACTTCCACAGGATCTTTGATGTTTTTCAATTCAAAATATCCCAATGACTTGGTTGAAATTTGCTGTTGATTTTGGAGTTCATCATTTAATCTTCCAGATAATAAAATTGCTCCTGCAACACCCATGCTTTCAATCCTGGAAGCCAGATTTACGCCGTCGCCATAAATATCTGTGCCATCAAAAACAATATCTCCAAGATGTAATCCAATCCGCAAGGGTACTGGTTCTCCTTTTTTTAGTGCCTTTTGAATAGCAATTGCACATTCTACTGCGTTCACACCACTTTTAAAAACGCTTAATGTACCATCCCCAAAATATTGTAAAATTTCTCCACCATAACTTGTATGATACTCCTCGAAAACCTGTCGATGATGCGCTCTCAGTTCAGCGGCGGCATGTTCATCCTTTTGCATCAATGTGGTGTACCCAACAATATCGGTAAACATGATGGCTGCAAGCCTACGATTCTTTTGTGGTTTCATTTATAGGATCTGGAGTTGATATGAGTATTGTATATTGAAAATCTAATTTGCTATCAATAATATTCCATAACAAACTCTCCTTCAGTTATTTGGATTTCCTGTCCTCCCCCTGGAGGGCTACAGGAACCAGAAAAAGTTCCAGAGATGAAATCCCTTTTTTTATTGACTTCCGTAATCGTAACGGTCCCCATATCGCCATAAAAGTCTGAAGAACCATTGTCGTAATGGACCCAGTTAGCAGTATAGGTTCCTTCGTTCCCGTTAAATTCGAGTACACCTAGAATTAGCCTTCGCTCTCCGCATTCAAAGGTGAGATCCAATTCACCTTCAACCAAATTATCAGCGGGATATTGGAGATCCTCTTTTTCGAAAACATCACCATCAATTTTGCATTTGAAATAAGTGAGTACTGGGTCATCATTTTTGTTGCAAGCATTCAAAAAAACAGCTAAAATGCAAATGATGTAAGTTAGATTTTTCATAGTTTATTTTTTTTGATCAGAAATTTAATCAAAATTGTTTGTTTAAAAAATTCTCAAAATCATCATTCTTCGACTGATGATAACATCTGATTGTGATCTGGAACTTTAAATTTTACACTTAAAGCTTTTTCAGAAGATTCATTAGTGCGTGATAATAGTTTTCGAAACTATTAGTTTCTCTGTTTAGAAATAAAAATGGCTCAATAAGTTCTAATTCCATCAGGTGAAAGTCATTGTCTTTTTCAACCCCATCCACTCTTGCGTAAAGCGTATTTTGTGCAAAGTACCGAACGATTTTATCGGCGCTTTGAATGAGATAAGCAGGCGCTTCTTCAAAACGGATACTTCCACCATGTATGTGCTGCACTCTGAAATCTCCTTTCTTTGGTATTTTTAACAGGCTGTGACTATATTTTTGATTGAAATAAATAAAGGACCATTCACCAGCTAAGATTTCTTCGATAAATGGTTGGATTATAAAACTATCCTCTTTTAAAAGCTCATTAATTGTTTGGGGGTAATCTTTTGAATTGTCTTTTGTGATTACAAATGTGTTCCAGGCACTTGCACTTATGCAAGGCTTTACAATTAATTTATTGATTTTAAATTGATGAAAGTATTCATCAAAATTATCAACGACCGTGTTTTGTTCCAGAAATATGCTTTTTACAATTTGAAAATTTTCGTTTTCAATTTCCTTAAAATAATGTTTGTCAAAGTTCCATTTTATCGTTTCGACAGGATTAAAAAATTTGATGCCGTATTCATCCATTTTATTTATCCATTGGGTGAATTCTTTTATCTTTTCGTGGTAATCCCATGGAGATTTTAATATAATGACATCATAATTTTTCCAATCAATTGAGTGGTCATGCCATATTTCTGGGCTTACATCCAGTCCTTTGCCATTTAGGAAGTTTAGCAATTCAAAATCTTCATTGCTACTGATGTCTTGCGAATTTGCTGTGGGTTTTTGAAAAACAATTAGTGCAATTCTCATAATATGTTTGATTTTAAGATTTTGATCTGTTGCTTTGAAATTTTCTCCTTAGTATGTTATGAGACAGGCTCTCCGTATTGGGCACTCAACTATTGTTAGTGCAGGTGCTTTGTTCCAATTAAACATTTTGGCAAATTTAGTGTGATGTGGTTCGAAATTGTTTGGTGTAGTTTGTTTCCATTGTAATTCGTTAATATTCAATGTTTTAACAACAGTATAACTGGTTTAAACAAAACCATGCAACTTTCAAACTAATTATATCAATGTAAAATCAACCATTCGTTTTAAAGCGATTAAGCCAAAAACCAAAGGTTACTTTTGGTCCCCAATGAAAGACCCATTTGTTTGGTTCATCGTCATAAATAAAATACGATCCTCCAAATTGACAACCTAAAGATATTGTAAAACTTTTTTTGGCCTGAAACAGATATCCGGGCTCTAATGCAAAAGTCGTCGTGTAATGATCATTTAAAAAATTCCTTCCAAGTCCAATGACAGGCCCAACATAAAATCCATAAGGCGGAACTTCAGCGGTCTTTTTGGTACTAAAAAAAACTGGAAAAACGGTAAACAATCCTATATCCGAAAATCCATTCTTTTCTCCGCCAAGATGATAATTTGCTAATGGCAACAATCTAAAGTTTATTCTTTGTCCAATTGGAAATTCAAGAATTAATGGAAAAGCATTTACATCTAATTCCCCTTTTTCATAAAAAGGTTCGACTGTGATACTCGGTTGGAGACCTATAAGAATATGTTTTTTAGTTTGTCCGCAGGCATTTTCAATGAAAAAAAAGAATAGCAGTGTTGTTATTATAATAAGTTGTTTGAGATGCATTTTTATCATTATTTTTTCAAAACCTTGTCTTGCACCAATACTTCCAATACCTGCTCCTTCAAGCTCCTTCCTATCGGAATTTTATGTTCTCCGATGAGTATTTGATTGCCAACAATCGCTTCGACCTTCGATTTGGAAATTACAAAAGATTTGTGAATCTGAATAAAGTCTTTTTCCGGTAAAATGTCAAAGACTTTTTTTAAAGGCACAAGCGTAACATAAGATTTGTCATTAGTGTGAATGCGGATATAGTTTTGCAGGGATTCGACAAAAAGGATGTCGTCTAGCAATATTTTTACCAGTTGTTTGTCCGTTCTTACAAAAATAAAAAGCTCTTCTTCTTCTTCTTTGTTTTTTTCGGGTTTCGGAGTTGGTGATTTTTCAGATAAAAGACGATGGGCCTTATTGGCAGCCTGCAAAAAGCGTTCAAAAGAAATCGGTTTTATGAGATAATCGACTACATCAAATTCAAAGCTTTCAACGGCATATTCGGAGTAAGCGGTTGTGAAAATCACCCTCGGCGTATGTTTCAGGGATTTTAAAAAATCAATACCAGTAAGCATTGGCATTTGAATGTCGAGAAACATGAGGTCTATTGTTTCTTCATTCAGGATGGCATTGGCTTCCATGGCATTTTTGCAAACGCCTTTGAGTTCGAGAAAATTTATTTCTTTGACGTATTTTTCCAACCCTTTACGGGCCAGCGCTTCATCGTCGACGATAATACAATTTAATTTCATGACAATTTGATTTGTAAATTTACTTCAAAGCAGCCATTTTGTTCTGAAAAGGAAAGTTGATGCCTTTCGGGATAAAGTAAGTCCAGTCGTCTTTTTACGTTTTCCAAACCTATACCGCTGGTTGCTTTGTTTTTTTGTTTTTTTGCTGATGGATCAATCGTGTTTATTACCACAAAATGAAGGATGGAGTTTTTGATGTTCAATCGTACATCCATCCTGTTTTTTTCCTTTTTAGAATAAAGGCTAAGGTATTTAAAAGCATTTTCAATAAAAGGCGTAAGGATCAGTGGAGCGATTTTTAAACCATTAGTTTTTTCAAAACCATTAACGGGCAAATCGATGTAGAGCATGGCATCTTCTCCCTTTCGTATGGCTTCGATGCCCAGGTAGTTTTGGAGGTAATCCAATTCTTTTTTTAAAGGGATGAAATCCTCTTTGCACTCATACAATTGATATCGCAATAAATCCGAAAATTTCAACAAGATTTTTTGTGCCATATTCACATCCTCACTCATCAAATGATAAATGCTATTGATGCCATTAAACAGGAAGTGGGGATTGATTTGTGCTTTGAGAAAATCTAATTCCGCAGTGAGTTTATCCTGAACCAATTGTTGTCGTTGCCGTTCGTTTTGCATCCAATCTTTTGGCAATCGGTAAAGGAAAGCCATTGCCCAGCTAAAAACATTTATTAAAGTATTCAATAAAAACCATATGAAAAGCTCAATTATAACATAGTTTTCAATTTCTTTATTAGTATCCAATAACCCGACATATTTGGCGTATAGCATATCTACTCCAAATTCCGCCAAAGACAAGCCTATCAACAAAAGAAGCGACCATGTCCAGAATGATCGATAATTTTTCTTATGCAATTTTTGAGGAATAAACCGCAAGGCATTCAAATAGAATAATAATGCGTTTATAGCCATCCCATATAAAAAAGGTATGGCTATGGTGCCCTTTTTTTTGGAAAAAATCCCCCAATCCAAATCAACAAATTCTGAAGTGAGAAAAAAATAAAGTCCTATCCAGAAAAATATATGGATGGCTATTTCTATGATTTGTGATCGCTTCAATTTATTAGAATAATAATTTTGGTAGCAAGTTACGGAATCTTTAAATCAAAGGGCTGAGCCATTGATGTCCTGCACTTTTTCAGTGACCAACTACACATTTCCACTTTTTCTGCACTTCATCAATATTGTCTTGCCGATGATCAACCTTTTTTGTCCTAATGAAAAATGACCTTCACTTTTGTTTTGCAATCGCTGCTTAACAGCAATCATCTGATTTCTTAATCTGCTTTTGAAAAGAAGACATAAAATATTAAAAATGAAAAACACAATTCAATTCCTCACAACCATCACTTTGATAGGATTTTTATTAACTGCATGTTCTCCGACCATTCATTACTTAGGTAATGATTACCAACCTACTCAAAATGTAGATATATACTTTGATGAAAATGATATTGAAAAAGAATACAGAGTAATAGGAACTATGAAAAATGAAGGAGAACAATGGGCAAACGACATCGATAAAATCAAAACTGCCATGATAGAAAAGGCGAAAGCCAAAGGCGCAGATGCCATTTTGTTTGCCGGTGCTTTTTCCGAAAAAGTCAGCTCCGTTCAAACCGGAGAATATTCCAAAGAAGGAAAAAACAAAGATCAGTACACCTTCAATAATGCTGAAGTTCAACATGTAAAAATAGTTGAAGCTAAGGTGTTGAAGTACAGATCATAATGAAAACGAATTCACAAGATTATTTAACGAATAAATTTAAATATAATGAAATCAATCAATTTTTTAGCGCTTATTTTTTTAATCGTTGCTACAAGCTGCCATAAAGACGACCTCGAACTTATTGATGAAATGGTTGATGTCGGGGGATACAAATTATACACTATTTCAGAGGGAGAGGGAGATAAAACAGTTGTTTTCGAATCAGGTTTGGGAAATGATTATAGTGTATGGTGGGCAAAGGAGACTTTTCAAAACACTTCAAGTTTTGCACAAAGTATTGCATACAGCCGTGCAGGGTATGCGCCTTCTGAGAAAGGTGTCGAACCTCGAAGTTTGGAACAATTCCAGACTGAGTTAGGAACACTCATAGACAGGAAAGCGAAAAGTGACAAAATAGTACTGGTTGGTCATTCTCTTGGCGGGATGATTATTCGGGCTTTTGCTATAAATAACCCTGAAAAGATAGCTGGTTTGGTGTTCGTTGATCCGACGCATGAAGATTACCGGGAGTTCACACAAGAAGATGAAGATCAAATGGTGAATGACTTGATTGAGGCAGGAGGAGAAGGCATCATTACTGCAAAAGAAGCCGAACAGTTTTTAGAAAATATGGAATACATTAAAACGCTGGGAATGCTTCCCGACGTACCCACCATCGTGTTGACTTCCATGAAGATTGTTCCTGGAACTAATGCTGAAGAAAGACAAAATTGGTACGATGCCCATAAGAAACTCGGCGAAGGGCTATCTGATTTCAAACATATCGCTACGGAAAAAAGTGGGCATCACATTATGATCGATGAGCCAGATTTGGTCTTGAGTGCAATTCATGAGATTGTTGAAAAGTAGCAAACCCCATTTTAAACGACATTTTTAAATAAAAAAAATCATTGTCATGAAAAAAATATCAATCATTCCTGTTCTCATATTCACCTTTTTATTCACAACATTCACAGACGCGCAAAATAATGAATCCATATCAACTGGCTTCGGTGGACCTTCTGTCCAGGTTACCCAATTTGATGGAGAATGGACTTCCGAAACAGGTGGTTTCGGTGCATGTTTTCTCACCAAGAATTTATATCTCGGAGGCGGAGGCTTTGGCCTTTTCATCGAAAAAGGCAGTTATAAATACAGCATGGGATATGGCGGTATAATGTTGGGGTACGTCATTGCTCCGCAAAACAAAATCCATCTCAACAGCTACCTGCTAGGTGGTTGGGGAGGAATTACTGAGAGAAGTGCAGACCAGTGGGAATTTAGTGATGACTTTTTTATCATAAAACCTTCTGTTGAATTAGAATTCAATGTCACTAATTGGATGCGGATAGCAGCCGGAGGAGGTTACAAATTGGTGCTGGGGGCAAATATCCCTTCAGTTGATAATAGTGATTTATCGTCTCTTTATGGAAGCATCTCGCTGAGGTTTGGAGTTTTTGACAAGTAGTGAGGAAATATATTTCCTATATCTGTCATCAACCAGTTTAATACCCAAAAATCTTCTCTAAAGCTATTTCAGAAATCCATTTTTTAAACCCTTTTTTATACGGAATACAGGCAACATCTTCAAATGCGAAGATGCTGCCGACTATTCCAAAAAACATTAAATTATGAAAAAAATTATTTCCATTACACTCATTAGCCTGTTGACTGGCTTAACAACAATATCCAATGGCCAAATTAGTAGCCTTTTCTCTGATTCCTTGCAAAACATTATCGAAACGGAAGCTGCTGCAAATGGATATATCGGGCTTTCTGCTGCAGTCATATTTCCTGACGGGAGCATCTGGCAAGGTGTTACAGGAGAAGCAAGTACAGGAGTGGTTGTTGACACTTCGATGAATTTTATTATCGGAAGTATTACAAAAAATTACCTTGCAACCCTCGTTCTCCTTCTTGAAGAAGATGGGATGTTCTCAATTGAAGACAAAATCGGTTTGTATCTTCCCACATTTCAATATGTTGATGAAAATATTACCATCAAACAATTGTTGAATCACACCAGCGGACTCTCTGACCTTGAAGATAGCGATGCTTACAACCTGGCCATATTTGATGATATGACTTACCAATGGAGTGCCGAAGAACTTGTAACAAATTTTCAGGAACCACCAAATGGTCCTCCGGGAACTCCTTATAATTACAGCAACTCTAACTATATTTTATTGGCAGCATTAGTAGAAGCAGTTACCGGTAACGCGCTTGAAGATGAGTTCAGATCTCGAATTTTTGAGCCGCTTAACCTGGGCAATACCTGGTCCGGAGGATTTGAAACTCCAACAACCCAAATGGGCGGAGCTTGGGTGGATTTGGATGAAGACGGAACATTGGATGATGTTTCATCCTTGCCATTTACTTCTTTCTTGTCTTCTGATATTGGTGCAGGGAACATTCTTTCCAAACCTTCTGATATGGTGCAATATGTTCAAACCGTTTATGAAGGAAATCTTTTAAATGCCAATACGCTAGAAAAAATGCTCCAACCTGCTCCGGGCAGTGAATATCCGCCAATACAGGTCGGTTATGGTTTGGGAACTCATCTTTTGGATTTTGGAGGTCATCCATTCGTTGGACATGATGGCCAAAGGTTGCACCAATCCATGATGTATTACAATCCTTTGGAACAATTCGGGATTGCTATCTGTATCAATCACTCGGCAGATCTTTATCCCCCTTTTCTCAATATGGGAGCATTTATTTCTTTAAACCTGGAAACTGTTGCTACAGACAATCTGGAAAATTCGGAATCGAGTTTGATTGTGAGCACGTTTCCAAATCCTTTTTCTTCTGAGATCCGGTTTGAGATAATCACTCAGAATAGAGGAGACATTTATTTGGAAATTTTTGATCAACTGGGTAGGAAAATAAGAACAATAGAATCAAGAGCAGAAATACATTCTTCTTTGGTATGGGATGGAAGGTCGGATAACGGAATAGAATCAGCCGCCGGCATTTATTATTACCATTTAATTAATGGACAAGAGAGGAAGAGCGGAATAATTGAAAAATTATAAATAACTAGAAGGGACACTTGAAAACTATTTCCTGATCAAGTGTCCTTTCATATGTTCAGGTCTGTCAAGTCCATTAATACATTGTATTGTTATTAGCTGATGTTTCTGGAATTTGCTGGATCGCATCCCAATGTTCAACTATTTTTCCATTATCATCAAATCTGAAAAAATCCATTGTAATATATTCCTTTTTAATATCTGGCCAAATTTGATGAGTATGTAATGCCACTAAATTATCTTCTGCAACCGAACGGACGAATTCAATTGACTTTTTGGGATGTTCTTTGCCCGCTTTTTCAAAATATTCAATGAATGGTTCGATCCCATCTCCAACAGAAGGATTGTGCTGGATATATTCATCACCAACATAGATTTCGGCAGCTTTTCGTGGGTTGCCTTCAAATGACATTTTGTAAAAAGCAATTGCGTTTTGTTTGTTCTGATTTTGGTTCATAATTTGAGCAATTCCAATGTTTTAGACAAGATTTTAAAAAAGAATT
>JANQFJ010000254.1 GCA_028277915.1 Saprospiraceae bacterium
AATTCTTTACAGCTACTGAAAATGGCAATTATGCGGTTGAAATTACTCAAAACGGTTGTGTAGATACATCAGCTTGTTTCGCAATAACAAGCGTGGGAATAGTAGAAAATGATTTTGGAAATAACCTTGTAGTTTATCCAAATCCGACAAATAGAAATATTGTCGTTGATTTAGGTGCATCTTATGCATCCATAAGTGCCAAAATTTTCGATGTAAATGGTAAATTTATTAGTACAAACGAGTTTGAAAATTCAAGACAGCTAAATTTTGTTTTTGAAGGTACTAGTGGATATTATTTACTTGAAATAGTTGCAAACAAAAAGATCAAAGCAACGATCAAAGTTTTAAAGGAATGACAAAATTCCAACCAAACTTAAAGCCATTTGGAACTTGTTTTAGGTCATGAAGTCAGGGTAATATTTTTCCATTCCTGACAATGATCTCCGAACCATCAGCCATGAAAACGGAATGTGGTTTTACTGCTAGGAATTCTTCAAACGCTTTCCCGTAAAGCTGAGCTACATTGCAATTCATTTCAAATTCATTGATCGTGAAAATATTCCAGCGAGGGTGTTCGACCTGGTACTCTGACGTTCTTTGGTTCCTGTTTTTTGTGTAGCCCCAATAATGCTCGGTGATAAATTCGGCTTCACTTCCAGGTTCAATTTTTTGAGCTTCCAACCCAGCCTGTACTTTTAAAAAATTCCATTCATTTTGAAATTTCCAGGAATAACTGACTTTTTGCAAATTGCCATTTTTTGAAAATTTGTTTTTCATTGGCAAGCTTTGATAGTTTTCGTTGTACAAAGTATTTGCAACGAAAGTGATGGCCCTTTTTGGAACAATCTCTTTGATGAAAACCACACCTCTTTTCCACTCATCACTATCTTTATATCGAACATAAAACCGCAAATTCACTTCTTCAAAATCACGGTGAAATGGTACCGGCACACCCAAAACTTTGGTGTTTAAAAACATAAAACCCACCATGCTCACGAATGTTTTTCCATCCCAATCGTCAAGCTCTGTCCCATACGGAACATAGGATTTTAAAATGGCTGGATCGACCAGGTAGTTGGCCATGATCAGATTTTTCCATTCTGCGGTAAGAAATACTTTTTCCATGATCTTTTTTGAAATCGAGTTTTAAAAACTAATTTTATAAAAACTAGGCCATGAAGTTAGTCAGAAATATCGCTTTCGGAGCAGTAATGCTGCTTTATCTTTGGTTTCCTTTTTCCATGATTGCCGATCAGCAGCGGATTTTGAAAAGAGGGGAGGTTTTTCGTTTTCGACCACAACCTGTTGACCCTTACGATGCTTTTCGGGGACGATATATTGTTCTTCAGTTTATGGATCAAAGCATTCATTTTCCAAATGCCCAAGACACTTTTCAGTACGATGATAAAATTTATGTAAGCCTAGAAAAAGATTCTTTAGGGTTTATTTATTTTTCGAACCCTTCTTTAAAAAAACCAGATACACAAAACTATCTCAAAACAACCGTCCAGCACACTAGCAAAGATCAGGTTTCTGTTGATATCCCTGAAAATTTAGGTCGTTATTATCTCAACGAAAAACTAGCTCCACTTGCTGAAAAAAAATACAGGGAACTACTGAACAATAGGGAAAGCAATGAAGTAAATGTTTACCTTGATGCCCGTGTATTGGACGGTGAAGTGCTGATCGAAGAGTTGTATTTTGAAGGTGTGCCAGTTGGCGAGTATTTGAAAAATGAGTGAATCAATGAGACAAGAACGATTAAGATTTTATCAGAAACTAAGGCGAGGTTTTTTTATTGTTTAATACTTCCAGTTGTACCAAAAAGATTCCATTCTTTGCAGTAATTGCTTTGCATTACTATCATAATTATGATTCTTATCAGAAGCAATTCTCTTTAAATTTTCGATAAAATCTTTGTCCACTTGTTCAGCCTTTAACTGAGCCATTAAAAGATACCATTCAGCTTGATTGACAATGTCATGAGTTTGGCCAGAATCAGCAACTAGCTTGAATTGTTTTATAGCAAGATCCAGCTCTAAAGAATCTGAATTGTCTTTTGCTTTTAGGAAATGGGCATGTCCAATTAAAAATTGTGCTTTTTCATAGTTGGTGTTGTTAACTGGAATTTGTTTTAGAATATCGATCGCTTTTGAATACTCGTTTATATCTAATGCAATAATACCTTTGGTCAAATTATCAGTTTGAGGATCAGCACCCTTGATGCCCGAATTAATAACAGGCGGAGTATACGATTTTTCAAGCAAGGCTAAATGAGAATATTGACTGGATTTTAAATACAAGCCACCAAAACCAAAGATCAATAAAACAACAGCTGCAGCTGCAATACGAGGGAGTAAATATCTTATTTTTGTGGTTTTTGGTAATTGGATATTTTTGGCGTCGGTTTTTGAATCAATTTTGACATGTGCACTTTCCTTATTCCATTCTTTAAATTTGTTGCGAAGATCCTTTTCACGTAATTGATGCATGGCTTCCCATTCCAAACGCTGTAATTCCACTTCAAAAGCCAATTCCTGATCGGCTTCCATCTTTTTTTGGAAAGATTGCATTTCATCCGGAGGCATTTTGCCTTTTATAAAAGCTTCAATTTTTTCAAATTTATCATCCATTATATCCTTGATTTTAAAAGATTTACTAATGCAGGATTGTTCATAATCATTTTCCTCAACCGCTCTCTGCAACGAAAAGTTTTGTTGTTAGCACCCTGTGATTGTTTAAAGCCTAATGCGTTTTTAATTTCTTCCATCGAACGTCCTTCACTCCACATCCTCAAGGCTTGCTGACACCTTTCATCCAACTGACTGAGCAATTGCCATAGTATTTTCTTTACCTCTTTATTGAAAATTAAACTTTCATTTTGAAAATAAATGGATTCCGGCGTCGAATCATCAAAAGTGTTTTCGTTAGTTTTTTCATTATCTGTGAGTTCGATTTTGCTCAATTTTTTTTTCATATTAAACCAAATGTATCGGCTGATGGATACGATATATGTCGAAATACTGCTTTCACCTATAAACTTTTGTTCCTGGACATTCCGGTCAAAAGCTATTAAGGCATCTTGAAAAATGTCCTCCCGGTCTTGAAATTGTACTCCATATTTATGAAGTATTCCAAAAACACTATTTCGTAAGTCTTCATTCAAGAAAAGAAATTTTAAAGCGTTATCTCTATCCTCTCCACCATGCTCAATTGCTTTAATGATCTTGTCATCTTCCATTAGTTAGTATTGATATTGGATATATGATACTCACATATTCAATCAAATTTAAGAAATCTATCTATTATTTGAGTTGCTACAATTATCTCCTTTAAAGTATTTCAATACTCTTGAAAACCAAAACTGTCTCTGGTGAAAGAGAAATTTTTTTTAAAAAAAGTTTTGAAAAGTGAGTATCGCAAAATGACATGGGATACTAACTGGTGTAAATTTTATTGTTAACCTTTTAATTTAAATACCATGTTTACTCAATTTCAAAACATTAAATTCATCAAAACAACAGTTTTATTTTTTGCACTTATTATCGGCGTTCCACCTCAAACTATTTTTGGTCAAGGAAGTTCTTTTTTCGCAGGAGCTGCAATAGGAGGAAATTTCTCAAAGTACCATTTTAAAGATCAATATGAGGATTGGGGTACAAAATCTTCTTTAGGACTTGGAGGAGGACTTAAAGCTGGGGTCTCATTTGGCAGATTAACATTTATCACAGGTCTGGGGTATTCGAAGAAAAGTGGTAAATACACTACGCCAAATTTTGATAAAATTGTCAATGATTTTCCCTATCAAGGTGATTACACGGACATTGATTACGAGGTGATTATATTTGATACTAACAGTGATGGATACCAGGACAGAGGTTTTTTTACATTCAATGAAAAGCAAAAATATCTTACTATTCCTTTAATGGTGAGGGCAAAGCTTTTCGGTGATGATTTCGGTGTAACAGCTGGAGCGGGAATTCAATTCAACATAGGATTGGGTGCCGATATTTCCGGTAATTTCCAAACGATAGATGCCACGAATGAAAATCTCGTTGAAACGACGAATATCTCTTCCATGCCTCCGGCGTATGTGCTCTACTATGACGAACTATCTGATGTCGTATATGGTGATCCTTATGACGGCCAAATCACCAATTTTTATACTAGTAAGTTTTTTGATTATGACTTTGGAAACGATCTGGACAATGAATACAAAAAAGTACAAACTACTTTTTTGATTGATGTTGGGTGCTTCAAAAAAGTGGGAGAGCATGGGCAATTGCATTTCAATCTGGGGCTAGACATTGGATTGGGGGATATTTATAACAACAGGTATAAAGAAACCTTCAGAAGCCTTGTATTGGAAGATATCGAAGGAGATAAACTGCTGAAATCAACGACGTTTACTATAAGCTACGAGCACCATTTTGATTTTGGAGATAAGTATTAAAAAATCAGGCCCACAATTAATAAAATTTGCTTTCAGATCTGGTTAGTTCATTTTGATCGATTAACCAGGTTTGAGAGGCTCACAAAAAAAATTAAAAAAGATGACCAGAAGAACAACTCAGATATTTAATCTGTCTTTTTTGGACTTACTTTCCGGGGCTTTAGGAGCTGTAATATTTCTGTTTATCGTGACACCTAAAGGAGGTGAATCTCCAGCTATTCACCCGCAGGCAATGCTTGCAATTGACACGTTAAACCATAAGATATTTTGTGACCTTCCTGATAGCCTTTACAATAAAAGGGTTGGAGATACTTTGTTGGTGTTGATAAAAGATTATGAAGAGATGCCTTCCAAACAGGATTGTCCGAAATGCCCGGAAATTCCTAAAGTAAAAAATAGGAAACCATACAAACATCCGGTAAATGAAGAAATTGCTTTTGGTAAAAAAACAAGCCCGGATACGCAAATGAAAAAAATACCTGTGTCTGTTGAAAAAAATAATACGAAGTTAATCGCTAAAACGAAACTCCTACCGCCATTAAATGAAAAAGCTAGGGTTTACAAAGGCGATCCACCTGGAGTACCCTGTCAGGCTTCTTTCGAAATTAATTGGAAGGACAAAAATGATAATGTGGACTTGTACGTATGTAAAGATAAACAATGTGTGTATGGGAAAGGTGGAAAAAGAAAACACAAAACAATCGGCCAATGGGATAGCGGAAAGTCAAAAAACAGGGTTTTTGGAGATGACTTGAGAACTACACAAGAAGCTGTACGCCAGTTTGACAAAATAATTCCCGGTAAATATAAGGTCTATGCACAGTATAAAGAGACAAATAGGGATAAAGCCAGCATTGAAATTCAGGGCTTGATCTATACAAAAAATGATGATGGAAAGGAAAAAGGCAAACGCTTTTACAAAACATTGTCTTTGGATAAAAATAAGAAAACATTACTCGGAACAATTGATTTAAAAGAAAACGGAGATTTCACATTTATAAAAAATTAGAATCATGAATAATAAAACATTTCAAATATTAATCAGTGTAGCAAGTGCTTTCATTCTTTGGATGACACTATTAATATTCGCTGATCTTTCAAACGCAATACCTGGCTTGAAAAGAATCTTCCAGCTTTTGGGAGGTATTTACGGAGGCTACATTCACATTTTGATCTATACAGCTTTTATTTATGGGATTATCGAATTGACAAACAATCACAAATTCATTAAACAACAATATGAAGGATTTGACTTGAATTTGTTGCCTGTTGAAGAGCAGTCATTACTATCTTCTAAAGAAGTGTCCGATATAAAACAAAGCGCTTCAGTCCTTGAAGAAAGCGGATTTAGGTTTTTAGTCTCTGACTTCATAAAGAAAACCTGTACCCAATACAGAAATGATCAATCTGTTGGAGAATCCCTGCAAATGCTCGACGCTCAAATAGATAATAGTAAAGGTGAGTTGGAAAGCAGGCTGGAGATGGTTAGGTATATGATCAACGCCATTGTTTCACTTGGATTTATTGGTACCCTGATAGGCTTATCTGCTGCCATTGGAAAATCCTATTTAGCTCGTACTCAAGAAGGAATGCCTGAATTGACAGGCTATCTAAACGTGGCTTTTGATACAACGTTGGTTGCTTTAATGCTTGGTTTAGTGCTCAATTTCTTTTTCCATAGATATTTGGAAAATTTAGATACCTTTTATGTGAGGTCAAAGTCTTATATCATCGACAACCTGATTAGCCGGATATACGTAACCTGATAAAATGATTGAGCATCATGGTAAATAAGGCCTCTTGTGAAAATATTTTGCCGGAGGCCTTTTTTGAAAATTGTCATCTTTAATCTACATCAGGATTTTGTTTTTCAATCTTCGCATGCTATTTTAAAAGCTTGTTTTTTATGAAATCAGAATGGATATGAAAGTCATCGCAAATTTCCTGTTGTTATTTTTCATGTCATGCTCTGTTTTTTATGCTCAACAACCCGATACCGCAAAGGTTAGCCGATATTTGGGAAAAGCTGAAAATCTTTTAGATTCGGCTTATTATAAAAAAGCGGTTGAATTGCTGGAACCGCTAAAAAATCAGTTGCCCTGGAATACTATGGATTCACTGGCAATTGATTATTTTTATACCTATGGAAATGCTTTAAGAAGGACAGGGCAAAACAATAAAG
>JANQFJ010000273.1 GCA_028277915.1 Saprospiraceae bacterium
TTTCAGGAGATGTTATTATTAATTCGGGAGGATCAGATATCACCAGTCTGGAAGGGATCAGCCAAATAACTACAATAGAAGGATCTTTGAAAATTCAATCGAATAGTGCATTGTTAAAATTAGCTGGATTGGATAATCTTACCTGCGTCAAAGGTTTTCTTCATATTGAATCAAATAGCGCTCTTTCTGATATCTCGGCATTAAGCAATTTACGAACTGTGCATGGTGCTCTTGTAATTTCTGATAATGATGCTTTAATGAGCCTGTCCGGATTGGAAAATATCGCAGCAATTGATGGATATCTTGAAGTCTCTGAAAGTGTAAATCTGACTAGTTTGTCTGGATTGGAGGCCATTGATTATACGACAATTACAAATTTGGTAGTCAGGAGTAATAACAATCTATCTACATGTGAATTGAAAAATATTTGTGAATATCTTGACAATGGAGGAACTGCAACCATTATCGGCAATACTACAGGATGCAGCGACCAGACCGAAGTGGAATCAGCGTGTTTGTCCGTTTTACCGGTGGAGCTAAGTCATTTTTCAGGAAAAGAAGTAGCGGGAGATGCTCATATTTTCTGGCAAACAGCCTCTGAAACCAACAATGATTATTTTCAGCTTGAGCATGGTACTGATGGTAGAAATTTCCAACCAATAGCTGTTATTCAGGGAAATGGAACAGTATCAGGAACTCAGGATTATCAGTTTGTTCATACCAGAGCTCACCAAGGGCAAAATTATTATCGATTGATGCAGGTGGATTTTGACGGAGGTTACGAATATTCAAAAATTATCAGTGTGGAAATCGAGCATAATGAAATTTTTATTCAGCCTAATCCAACCAACGGAATGGTGGAAATTAAAGGAGTTAATTCGGACCATGCAAGTTTGAAAGTCTTCGATGCTTTGGGGCGATTAATTCAAACAAGTGATCTGGCAATAAGCAATACAGTAAACCTGTCCAATCAACCAAAAGGTATATACTTTTTCATCATTCAGGCAAACAACCAATCTGTTATTAAAAAAATAATCAGAAAATAATACACGATATTTTTTGTGTAAAATTAGGTTGAAAATCTTGTCTTAAAACCAGTCTTTCAGAAAGATGTGGTACTATCTGATTTTATCTGCCACAAGCAATACTGCAATCTATCGGTAGAAGTTATTTATCAGTTTGTAGAAAACTTTCAATCAAAATTAATCAGTTGATTTTTTTGCTGTATTTTTTCAGGCAAAAGCAAAGTATTTTACTTAAAATCCTATTTTCGGATAATGGAAGTAGGAGTGTTTTAAGTATCTTTCGCAGCCAAAATAATAACCAACATCAAACGTTGAATCAATCAACATTGTATGGTTTATATTTTTTGAAATCAAGTTCATTATCAAATTATATTTTAAACCTAGAAGAAATATGAAAAACACTTTCATTCTAATTGTAATGCTTATGTCTTCATTTGCCTGGTCTCAAACGAAACTCGTTGAAAAAGTCGTCAAAGAAGGTGATGAAATAATCATTCCTTATGAAAAATACGAACTCGAAAACGGACTGACTTTGATCGTACATGAAGATCATTCGGATCCATTAGTCCATGTGGATGTAACTTATCACGTAGGGTCAGCGCGCGAAGAATTGAAAAAGTCCGGATTTGCTCACTTTTTTGAGCACATGATGTTTCAAGGGTCAGAAAATGTAGCTGACGAAGAACATTTTAAAATTATTACAGAATCCGGAGGAACACTCAACGGTACTACAAACAGGGATAGAACCAATTATTTTGAAACTGTTCCAAGCAACCAATTGGAAACAGTACTTTGGCTGGAAGCTGACCGGATGGGTTTCTTTTTGGATGCTGTCACGCAGAAAAAATTTGAAGTACAGCGTGCTACTGTAAAAAATGAAAAAGGCCAAAATTACGACAACAGACCTTATGGAAAGCGGAGCGAACTAAATGCAGGTGCACTTTATCCATATGGGCATCCATATTCCTGGTTGACGATTGGTAAAGTTGAGGATCTCAACAGGGTTGACGTTGAGGATCTAAAACGATTTTTCCTAAGATGGTATGGTCCCAATAATGCAACACTGACTGTTGGTGGTGATGTGAACCTTCAGGAAGTAGTCAAAATGGTAGAAAAATATTTTGGAGTTATCCCTCGCGGACCCGAAGTAGAATCAATGAAACTAGCTCCACCGATTTTGGAAGCAAACCGATACATCTCTTATGTTGATAATAATATTAGATTCCCCGCGATTACTCTGACATTTCCTGCTGTTCCGAGATATCATGCGGATGAGGCACCACTCGATTGCCTTGCAGAGATTTTAGGACAGGGTAAAAGTTCATACTTCTACAAAAGTTTTGTTTTGCCTCAAAAAGCAATTCAGGCTCGTTGCAGCAACCCTGCAAGTGAATTGGCAGGCGAATTTTCAATGTTTATTTTACCATTTCCGGGTCAGACGCTTTCTGATTTTGAAGCTGAAGTTTATAAAATATTGGAGGAGTTTGAAAAAAATGGCGTGACTGACGAAGATATTGAAAAGTTTAAAGCCAATCAGGAATCTAGTACGATTAACAGGCTGGCAAGTGTCAGCGGAAAAGTTTCCACTCTGGCTAGTTTTGAAACGTTCAGAAGCAATCCAAATACGATTGGGTTTGAAATCGATCGA
The DNA here is from genome assembly GCA_028277915.1 of Saprospiraceae bacterium. GTDB lineage: Bacteria > Bacteroidota > Bacteroidia > Chitinophagales > Saprospiraceae > JAHDHW01. Next base: position 2,674 of record JANQFJ010000273.1, read on the forward strand.
TATCAAAACGTTACAAAAGAGGACGTAATGCGCGTTTTTAAAAAATATATCAAAGGAAAACCTGCGGTAGTATTAAGTGTTTTGGATAAAAAAGAAACTGCGCCGGCCCAACCTGATAATTATGTCATTCCTTCGGAAGGTGAAAGTTCCTTTGAAAAGACAAATTATGATGGTTTAGTTTATAAACGACCTGGTGGGGATAAGTTTGATCGAAGTAAAAGACCACCAATGGGACCGAATCCTATTGTCAAAGTTCCGGAATTCTGGACAGCTGATTTTGATAATGGTTTGAAAATAATTGGGACCGAAAATGACGAAATTCCGACGGTGAGTTTACAACTTACCATTAATGGAGGTCATAAAATGAATGCCAACGACATGTTAAAATCTGGTCTTGCTTCACTTACTGCAAATATGCTCAACGAATCAACTAAAAATTATTCTTCCGAACAGATTCAGGAAGAGCTGAGAAAAATCGGAAGCAGGGTAAGTGTTTATGCCGGAAGAACCCAAACTACAGTAAACATTAGTTCATTGAAAAAGAACCTGGGTAAAACACTTAAATTGGCCGAGGAGATTTTAATGAACCCTGCTTTTGAGCAAAAGGATTTTGATCGTCTTAAAAAGCAACAACTGGAAGGCATAAAAGCCAGCCAAAAAGATCCGGGAAGAATTGCATCTCAGGTTTACAACCGGTTGTTGTATGGAAGTGAGCACATCTACTCGATTCCCAGTAGCGGAGTTGAACAATCCGTCAATAACATTGAATTGGATGATGTAAAATCATTTTATGACAAAAATTATTCTCCTGCCGTTTCAGAACTCGTAATTGTTGGGGATATCTCGGAGAAAGAAATTATGCCTAAATTGGAGTTTCTACGATCATGGAACAAAAAAGAAGTGACTATTCCTAAACTTCCAAATACACCTAAAGCAGATAAAACCAAAATTTATCTCGTTGACAAAGTAGATGCCCCTCAGTCTCAAATTAGAATCGGTTATATGACCGATCTTAAATACGATGCGACAGGAGAATACTTTAAATCCTATCTGATGAATTATCCGCTTGGAGGAGCTTTCAACAGTCGAATCAATCTAAATTTGAGAGAAGACAAAGGATGGACTTATGGTGCACGATCCTATTTCTCAGGAGGAGATGACCCAGGCCCATATACCGCATCTGCCGGAGTGATCGCAACTGCTACCGATAGCAGCGTTATAGAGTTTATGAAAGAGATCAAAGATTATAAAGAAAATGGAATCACGGATGATGAACTGTCATTTATGCGAAATGCGATTAGCCAGCGGGATGCAAGGAGCTACGAAACGTCTTGGCAAAAGGCTGGATTTCTTCGAAGAATAATCCATTATAATCTACCTGCAACTTATGTGGATGAGCAAACTAAGATCATCAATAACATAACAAAAGATGAGATCAATGCTTTGGCTAAAAAACATTTGAAAGATGATGAAATGTACATCATGGTAGTCGGCGATGGAGCTTCTGTAAGACCAAAGCTCGAAAAACTGGGTTATGAAGTGGTTGAACTTAACGAAAAAGGGGAACCCGTAATGATAAAACCCTAACTATTTCGATTTTTGAAAAAACTAAAACGAGTCTTTGATTTTCAGAGATTCGTTTTTTTGTCATCAATTTTATGAATTCTTTGCGACGCTGTACTTTTTGTGAAATAACCTAGCGGGCAAATCCGCACGATTTTTATCGGTTTTATCCGAATCGAACTTTCTATTTTGACAAAGTTTCATTTTAAAATGCAATTTTTTCGATTGTAAAACGGAGTTTCCTAAATTGGGTATTTTTTTAAACAACCTAAATCTTTTGCCAATGCAAACTCGGTTTTTCTTTTGTTTTTTGCTTTTATGTACGGTATCCATTTCAAGCCTTAGCCAGGTAAAAACTGCATTTTCGAGAATGGACGTTTTTGAACTGGAATGGGCATCAAATCCTCAAATTTCTCCTGACGGCGGCAAAGTCGTTTACGAAAGAAAAGGAATGGACATTATGAAAGACCGAAGGCAATCCAGACTTTGGTTGATCAACAGCGATGGCTCTGAGCATGAGAAACTAACCAGCAGTGATGTAAACGAATCAAGTCCTAAATGGTCTCCGGACGGAACCCGAATTGCGTTTATCAGTTCTACCGATCATGGTGCTGAGATTTACATGTACTGGTTGGAAAGTGGAAAAATAGCGAGGTTAACTCAGTTGGATCGATCTCCACGAAGTTTGGCCTGGTCACACGACGGGACACATTTGACTTTTTCAAAGCTCGTTCCTGCTTCGGAACCCTCATTGGCTGCCGCCCCTGCAAAACCTAAAGGTGCAAAGTGGGCAGATCATCCAAAAGTGATCACCAGGATAAAACATGAAGCAGATGGGGCCGGTTATTTAGAGCCGGGTTTTTCTCATCTTTTTGTAATTCCTGCAGAAGGAGGCACTGCACGTCAGATTACAAGCGGAGATTTTAATCACGGAAACCCAAATTGGTCAAAAGATGGAAAATATTTGGTTTTTTCAAGCAATTTGAATGAAGATTGGGAATACGATTATCGCAATTCAGAGATTTATTCGGTTGCAATAAAAGATGGTAATATAACAGCTTTAACCAATAGAAATGGACCAGACAACGGTCCAGCCATTTCTCCGAATGGGAAACAAATCGCATATTTGGGCTATGACGATAAAATCCAAACTTACCAGGTGAATCAGATCCATCTAATGAACTTTGATGGTTCGAATAAAAAAGCTATTGTTACAAATTTAGATCGCAGCGTTTCAACGCTCGTTTGGGATTCGGAAGGCAAAGGCTTGTATTTTCAATATACGGACAAGGGTAACACCAAAATTGGATACACCGATCTTTCAGGAAAAGTTAGTTTAGTGGCAAATAATCTTGGTGGAACTACGATAGGGAGACCATATGGCGGAGGTTCTTTTTCTATCGCCGCAACCGGAAAAATAGCTTATACGGTTTGTACACCTTACCATCCTGCGGATATAGGCATTGTACAAAAAGGTGATAAAAATGTCAAATTAATTTCTTCTCTAAATAGCGATTTGCTGGATTTTCGAGAGTTGGGCAAAGTGGAGGAAATTTGGTACAAATCAACTGTCGATGGCAACGATATTCAAGGCTGGATTGTAAAACCGCCGTTTTTTGATACCAGTAAAAAATACCCGCTTTTGGTGGAAAACCACGGTGGACCAATTTCAAATTATGGCGATCGTTTTTCACCAGAAATTCAATTGTACGCAAGCGCCGGTTATGTAGTATTCTATCCAAATCCTCGCGGTAGCACAGGGTATGGTGAAAAGTTTGGCAATTTGTTGTACCACAATTATCCAGGAGATGATTATCAGGATATTATGGACGGCGTCGATGAAATTTTGAAAAAAGGATACACTTCTGAAGATAGCTTGTTTGTCACCGGAGGCAGCGCCGGTGGAATTATGACGGCCTGGATCATTGGAAAAAATAATCGGTTTCGTTCGGCAGCGGTGATAAAACCAGTCATGAATTGGATCAGCAAAACGCTTACCGCAGACAACCATTTTTGGTATGCCAACTATCGATACCCCGGTCAACCCTGGGAAAATATGGAAGCCTATTGGAAACATTCGCCGATATCACTTGTTGGAAATGTCGAAACTCCTACAATGGTCATGGTGGGGACAAATGACCTAAGAACTCCGCTATCAGAAGCCAAGCAATTGTACCACGCTTTGAAAATTAGAAAAATCGAAACAGCTTTGGTGGAGATTCCGGGATCGTCGCACAATATTGCTAACCGACCAAGCCAATTGATTACTAAAATTGATCACATTCTGGCCTGGTTTGATAAATACAGATAAAACAAATCAGACTTTGTTAAAGTGTACTGACTCAAGGATAACCTGCACCAAAGGAGGTTGCTCCGCAGAACTTTTGTGTTTTGTATGCACATGTTCTGCCCGACAATTTTTCATAAGATTTTTCATTTATTGAGCATTAAAATATAAATTCTGTAAATTAGTCGAACTAATGCATCGTGACTTGAATTTTGTAACTTTAAAAGTTCATTTGATATTAAAGACAAAGGCAATTGAAATTTTAGCTTTGGTCTTCTTATTTTTCAATTCTTTAAAAACAAATTCTTATGAAAACAACCCTACTTTTCTCAGTTTTTTTTATTCCTCTTTTATTAACAGCCCAACTTACTTCGGACGATTTTGATTCATATACCCTTGGTTCGTTTGATTCACAATGGGATCCAAGTGAATGGGTTGGATGGTTTGGTGCTGCTTCGAATGCTACAATTGTTGCCACACAATCCAACAGTAGTCCTAATTCTTTATTGATAGAGGATAATGCAGGCGTGTTGACTGATATTGTTGCTCTTTTTGGAACACTTAATAGTGGGATTTATGAGCTTACTTTTATGCAATACATACCTTCAGGTAATGGTGCTTATTATAATTTGCAGCACAATTATACCAATTCTGCAGGGGATTGGGCAGCTGAAATTTATTTCAGTGATGGGGCGGCTGGTCAGGCTTCAATGATTACAAATGGAGTTCAAACTCCTTTTGCAATCGTTCATGATCAGTGGGTGGAACATCGACATGTTTTTAATTTTTTGTCTGAAACTGCAGAGTTTTATTATGATGGAGCGCTTGTTCACACCTGGCAGATTTCTACCAATTCATCAGGCGGAGCTGGACTTAACCAGATCAATGGGCTGAATCTCTTCGCAGCATGTCTTGATGCCGGATCAGGCTGTACCCCTCTTGCGTATTATGATGATATTTTGGTTGACATTATTCCTCTTCCCGATTATGATGTTTCTTTGACAGAACCCCAGCGTCCAACAGAATATACGATGGTACCAGATGGTCATGTGCAGCCATTTAGATTTGAAACTGATGTAGCAAATGCAGGAGGTCAAACTGTGAATAACGTTCAGGTTACTGCTAAGGTTTTTGATGGCTCTAATACTTTGGTCCATACCGAGCCTTTGGGAAGTGTGGCGTCGATTTCTTCTGGAATGTCCAGTAATTTCTTCTCTCAAAGTTCTTTCACTCCAACTACTTCAGATGATTTTTCGATTGAATATACCGTTACGATGGACGAAACCGATGCCAATCCGGGAGATAACGAGTTTATAGGTGATATTACGTTTGAAATATCCGATTCCGTTTATGCTCGTGATGATGGCAATTATGACAATGGCATTGGCATTAACAATGGTTCAGGAATGATGGGGCAGAGTTATGAATTTATTGAAAATGCATTGGTTAAATCTATTTCCATGTCATACAGGGGAATTGGTATTGGAGAAAAAATTTCAGGAAAAGTCTATTCAACAGATGTAAACGGTGCGCCGGATGAATTAATAGCTTCAACATTATCGCATATATTGGAAACCGCAGGAGGTCCGGATGCTGATGTTTATGTAAATATGGAATTTGCAGATCCTCTGGCATTGCTACCTGGCACTTATGTATTTTTGATTGAGCAGCAAGGAATGACTAATCTGCTTTTATCCACGACTCCCGAAATTTATACACCTGGTGCTACCTGGGCATCAACAGACAATGGAGGCACCTGGTCAAATCTGGAAGATTTTGGGTTTAGTTTTGCCATGAATGTTCGGCCAATTTTGGATTTGACAATCGACGTTGATGAGCCTTCTGTTGTGGAAAATTTTTCAATTTCGCCTAACCCGACAAATGGTAAGGCAACCATATTCCTCGATTTGGAAGCTAAAAAAGATATTCGATTTGATATTTTTAACCTCCAGGGACAGCTCGTAAAATCGATTAAAGATCACGATGCGAGTGGTTCAAATCAATATCCTGTGGATTTGACAGATCTGGCAAATGGCGTTTATCTGGTCAGGTTAATGATTGATGATCAGGTGGTTACGCGTAATTTGAATATTGTTAAATAAAATTATAAAATGTGTTTTCCCGAATTCGACAATTGTGAGAATTTGGGAAGACACATGTATTCATACTTACTTGGGCTGATTGTTTATGATTTCCAAAACATCTCCAAAATCAATTAGTTTGAAATTCTGGCTTTCGAGCTGACCACCTTTGTAGTTGAAACCATCCTGCACGATCAGCAATCCTTTTGGGAAAGATTTATTGATTGCCTGGGAAAAAATTTCAATACCATCTGTTTCTTCAACACCATCAATACGCTCAGATTTGACAATTTTAAAACTGGAAATGTATCTGTTTTGTCCGCTTCTTTCAAAAACAGCATAGCTAAAATTGCCTTGGATGGAAGCTAATAAAAATCCCTTGCCGTGACTCCCTGATGATCCTTTATAGATTGCTAACCCTTCAATGTCATATTCGATTAAAGGATTGCATTGTTTCTGACTGTCTTTTATCAATAGAGGTTCTGCACCCTCAGTCAATTTTACCTTCCAGATTCCTTTTTCTTCCTCTCCGATGAAAAGAGTGGCATTATCATCATCAGCAACCATGCCTTCGGGTTGTGTTTGCATTTTCCAGGTATATTTTAACGAAAGTGCAACGAAACCATTTTTATCTTTTATTTCGTAAGCATTAATCCTTCCATTTTTACCGTTGATTATTGCCAATGCAGTTCCTTCTTTTTCTATGGAAAGACAAAAACCATATACTTCATCAATCTCTGTTGTATCAATTTTGAAATTGGATGTTAAAAGATTTTTTAAAGTTCCATCAGGTTCGATTTCATAAAGGATGATAGAGTTATCGGTTCGGTTGCTTCCTCCGATGATATCCGTTTTTTTATTACCCAATAGGACATCATTCCGAATATCGATATTATTAATTTTTCCGATCGGGTAATATTTTTTTTCTTTTCCCATCAAATCGTAGGCATAAATGCCGCCTTTTTTGTTGGTACCAAATATCAAACTCAAACCTGGAGTGATCACATTATACCAAAAAGCCGGATCATCCGCTGCATCATCCATATTGTTTGCACCAACTGGAGTAGTTTCAGCTACCGGGCTGATTGAGAGATTGATGTTTTCCATCAATAAGTAAGTTTCGGCTAATTTGATTGAATCTTCACGGGCTTCAATATCTTCTTCTGATAAAGAAATTGTAATATTTTGTGGATTTGTTTTGCTGTTTTTCGTATTGAAGCAAGCAAGCAATCCAAAAATGGTCAACAAGTAAAATAGTTTACTATTCATAACATTATTAAATAATTGTAAAAAAGGGAGTTAAAAACGGCAAAATTCCCAGTCTTGAATATAAAAAATTCAAAACCGGGAATCTGAAATATTCAGCTTTCATACCAGGAACTCACTGTCTATTTACCGGAAAAGTCAAACTTCACACCCATATTGAAACGCATATTATAGGCTTCTTCCTGCATAGTCAGATCACTTCTTCCCTGATAAAATCTTAGTGGCTGGTTGGTGATGTTGTTCCATTCCAAAAACACCCTCCAGTTTTTGTTAAGGGCATAAGAACCGTTGAAATCGAGGAAAGATTGTTTGTCGTAAAATCGATCTTCAAAAGCTTCGCCACCCAGTTCGTCAATGTAATCACTAGCGTAATTGAATGAAACCCTCAAAACCAGTGCTTTCGTCTCGTAGGACAATGAAGCATTGAACATATGCGGAGCTGTGCCTGGAAGTGCCAGATTTTCTTCTTCTCGTCCTTCAATACCTTCAGTAGTTGATTTGGAAAAGGTGTAGTTTAAGTAGATTCCGATACCTTTAAATTGCTTTTGAAAAGAAGTCTCGATTCCGTAAACATTGGCTTTTGGACCATTGTTGAAAACTGTCAAATCAACCAAGCCATATTTTGAGTCATTGAATTGTTTGAGCTCCTGTTCGTATATAAAATCTTTTACATTTTTATAAAAGCCACCAACCGAAAAAATACCGATATTTTCGAAATATTGTTCTGCCATTAAATCCAAATTCATCGAAGTAGTTGGTTTTAATTCTGGATTTCCTTTGATTAACTCTGCATCTTCAGGGATGTATTCCTCAAAAGGAACGAGTTGGAAATAACCAGGCCGTGCAATTGTGTTGGAATATGCTGCGCGGAGAATTGTTTTTGGTTTGATGTTGTATTTCAATTGAACATTCGGAAGGATGTTCATATAATCGTTTGAACCAGAAGTCGTTCCGACTTCTTCAGTGTCATCGTCATAAGAAAATCCTTTGTATGAAATGGATGTATTTTCCAATCGAGCTCCCGCAATAGCGGAAAGCTGTTGGTTAAAATTGAAATCAGCCATTAGATAAGCACCGGTAATGGATTCATCAGCGGTGTAATTGCTGGGAGCATACTCTCCGGGTTTATCACTTTTCTCATAATTTTTATCATTTTCGAGGTCTAATCCACCCAAGAAAGTTTTGTCGATGAAGTTGCCAGCCTGATATTGACTACCAACCAAAAAATCTGATTTTGATTGATCCGAGACCGGAACTTCAGCCATCAATATGTCGGTGAATTCTCCATCAACAACATTCCAACTACCTCCAAAGTCAGGGTGAGACTGGCCTTCGGTAGTACCACCTGTCGGTACGTATTCAAAGAAACTATTGTTTCTTTCTTTAGTCTTTGAGCGGTAAAGGCCACCAAGTTTGATCATACCTTTGCTGGATGCGAAAGGAATGTGTAGATCAATTCTACCATTGAGGTCTTCTTCTGCTGTAAACTGGTTTTCTTCGGTCAGTTCGTTGAGTTCGAGTTCATCCCATTGGTTTTCATTGATAGAGTAAACCAGCGGTCGTTTAGTATTGGTATTGTTCAAACGCATTGAGATACCTTTCCCTTTGTACTCAACATAACGTTCATTTAATCTCTCTTCAGAAGCTCTGGCATAGGTTCCTGACCACAACAATTTGATTTTGTTGGCCAACAGATGCTCTCCTTTCAACGTCATATTCGCAGTTCTTTGGTCTTCCAACCTGCGATTGTCGATTCGGTCATTTCCAATACCACCTTTTGTCTGTCTTTCGGCTGTAGCCTCAATGTCCCATATTCCGGAACTAACAGGGGTGAAGAGGCCATCGTCTGCCGCGTCACCAATGTCTTTTGCGACGAAGCGGAATCTGTTTTCCCAATCGTCTCTCCAGTTGTAAATTCCTGAAAGGTAAATGGTATTATTTGGATTAAACTGATAATCCAGTCCTAGGGATAAACTCCTTCTCACTCGTTGCACCTGATAGGTTCGCAGTTGGAATTCATCAGGAATGACACCATATGTTTCATGGTCAATCCACTCTGCCTCGATATTGTCAGAACCGAATTGGTGATTGTTGTAAGACATACTCAGTACTGCTCCAAATTTTGAATCAAAAAATCGATTAGACAAAATCAACCCACCAGTCCAAATTGGTTTTTTGCTTAAAAAATTGTACCCGCTGGCGATAGTCCCGGAAATTCTTTTGTTGGTAACTGATCTGGTCACCAGATTGATCGATCCGCCAATTGCATCGGCATCCATATCGGGTGTTACCACTTTGTTGACTTCAATCAACTGGATCATGTCAGCAGGAATCAAATCCATTTGAATTCTGCGGTTATCGCCTTCAGCGGAAGGTATTCTTTCACCGTTTATTGTTACCGAGTTGAGTTGAGGGGCCATCCCGCGGACGATGATGTCCCTTGCTTCTCCCTGGTCGTTTTGGATGGTAATACCAGGGATTCTTTTCAAAGCATCACCAACATTGGCATCAGGAAATCTGCCGATTTGATCAGCGGCTACGATATTCGTTATGTTGGATTTGTTCTTTTGATCGTTGAGTGCTTTTGCCTGTCCTTTCAGCCGGTCACCCATGACAATAACTTCGTCGCCAATTAACATGGATGGTTCCAAAATAATTTTGAGGTTATTCGATTGACTGGTGGAGACGGTCACCGATTCAGTGTGGGTCTCATATCCCATGAAAGAGATATTTAATTCATAATTCCCCTCTGGAATATTGACAATTTCAAAACGGCCATTCGGGTCTGAAACAGCGCCTCTTTCCAGTTCAGGAACAAAAATATTAGCTCCAGGCATGGCAAGATTGTATTCATCTAAAATGATACCGGTGATGGCTCCATTTTGTGCTAAAATAGTATCCAATTGTAGAGTTAAGCATAATAAAAGGGAAATACGTAAAAGTCTGTTCATTTTAATTTAAGTTTTGATTTGTAGCAAAATTAGAATCTCAAATAGTCGCATATTTTTAATCAAAGAAGTAAAAAGGCAACATCATGCAAGAGAAAGGAATCAAAACGTATACGACCTAATCTAATTTGCTTATTTTCAGTTGGTTGTGCTTTGTTATCAAATGATTAAGGCAGTGTTACTGCACCATTAAATAGGAGATAAGGTTGCTACCTTTTGACAGATTGAGTTTTTTCCTGAGGCGGTATCTGGCCACTCTGAGGCTATCCTGTGAAATACCAAGAATTGTTGCGATGTCACTGGAATTGAGATTTAATTTTAGCAGTGCTGACAGGCGCAACTCGGCTGGGGAAAGCTCCGGAAATTCAGATTTCAGGTTTTTAAAAAAATCAATATGCACTTCTTCGAAAATTCTTTGAAAATCTGTCCAGTGCTCTTCTTGCTCAGTGTATGAATGAATTGTAGAGATAAGATGGCTGATTGCTTTTTGAGCTTGATATTTATCAAGTTTCTTGATGTTTTTGAGTTCTTTCTTGAGTTCTTCTAAAAAATTATTTTTTCGAATATTAGCCAAAGAATATGTGGCAAGAGATTGGTTTTTTAAAGACAATTCCTCTCGAAGTTGTTTTTCAATTAATTTGCGATTTAGTAATTCTTCTTTCAAATTTTGCTCATTGAACAATGATTTTTTTAAATTCATTAATAACATCTCCTGTTCTGCTGAGAGCAATTCTTCCTGATAACCATTGTGGAGTTTATAGCCTTTTGATTTTTGATGATTAAATCGAAAAGCCAAACCAACAGCTATTAAAACCAAGACTAAGGAAATTATTAGTACTAACCTTAATTTTATTTTAAAAAGTCTTTCTTTTTCAAGCAAAGCAATTTCATGTACTTTGCGATGTGATTCGTACAAAAACTTGAGATCAGCAGTTTTTGCAATCAAAACTGAATCACCCAAATTTATTTTGACAAGGCTGTCGGTATTTTGGAAAGCCTGAATTGAATCAGGTGGAATTTGGGCATTTGAGAGTGAAAAGTGAAATATCAGGCAAAACGAGACAAGCAGAAACTTCATCCTTGTTTTTAAATATGAAGTTCTATTTTGTTAATGAACCCAGAGTAAAGGGAGTATTACGAATTCTTTAGATAATCATTATCTTATTGTTAATGGGAATTTAACCTGAAAATTTAATATCCGGCTCTAAAATCCGATATTGAAGAAAAATAATCAACATGATCAAAGTTGAAAACCTTTCATACACTTATCCGGGAGCAAGTGAAGAAATTTTACATTCTTTAAGT
>JANQFJ010000324.1 GCA_028277915.1 Saprospiraceae bacterium
GATCGATGTTTGTTCCCAGTTCAGTATTACAAAACTCAGCCAAATTGGGCAACGCGGTCGGATTGACGTACCAATCCCCTCCTCCGCTGTATTTCAGCAATGCAATTTTTAATGATGGTGATTCACTGTTCAAGACAAAAGATGAAAGGGCGAAAGCCATCAAAACAGACAGGATAATTTTCCAGTTTTTCATATTCAATTTTTAATACAAACGAGAATTGCACAAATTTATTTATAAACGACCAAAAATCAATATTGATTCAACACCATTTGATTGTCAATATTAAAATGCTCCAATCAAAAAGGTGACAAATTAAATCATTCATCACCTTTTTATTTTAATTCGCTAGGCTTGTCTATTTAAAATTTGATCAACTTTTTGGTTGTAATTCCATTTGTGGAGACTAACTTTAAAGCATACGTTCCTTTTGGCAGTTCATAAACTGAAATTGACTGTTCAAAATTATTTCCATCGAGATTCCAATTCGTGATCATTTTTCCACTAAAATCATGTAGAGATAAACTCGCATTTTCAAATTGTTCAAAGCTAATTCTAATGAAAAATTCGTTCAAAACCGGATTCGGAGCAATTTCAAACTTTTCGAGATTTGAGACACTTTTTGAGGAAGTACTTTCAACAATTTCAAAAGAATCATCCAACAAGAAAAGGTCGCCATTTTCAATCCGATACACTGTTTGTCGTGGCATAATAGATTCCGTTATTTCAACGATTCCAACCAAACTCGAAAAATCCTGCCATGCTTTAAACTTGATGGAGTATAAAACTGTCCCGTCCGGTAGTTCGAAATTTGACAAACTATCAATTCTTACACCAGCAATAGGGAAATACCCTTCACCCAACAAATCTTCATTAATCCAGGTGCTTGAAAATACAGCTCCTTCCAGTTCTACAAATTCTAATACAGCTGGATCCCAACTCAGTGCATGCTGAAAACCGGCAATATTTTTAAAATCATTGACCTTAATTTCAATAGTAAATTCATCATCCAGGCTGGCGTTGTAATCCTCCAAATAATAAAATGGCTGCGGTGCACCTGGCGGAGGAGGAATATGGTCCGAATCAATCGCCACATCACCTGATTTGGTCGCTATCAATTCCAAATCCGAAACGTCTGAACTCACATCTTCAAGGAAAATTCCACCCTGTTGAATACCTCCCTGATCAAAAAAATACCAGTTGTTACCTAAAATTCCGGCATCTATTTTCACAGCTGCCCTGGTCATAAGTACCAAGTCAATAGTGGTAAAAAAGAAATTATTATTGAGATCTCCAGCAAACAACTGATACTCATTAAATTCAAAACCAGGAACAATGATCATATTTCTTCCAAATAATGCATCCAGGATGGTAATTCCATCGAATACATCTGTTTGATGCATTCCGCTAATAAAATAATTTTCTCCTGCAGGCAGATCGTTAAAAGTGAAGCTTCCATCCAATGCACTCGCCACCGGAGAAGTATTTGTACAACTGACAAGGGCTCCTTCCACTGGATCGCCATTGTGGCGGACAACTTTTCCGGAAATTGAAATGGTTTGTGAGAAAGCAGGGTTTAAAATAAAACCACATAAAAGGATTAATACGTAAAGATTTTTGTTCATGGGTCTCAAGTTTTCATTATTAAAAAGGATTGTCTTTTAATATAATGATTTTTACGCAATTATTCTATTGGTAATTGGTCAAAACCCAAAGTTTACTCCACTTTGATGCCTGAATTGATTTTCAAAAGTACTTTTATAAATTCATCTTTTTCTAAAGGGAATACACTCAGTCGGCGATTTTTTCTATGTGTTATTGTAAGCTTGTATTTGTTAAGTTTCCCCCTGAGCCTGGAAGGTGTGCTGCCTTTGATTTTAGTGATTTCATCGATTTTAATCTTTTGACTGAACGGGCCATTCTTTATGATTAATTGCTGATTATCAACAGTATAACTTGACACCAGCCACATCCACACTACCATGATCGTCAAAACGAGAGTCAAAGCCAATATTGGGATTGAAAATCCATAACCGTTGAGGTACCTCAAAAAGTTAAGGATTACAATAATCCCAATCAAACCAAACATCGAAACGACATCTTTTTTATGCTTAAACGTCTTCATCTTCATTTTCTAAATTTTACACTCCGTTTAATAAATTCATGGTATGGCAAGCCACAACTCCGGCAGTTTCTGTACGAAGACGGCTTGTCCCAAGCTTTACAGCCAAAAAATTATTTTTATTGGCCAATTCAATTTCCTCCGGTGAAAAACCTCCTTCAGGACCGATTAGAATGGTGGCTTTTCTCCCAATTTTGGATAGCTCTTTCAAATGGCTTGCTTCATTTTTATAAACCGTTGCAATAAAACGCTGTTCACCTGGAATGAGGTTTTCCTTTTTTATCAAATCATCAAATTTTGTCAGATCATTCAATTTTGGAAGATAAGCTTTGACAGACTGTTTTGTAGCGGAAAGCAATATTTTTTTCAAACGATCAGGGCGTATTTTTCGCCTTTCAGACCGCTGACAAATCATAGGAGTAATTTCATCGATTCCAATCTCCGTAGCCTTTTCCAAAAACCATTCAAAGCGATCAATATTTTTGGTGGGCGCGATAGCAATGTGTAAAGAAAACGTTCGTTTACCAAAAGCTTCTATCTTTTTTTCAATCTTTAAAATACATTCTTTTTTTCGGGCCTCGATGATTTCAGCCTGATAAAATCCTCCTTTTCCATCTATGAAATTTATTCGATCCCCAAGCTTTTTACGGAGCACCTGGACACAATGACGAGCCTCTTCTTCGTTGAGCTTAGCGATGTCACCTTCAATTTCAGTAGTATAAAACAATTGCATAGCCAGCAAAATTAATAATGGAAAATCCTTAAAACAAACTTCCAAGGCATGTCTTTCATTTTTGAAGATATTAAAATCCGTTCCAATTGAAAATTACATTAGTAAGTAGTATTTTTGCACTCAATTTGAAACAACCGCCTGATTTAAACTGTTATTCAGGCATTGAACCAGTTTGTAATTGCACCGATCTTTTTTGTACTTACAAATTTTTCTGACAAAAAATTTTTATGGATTACGTTATAATGATTGGCCAGCTCATCTTGAGCTTATCTATACTTATCGTTTTACACGAAATGGGACACTTTTTCCCTGCTCGTTTGTTTGATACCCGCGTTGAAAAGTTTTATTTGTTTTTTGATCCCTGGTTTTCTCTTTTTAAATTTAAAAAAGGAGAAACAGAATATGGAATTGGCTGGTTGCCGCTTGGCGGATATGTCAAGATTTCAGGCATGATCGACGAAAGCATGGATAAAGAGCAAATGAAGCAACCACCTCAGCCTTGGGAGTTTCGGTCCAAACCTGCATGGCAAAGGCTGATTATTATGTTGGGTGGTGTGACTGTAAACTTTTTGCTTGGTTTCTTCATTTGGGGATTGGTGTTATTTGCCTGGGGAGAAGAATATTTACCGAGTAAAAATGTAGAACACGGAATATTTGTCGATACATTGGGGATGCAGTTGGGACTTCAGGACGGAGACAAGATTATCAGCATTGGCGATGCTCCATTTGATCAATTCAGTGATCGCTTTGTTTTTCGTGAAGTTATCATCAATGAAGCAAAAGAGATAAAAATTGATCGCGATGGCCAGAAAATAAACCTTGAAATCAGCGATGAAAGTCTTGCTGAGCTTACCAAACGGGAAAACAAAGGCAAAGGACTTTTTGGACCTCGTCAGCAATTCGTTGTGCAGAAAGTTATTGATGATGAAAAGTTTCCAGCCAAAGCTGCAGGAATTAAGGAAAATGACAGAATAATTGCTTTTAACGGGGAGCCTACTCCGTTTTACCACGAATTCATTCGAATGGCTGAAAATAATAAAGGCAAAGATGTTGAACTCACCGTCTTAAGAAATCAAAGAGACAGTATAAACTTCAGCTTAACCCTTACACCTGAAGGACAGATTGGCGTACATGGCAAACCATTTGAAACTGAACGAAAGGAATACTCTCTTGCTCAGGCACTACCTATGGGAGTAGTCAAAGGCTGGACTTTCCTGACCGATCAGTTCAAAGCATTTGGGCAGATGTTCAGCGGCCGGCTAAAGGCTTCAGATAGTTTAGGCGGTTTTGGATCTATAGCTAAGCTGTATGGCGATGAATGGATTTGGGAAAGGTTTTGGAAAATGACTGCCATCATTTCACTGATCCTGGCCTTTATGAATTTGTTGCCGATCCCTGCACTGGATGGAGGACATGTAATGTTTTTGTTGTACGAAGTCGTCAGTGGTCGAAAGCCAAGTGATAAATTCATGGAATATTCAACCATTGCCGGATTTTTCCTCATACTCTCATTACTGATCTTTGCAAATGGACTGGATTTTCTCGATTGGTTTAAGGGTCGATAAAATCTTAAAAAAATTAATAGATCTATTATTCTACCATTTACGCATTTCCAGTGAATTATTTTGAATTTTATAAAATCCCGGTTTCATTTAAAGTTGATGCCATTGCACTGAAAAACATCTTTTACGAAAACAGTAAAAAGTATCACCCCGACTTTTATACCCTAGAAAGTGAGGAAAAACAAGCGGAAATTCTCGAATTATCTACATTAAACAACGAAGCTTACAAAACGCTCAAAGATTTTGACAAGCGCATGAAATACATTTTGGAACAAAAAGGAATGATGAAAGAAGAAGGTCAAAATAAGTTACCCAAAAGTTTTTTGATGGACATGATGGAAATCAACGAAGCATTGATGGAATTGGAGTTTGATTATGACGAAGTGAAGAAAAATGATGTTCTCAACCAACTGGAAAATCACGAAAGCGGGATATATGCTGAAGTGGAAAATATCATCGAAAATTATAGTAACGATACCACCTCCAAAGAGGAACTAAAATCTATCAAAGATTATTATTTAAAAAAGCGCTATCTTTTGCGAATTCGTGAAAATTTGGATAAATTTGCCTCGCTTTGAAATAGTTCAGAGTTATTAGTTTGAAGTTTTACTTTTTCAGTTTTTCGTTTTAAGGATTAGCTAAATAAACTAAAAACTTTCAACCATAAACTACCAAACATTTAATAGCCTCGGTGGCGGAATTGGTAGACGCGCTGGATTCAAAATCCAGTTCTCGCAAGAGAGTGAGGGTTCGATTCCCTCCCGAGGTACTAGCTGATAACCAGCACTTTAAACCAAGCCTTAAAGCTTGGTTTTTTGTTTTTTGCAATAATGGGTACAACATAGGTACAACAGTTTTAATATTTATAAGTCCATACCAATGATTCAAAATCCTAAGAGGGCTACCAAAATTTCCTAAGAAGTTAGAAAATCAAATTTAAATAAAAAATATTTATAAGTCGTGGTAAATCAGCTGGTTTAACCTGAACTGAATCTTTGTTTTCTGCTTTGCTAGAATTTGTATTATTGCAAGATAGAAACAGAAAACTTCCTACAACTGAGTACAACAATAAAACAATTAAATTTTTCATTTTTCTAAGTTCAATATTTAAAAATTATTTGAAGCCTGTCTAGTTATCCGTAGTGTAAACTACGTCTCTTTTCAAGACTACCAACAGGTGTAAAGGCACAGGCTGTATCAATTGATAATTTTTTGGTGATTAAATTTTACTTTCACCTCTTAGTACTAATCAATAATGAATACCTAACCACCAAAAGTATTTTTTTTCTTACTTGAACCTGTGGGCTATGCGGTGTGCCAGCAAATTCACAAAGTGCTTTTCCGCTTGCGTGGAAGATTTGTCATTGATGACCGCCGTTACATTATCATTTTATTTTCTGATAACCTGTTGTTTAAGATTTGAGTAAATCTTGAATTTTTTTAGTGATATAAAAACCTATAATTCCTTTATTTAATGAAATGTCAATTGGGATATAAGCAATTGAGTCTGGCAATTCTTGTAGAATTGCATCGTCTATTTTTATTGGTAGAATCCTACCCCATTCATTATCAACCATGTTAGTTAAAGCAGACCTGAATTCATACATTGTCCAATATCTTTTTACATATTCCTTGCTTACTATCACCAAAACGTATTTAGCCTGTTTACCAAAAACACTCTTTAGTTCTTTTTTGAGGTCTTTGCCCCACAATTGTTCAAGGTCGTCATAGAATATTGAAATTCCATTTCTTTGACAATAAAATCCTATAGTAATAGCTAAATCTCTTTCTGATCCAGCAAATGAAATGGCAACATCATAAATGGGTTTCGTTTTTTTTGTAAACAAAGAGAAGTTTGGAATTATACTTGAATTCGCTACCAATTTTTCTATTGACAAATAATACCCCATTGAATTAACAAGTACAAAGCATATTGAAATAAGGAAAACAATATAAAATCTTTCAGGATGAGGAAATTGGGTTTTGAAAACTGCTCCCGTTCCAAATGGTTCAGAGCCAAGTGTTAGTATGTTGAACCTTAATATTAACAAAAACACAATATAAATTAGGCCATAGACAACGGTAGTTAATATGGCAGTTTTGAATGCTCTGTA
Organism: Saprospiraceae bacterium; assembly: GCA_028277915.1. Classification (GTDB taxonomy): domain Bacteria; phylum Bacteroidota; class Bacteroidia; order Chitinophagales; family Saprospiraceae; genus JAHDHW01. The sequence goes on from JANQFJ010000324.1 coordinate 6,530, forward strand.
TAAAATGAGTTGGCGATCACTCATTTTATGCTCAATTATTATTTGATAAAGAGCCAACATTAGTATTCCTCCTACCATCCCATTTGCTATGGATTCAAAATTAGGCTGTCCTAACGGCCCTCCCCATTTAATTAGAGGGTTGTTTGGATCAACGTAAAAATCTACTGGAACCAATGCATCTCTGGCTTTTAATTGTATTAATACTAATGTTGTTATAAAACCTATGCAAAATACTATCCCCGGATGTATTTTTTTTCTTGACTTACCCTCTTTTGAAATAGCTAAAACTGTCGGTAAATATCCCATCAATCCCCCTAAAATAGCATAAACAACAAATATTTTAATAAATAAGATTTCTAAAGGTAAAACATAGATTTCTTCATTATAATTAGAATAGCCAATAAATCCGCTTGGAATGAACATAATTAGGACGGCTATCAAGCCAGAGATTATTCCTGTATAAAAGCTCTTCTTTCTAACCTCTAATAAAATTTCATTCTTCATTAAAGCTAGATTATATTTTTTCTGGTTTTAATTTCTTTTTATATCCGTGTATTCTTCGTGGGAGTTCTAAGAGACTATAGTTGCAGGCAAATTTTACTTTTTTTATACTTATTGATAAACAAACTAATCAAGATTTCCTCTATTTAATTCTACCGGAGTTTGGAAATTATTTAGATCAATTCTATTTATTTCAAAATTATTTTCAAGTTGATTCTTCTTCATTAAAATTATCATACCATCTTCTCTGCTCCATAGTTGTTCATTAAAAATTCCAATCAAGCCAAATTTCGTAAAAGCATCTTTTACATCGATATCCAAGACTGGAGGATCTATCCCTTGTCCAGGTTCACCTTCTTCTTCTTCACCTCCCTCACAAATACAGTAGTTGCCT
>JANQFJ010000345.1 GCA_028277915.1 Saprospiraceae bacterium
AATCAGCATCAACGCCACCAGCATAAGTCGGACCATTGTCGCTGGTGAAAATAATCAGCGTGTTTTCAAAAACACCTTGATCTTTTAATTGCTGAATGATTGCTCCGATCTGATCGTCGAGATAGCTGATCATTGCAGCATAAGTGGCATTTGGATATCGATTTGGAAAATATCCTTGGTTGCCGAGATAGGGGTTTTCGTCGCCATATTCTTTGTGGTACTGATCAACATAAGTTTTTGGAACCTGAAGTGGAACATGTGGTAAAGGGGAAGAAAAAAGTAAGAAAAATGGTTCCGCTTTGTTTCGTTCAATAAAAGCCAATGCTTCCGTCAACATGGATTCCGGTGCATAGTCTGGTTGAGTAAAAAGATCGTAGGAATTTAATTCAAAAGGATCAGCGTTTTCCTCAAGTTTGGTGTTAGGAATGACTAATTCGTTGTTTAGTTTAACTTTCTGGTCGTTTTTCCAAAGATGTGCGGGATATAAATTATGGGCTTGCCTTTGGCAATTATACCCGTAAAAAAGGTCAAATCCTTGTTTGTTAGGTGCGCCTTCGCTAAGTGGTCCGCCAAGGCCCCATTTACCAACACAAGCTGTTTTATAACCTGCTTTTTGAAGCAGCTCGCCAAGTGTTTCAGTTTCAGCCGGGATTGGCCTTTGGCCTTCGAGATAAGGATCTTCTGTTGCTTTCTCGTAATTCCAAACATCCCCACGTGATTTCCAGGCATCATTGCCTCGGATATAAGCATGACCAGTGTGTTTGCCTGTCAATAATACGCAGCGGGAGGGCGCACAAACCGGAGATCCCGAATAATGCTGTGTAAAACGAATCCCCGTCTCAGCAAGTTCGTCAATATTTAGTGTTTTTATTTTTTTTTGACCATAAGCGCCAAGTTCGCCATACCCTAAATCGTCAGCCAGAATATAGACAATATTGGGTTTAGTTTCTTCATTTTTACAGGCTGTAAGGGTAAAGCAACAAAATAGGAAAATATAAAATTGAAATTGATTTATTGGTTTTTCGAACATTGCTGATTTTTGATTTAAAAATTCAATCTTCAATCGGAACACCATTGGCATCTGTGGTCAAAACTTCACTCATGTAGTCAAAGAAAGGGCGCATATTTCGAAAAGCCTGGCACAATTCATTCACAAATTTTGGTGAAGTAACCTCTTTATCTGTAAATGATCGACTGATCAAAAATTGTTTGTAGCGAAGTAAATCAATGGCCGGGTGATCCCTTGAAAAGCCCTTGGGTGCTGTTTTTACAGTTTCGCCTTTCAGGGTTTCAAAAGTTTTTACAAAAACGGGATCTGCAATAATTTTTCTGAGGGGTTCATCATCGGCTGCAATTTCGTCACGGATTCTTTTCAAGTCAGCTGAATTGGGTCCCCAAAATCCTCCGCCCACAAAAGATGCACTTGGCTGGATGTGGTAATAATACCCTCCTCTGAGCCATTTGGTGGCTCTTTTCAAACCTCCTGCAAAATTGGTTTTGTAAGGAGATTTGTCTTTTGAAAAACGCACATCACGGTAAATCCGGAACAAACTTTTTTTACCAGTCATGGGTACGAGATTGTCGTGATGACTCATCTCGTCGATCACTGCTTCTGCAAATTCGATCATATTGTCGTGAGCCTCCACATAACGGTCTTTGTTGTCGTTGAACCACGGACGGTTATTATTATTTGCCAGGTCTTTGAGAAATTGTAAAGTTGATTTTGAAATTGTAGCTGACATACTTTTGGTTATTTTTATAAAAGTAATAAGATTTTTTAATTCACAACCGGGCCGTTTATGATCAATTAAATATTACAACCAAAAACTGGAAAATTGGTTATTCAGTGTATAGAATGTTTGAATTTTTGAATGTTGATTTCCTGGTAATTAATTCGGTTGAAAAGGGTTTTAGTTTAAAATAATCTGTCATTAGTTGAGTTTTTAGTAACTTAGGATAATTGTGTAGACCAAATTTTCACGGAGAACCCGAAATACAGGATTTTAAAAAATCAGCACATCTCAGTACCAAAATCTAAAAATTATGACCACCGTAAGTACCTCAACATCACTAAGTGCAGTTAGACAAGAAGTTGAAAGAATTTTTAAATTACAAAAAGCCAATCAGCAAAAAATCGCAAATACCACAGCAAATGATCGCCGAAAGAAGCTGGATCGCTTGCATAAAGCAGTTTTGAAATATAGACAGGAAATCAAAGAAGCATTGTACAATGATTTTCGAAAACATCCGGCTGAAGTTGATTTGGGGGATATCTATCCAGTAACTTCAGAAATTAAACACACAAGAAATTATTTATCCAGGTGGATGCGTAAAAAGCAAGTGGATACTCCTATGGCTCAAATGGGAACCAGCTCTTATATTCATTATGAACCCAAAGGAGTAGTATTGATTATTGCGCCATGGAATTTTCCGATAAATCTAACTTTTGGACCGTTGGTTTCGGCAATTGCTGCCGGCAATTGTATAATGGTCAAGCCTTCTGAACATACGCCACATGCTTCAGCGGTTATGAAAAAGATCATAAATGAATTATTTGATGAATCAGAAATTGCTTTAGTTGAAGGTGGTGTGGAAGTTTCGACAGAATTATTAAAACTTCCATTCAACCATATTTTCTTCACGGGAGCACCCGAAATCGGTAAAATTGTGATGAAAGCAGCGGCGGAAAACCTAGCATCGGTAACACTTGAACTGGGCGGGAAATCACCTACGATTATTGATAAAACCGCCAATCTCAATGATGCCGCACATCGAATTGCATGGGGGAAATGGATTAACAACGGCCAGGTTTGCATATCCCCAGATCATGTGTTTGTACATGAAGAGGTAGCAGATAAATTTTTAGAAAAGGTTAAAGCAAAGTTGAAAGAGTTTTATGGAGAGGACCCTTCTGCTACAAACTCTTACAATCGAATTGTAAATAACAAACATTTTAAAAGAGTCGAAGGATATTTTGAAGAGGCGCTTTCCAAAGGAGCAAACGTTGAATTTGGTGGAAAAACAGATGCTTCTCAGGATTATATTGGGCCAACGATAATGACCGATGTGCCTGAAAATTCTGATCTATCTGAAAAGGAAATCTTTGGTCCAATTTTACCTGTTTATAAATTTAAAGACCTACAGGAAGTGATTGATAGAATCAATTCTAATGAAAAGCCTCTGGGTTTATATATTTATAGCAACAGCAGGAAAAATATCAACCAGATCATCAATAATACACGTGCTGGCGGAACCTGTATTAACCATAACCTGATTCACTTTTTAAACCATAACTTACCTTTTGGCGGATCAAATAATAGCGGTATTGGTAAAGGAAATGGTTTTTATGGCTTTGAAGCTTTTTCAAACCCAAGAGCAGTTTTGAAAGTGTGGTCTCCATTTTTTGTTTTAGATCTTTTGACGGCTCCATACACTGCCTTTAAACAAAAACTGATTGATTTTACGATTAAGTGGCTGTAAAAAGTAAAAGGTTAGGTGATCAAATAGTTAAAAACTATGAAAATAGATTTTTTACTTCCTAACCACTTGACCAACAACCACTTGATTAATTCGGCATATCTTTCAGTTTTGGGAGGTCCAAAATGGTGATCAGCCCGTTTTCGATGCTGATTAATTGCTCAGACTTGAAGTCAGTCAGAGTTCGAATTACGGATTCTTTTGCGGTGCCTACCATGCTTGCAAGATCGTCTCTCTGGATAGAAATTTTGTCTTCACCTTCCGGAGATCGTTCTTCCAGATTAACCAAAGCTTCAGCCACTCTTTTTCTGATTGAGTTGTATGCCAGACTAAGCAGTTGTGTTTCTTTTTCTTCAACCTCATTGGCTAGCATTTTGATGAACTGGGCTGAAAAGTCGCGATTTCCATAAAGCAATGTCGTAAAGTCGTCTTTTGGAATATAACAGATTTCAGACTCTTCCATTGTAGCTGCGTAATCAATGTATTTTGTACCTGCAATCAATGGATGGTAGCCAAAAAATTCACCTTCCGAGTATATTTCAGTGATATATTCTTTGCCGTAATCGTTGATTTTATAAATTTTTACTTTGCCTTTTACAATATAAAATATCTTATTCGGGAGATTGCCTTCCTGGTACAGGATTTCTTTCTTTTTAAAGTGGCGAATTTCTCTTTCCTCAGACAATTTTTCCAAAGCTTTTTTACCTCTGGCTTCATCGATGAGTGTATTTAAAGAAGAAACTGAACCGTCAAAAATCTTTCTGATCCTTTGTGTTTTTTTCAACCGAACTTCAATCGCATCAAGGAGCTCCATGTCGTCAAAAGGTTTTGTGATGTAATCATCGGCTCCCAGGTTCATCCCTTTTCGGAAATCAGTTTTATCAGTTTTAGCTGTTAAAAAAATAAATGGAATATCAGCTGTTTTAGGTTTTTTACTAAGGATATGCAATACACCAAACCCGTCCAATTCGGGCATCATGACATCACAAATAATCAAATCGGGGTTGTCTTTCAATGCTTTTTGAACGCCAACTTTTCCATCTTCAGCTGTAATGACCTGATAATTAGATAAGGAAAGAATTTCAGCCAGGTTTTCTCTCACATTTTGATTATCCTCGATAACTAAGATTTTCTGCATTATGTTGTTTTTAAAGGAATAGTTATAGAAAAAGTAGATCCTTTGTTTTCTTCACTTTCGTAATTCACGGTGCCATCCATTAGTTCCACGTATTGTTTCACGATGTTCAGTCCAAGTCCAGTTCCCTGGATATTGATTGAATTGGATGCTCTAAAAAAGCGGCCAAACAAGTATTGTTGGTCAGCTTTTGGAATACCAATTCCTTCATCTATAATCTGAATATGTAGATGATTGTTCACAATATTATGTCTACAAATGATTTTAGCTCCTTCCCCCGAATACTTTGAAGCGTTCGAAAGCAAGTTAAAAAGAACGTTTTTTAATACTCTTTGATCCAGATAAACCATTGTTTTGGGGAGTGCACCCTCGAATTTTACGTACTGGCCAGATTTGAGTAATCCTTGGATATCTTCAACGGTTTCAATACAAAATTCAATGATTTCGAATTCTGAAGGTTTGTATTCAATTTTACCTTCCTCGAGTTTGCTCAAAGAAAGGAAATCATTAAGAATCCCCGTCAAATTATTCACAGCTGATTTGACACGTTTTATATGTTTTTCTCGTTGATCCTGGTTTTCGCTTTTGGTGTATCGTCCGATGATCGAAGCTGAAGACAAGATCGTGCTCAGTGGAGTTCGGAACTCATGGGAAGCCATAGATACAAAACGGGATTTCAGCTCGTTGAGTTCAATTTCTTTTTGTAAGGCAATTCTAAGTTCGAGTTCGCTTTGGCGCAAAGCTTCTTCCACTTTTTCTCTTTCATGAATTTCACTTTCTAGCTTTTGGTTGGTCTCCAAAAGTTTGTTTACAGCCTCAGAAAGCTTGTCTGTCCGCTCATTCACAATCAATTCAAGTTCCTCATTTAATTGTTTAAATTTATTCTCTGCTTCTTTGACATCTGAAAGATCATGGATGATGCCAGTATAAATTGTTCTTTCTTTCAATTTTACCTCACTAACTGCCAATCGCATGGGAAACCTGGTTCCATCTTTTTTCATCCCTATTACTTCCCTACCAATTCCGATAATATGGGCCTTCCGAGTATTTTGATACCTTTGGATATAGGTGTCATGGTTGGATCGGTCTGGCTCGGGCATGAGCAGACTAATGTTTTGACCAACAATCTCATTGGCTTTAAAACCAAACAATTTTACAGCGGCTTTGTTAAAAGATTCCACTATCCCATTGGTGTCAATAGTGATAATTCCATCGATTGCTGTTTCAAAGATCGCCTTTAATTTTTGGGCATCTTCCGAGTGTTCGCTAATATGAATATTTGTATTCAAAAGGCTCAAATTTTTCAATACTAAGGTATTAAAATTAATAAATTTTGCTGTATGACAAAAGTCACTATTTTTTTTGATTATCGTCATCTTGTAATTAGGAAGATCTTGAGAAATTGCAAGAGTAATAATTATTTAACCTAAAAAAGCGATTATGAATATTCTTGCACCTGTATCGACGATTATGACTAAAAAGTTATTAACCGTTAACCCAAAAGACAAACTTTCTGTAGTAAAAGAGATTTTTGATCAACATAAAATCCACCATTTGCCAGTGGTTCGATATAAGGCTATCGTAGGGATGGTAAGTAAGACGGACCTTCTTTATTTTTTAAAAGGAGCGAGCTATGAAAATGGCTATGATGATATGCTCAATGAAGCTCGTTTGAATAACTACACTGCTGAAGAAATCATGACTACCGGTTTGGCGAAAGTTTCTTCAAAGGATCGAATTGGTGTGGCAGTTGAAGTTTTTAAAGAAAATTTATTCCACGCAATACCTGTTGTTGACGATGACGAGTTGGTAGGTATCCTTACTACTTATGATATCATTCGATCGCTTTCATTGAAAGATCAAAAAGCGGTATAGTACTGGTAAATTATTTTTTTGTTTGCCATTGACCAAAAAGTTGAAATGAAAAAAATACAGATCCTTGGATTAGAGGATGCTAGGCATAAGCAATTAATGAATACCCTGAAAAAGGCGATTAAGTCTCTTTCAGTGGATGCTAACGTGGAAGAAATCACGGATATTGAGTCATTTCTGAGGCACAATCTGATCAGGGTACCTGCATTGTCTATAAATGATGAAGTTGTTTTTCATCACAATGATCATGAGTTGGGTTTAAGTGATTTAAAATCGCTTTTACGAAAATACTTTTCAAATCAATTTATTATGGAAAATATTCTTGTACCAACAGACTTTTCTAAAACATCAAAAGGAGCTTATCATTATGCGCTCCACTTAGCGGAATATTTCGATTCCAATATCAAAGTCATTCACGTTTATCATCCCTCATACAGCCCTGGATATCCATTGGGAGCCAATGCGGACATGTTGATACTTGAACCGAAGAAGGAATTGATGAAAAAATTTGTTCGCCAAAGTAGCGAAGGTGAAAAACCAGTCGATACCTTGATCAATGTCACTAATGAGATTATCAGTGGATTTGCAGGCGAAGAAATAGTTCGACTGTCAAAAACTGAAGAAATTGATTTAGTTGTCATGGGTACTACCGGCGACAATACCATTTTGGAAAAAGTATTTGGAAGTATCTCTTCTGATGTTTCAAAATACGCTCATAGCCCGGTGCTTTTAGTTCCAAATGGTGCGCGTTTCAATCCTTACAGGAATATAGTATATGCCAGTGACTTCGAAAAAATAGACGGCAAGGTGATGGACAAGATCGTTGATTTTGCCGGACGTTTTTCAGCCGGCATCCATTTGGTTGATGTTCATGAAAATAAAGAAAAAGGTCGTTATAAAGTAACCGAACAAATGCTGGAGCAGCAATTAAATGATAGGCTGCCAAAGCTCAAATTCAAAATGGCTGAGGTGGAAAGCGGATCCATTTGGGAAGGCCTCAATTTTTATGCAGCCGACAATGATGTGGATTTGCTGGTGATGGTCACCAAACACCGAAAATTTTTGGAAAATGTATTCCACAAAAGTATCACACGCCAGGTAGCTATTCATTCGAAAGTTCCGATTTTGATCTTACATGTTGATGATTGAAAAAATTACTTTTGAAAATTTAAAAACTTTAACATGAAAACGATAATAGTCCCTGTTGACTTTTCTAAAGTCGCACACAATGCATATTTATTTGCACGCGAAATAGCTGGTTTTTTTCAATACAAATTAAAAGTGGTCCACGTTTACGGAGGAGAATTAAGTGCCATGGAGCAATTGGCGCTCCAAACGGGCGACACTCCGTTTAATTACCTCTTAAGCAAACTCAACAATTTTGTTTCGGATACTGTTGACAAAGGAGATGTAATGACCAAGATCAATGTAGAAGTAGAGATAATAGAAGGAAAAGTGGTCAAAGAACTTGTCAAATTATCCAAAGAGAAGGATATGGCCATGATCATTGCCGGAACTGAAGGCCACTACAATTGGCTGGAACAACTGACAGGAAGTATTACTTCCACTTTAGCACAAAAAGCTGAATGTCCAGTGATGCTTGTGCCTAAAGGCACAAAATATGAGCAATTTGATAACATGCTGTACGCGAGCGATTTTTCATCTGCTGATGAAAAAATGATAATGAAGTTTATTGATTTTGCAGGACTTTTTGATGCAAGCGTTCATTTTATCCATATTGAAGATGAAGATGACGTTGACTTTTCGGCCATTGAGGACTCCATTTTCAATTTGCTTTTTAAAGATGGTGATCCCAAGTTTTCATTCAATATGGTTTCTATCAATGGAGTGGATGTGATACATGGACTCAATCAATACGCCGAAGAAAACGACATCGATTTAATCGTATTAGTCAACCGCCATCGCGCCTGGATTGACAATCTGCTTGGGTTGAGCACAACTCGACAGTTGGCGATGGATACCAATTTTCCATTAATGGTGTATCATTTTGAGGATTAATTATTTGAAAGAATCAAATTGATACAATTCGTCAGAATTACTTTGCAAATGTTTTAAAACTGCTGAAAAAATGTTATTTAGCAGATGAGTAGCATTTACAACTCGATCAATAAGTGTTCAGGCACTTTATTCCTTGTATTTAGTTTAAACTTTTTAATACAACTATGAAAAGGCTTCTTGTTCCTACGGATTTTTCTGAAAATGCTGAAAACGCATTAAAATTTGCTATTAATTTAGCAAACCATTTTGAAAGCAAAATATATCTGTTGAGCGTGTATCAGGTACATAGTCCGACAGGTAGTTTGAAGGATATTGAACGTTTTTTGAAAGAAGAAAATGAGGTCCAATTATCCAGGTTGGTGAAAAAATACAAAACAGCACTCTTTCATGATACCAGCCTAGATGCAATGACGATCAATGGTTATACTGTAAGTACCATTGTAAATTTTGCAGGTCAGCATGATGTGGATCTCATCATTATGGGGACTCAGGGATCTTCTGCCCTCCATGAAATATTCATTGGCAGCAATACCGTTGGTGTAATCAAAAGAGCCAATAAACCGATTTTAGCTATTCCATCCGGATTTAAGTATAAACCTTTCAAAAAAATAGTATTAGCGCTTGATGAAAGTGATCATTTTCCAAAAGAACAAATAGCTCCTTTGCTTGCGCTTGCAAAAAGCTACAAATCCAAAATTCTGGTGTATCACATAGCTGAGCCTAACGAAGAGAAAGGGGTAAGTCCTTCGATCAACGAATATTTAAATGGCTTGGATTACAGTATTCATGAAAACATTGGAATTTCGAATATCAATGAAGGGATCAATGCTTTTGTAGAAAGAAATGAAGCAGATATGCTTTGTATGATCACTCGAAAACGCCGATTTTTAGAAGGAATTTTCAATCCCAGCGTTACACGGAAAGAGGCGTTTAACAGCCCTGTTCCTTTACTAGTGTTGAGAGAATTGAAATAGATTTTTTGCCACAAATTTTTAGAAAACAGCAGGCTTTTCGCACGCGGAAAGCCTGCTGTTTAATTTTAATATTTTATTATTCGGCTAATATAATTTGTTTGTGGTAATGCTTTAATATGTGCGGACACTTTAACTCCGTTCATCGTTGACTCAAGCTTTTCTTTTGACATTTTGATTCCTTTAACATCGTATAGCTTTCCGTCAGGTGAAATCGCTTTTATAGCATAAAAAACCACTCCTTTGTGAATGGTTTTTAAGTGTATGATATTTCCGGCACGACTGATTCCTTTGACGTCCATTTTATCACCTTCAGGAGTGATGGCCTTGATGTCGTAAACAGTGCCATTTTCACCAATGGCTTTTACCGGCGTGTATTTGTCATCGCTGATTAGCATCTTAACTGGTAATTTTTTCCCATCAACGAAGGCTCTGACATCCAAAAGACTTTGCTGATTAGCATCTTGTATGGCTTTAACATCATAAATATTCCCTTTTTTATCCAAAGCTTTGATATTTATAGTTTTACCTTTAGGATTGATTGCTTTAATGTGCCAAATAGACTTATTACCGGCGCATCCTGCCTGGGGAAGTGCTTTAATATGCGCAAAAATTTCAACTCCATGCACTGTTGCCTCAAGCTTTTCTTCAGACACTTTGACCCCTTTGACATCATTGAGTTGACCATCTGGTGAAATTGCTTTTACAGCATAAAAATCTCCTTCTTTGCTAATAGCCTTTAAGTGTATGATATCTCCGGCACGCTTGATTCCTTTGACATCCATTTTATCACCTTCAGGAGAGATTGCTTTGATATCATAAACAGTCCCATCTTCACCAATGGCCTTGACTGGCGTATATTTGTCATCGCTGATTAGCATCTTGACCGGTAATCTTTTTTTGCCAACCATAGCTTTGACATCCATCAGAAATCTGTGATCCGCATCCTGTATGGCCTTGACATTATATATATTTCCTTTTTTATCCAAAGCCTTAACATCCAGAAATTTAGCTTCCGGATTAATTGCTTTGATGTGCCAAATCACTTCTTTGGTGAGCTTATTATTACTTTGATTTACCTGGGATATACGGGAAGCCGAATGTGAACAACTAAATATTAAAAATAGGAATCCAAGCATGGTAGCAGATCTAATTGTTTTGAGTGTCAGTTTTACGTTTTTCTCGTTCTTCATTTTTAAATTTTATTTAAGGAGTATATTAGGTTATATTTTTCTTGATTGAATCATTCAAAAAAAGAATATCGGAAGTATTCTTTTCTGGGATGGTAGGTGAAACGCTATCAATTTCAATATTTATTCAGACTGGTTTTTGGATGTTATACAATAGCTTAAAATTATAATTTTCTCCATATGAATCACATTTTTTTAATGAAGGGAAAAGGAGTGGAAACATTTTGAAAAATAAATACCTATTACATTATTCTTTAAAAATCAGCAACGGTATTTGACTATTCAAGGCGAGTTGTTTGGATACGCTTCTGCGCAACAGGTCTTCAGTGAAGCTGCGTTCTGGGAGGAATAGCGCAAGCATATCGATGTTGTGTGTTTCGATAAAGAAATCCAAGCCTTTTTTGACAGATTTGTCGCGAATGACAGTGGCATATCTGTGTTTTTCATCATCGGAGGCTTCTATGACTTCTTCTTTCAAATCTGAAAAATCACTCGGCAAAATATTGACATGAACCTGCTTGATTTCTGCTCCTAACATTTCTGCAAACTCGTCTAAAAATTTGAAAGATATTTCGTCAGTCTGGAAGTCATTTGCGAAAGCAATATTTTTTGATTTTTCAAATTTAAATCCTTCGGGAATGATCAAAACCGGAGTTTTGGATTTTTTGATCAGGTTGGTTGAAACACTTCCGAACAAATACTCCCAAAGGTTGTGTTTGGCTTTGGTACCTATCACGATCAAATCAATATTATTCTCCTTTGAAAAAGCAACGATCCCATCTACGGTATTGCCGTGTTTTATCACAGTATGAATGGTAGGTTTTATCTCTTCATCAGTTGGATTAAGACCTGGAGGAATGCTTGTGAATTTGTTGAGCGAATTCCTCCGCTTTTTCTCAATCTCTTGTTGAATTAGCGTCGAAACATCTTGAGAATAGTTGTTGATAGGCTCCTGATAGATATTCAGAGCATAAATTTCAGCTTCAATGATATTACATATTTGTAAAGCTGAATCAAAACCTGTTTTTGCGGCAGGGCTAAAATCGATAGGAACCAATAACTTTTTCATAAGCAGTCCTTTTGATCAAAACTAAATAAGATTTTGACGGGATAGCATGATAAATATCAACCGGTCAATTGATATTTATCACTACTAATTTTAGTCTTCGGACTTAACTTTGATATGTATGGGGAAGAAATCAATCGGGATTTCGAAACATATTTTTTAACAAAAACAAATTAATTATGTCATTGATCAAATGGAGAAAACCCAACGAATTGTTTCCAGCTTTTAACAGCATGGTTAATGATTTTTTCCGCGATGATGACTTTTTTGATAGTCGATTCCGAAAAATGAGTGCCCCAGCCGTTAATGTTATGGAAACTGATGAAGCGTTTAAACTGGAAGTAGCTGCTCCAGGTATGAAAAAAGAAGATTTTAAAGTAGAAGTTGATAATGGTTATTTGATTATCAGTTCCGAAACAAAATCTGAAAAAGAAGAAACTGAAGAAAACTATACCCGCAGGGAATTTAGTTTCAGTTCTTTTAAACGATCTTTCTGGCTGCCTGAAGGTATCAAGGAAGATAAAATCAAAGCGACCTACAAAGATGGTATGCTGTACGTAAATCTTCCAAAAACTGAGGTAAAGAAAGTAGAAACTAAGAAGACGATTTCAATTTCTTAATTTTTCAAAGAGCAGGTTTTAAAAGTAAGATTTGCGGTAAAAGAGCATAAGCTTTTAGTTTAAATGAAAACCATTGCACCATGAAATTTCTTTTTCAATTCACGTTTTTTTTGATGATCACTATTGTGGTGAGTTCATGCAGCAAGACCGGAGTTGAAAAAGACATGGTGCATTTTGATGAAGCTTACGTGCCTGTATTTTATCACGTTTACAAAAACGATCTTGACAAGGCATCCAGTTCAATGTTTTTGTTAGATGCCCGCTGGCAAAAATTCCAGGATAAATATCAGCTTTTATTCAAAGATGATATTGACGGATTGGAAAGGTTGCGCTACATTGATGATTGGTTGTGTGATACAAAAGATGCGATATTTCGCAATGACCAGTTTACAGCAATGGTACAGTTAGACCACATGAAGTATGAGATGATGGAAATCCGCCGAAGTTATAAAATGGAATATTTTCTCGACTACTTGTGGGATTTTGAAGGGGCGTTGAGCATGCTTTCCGAAGTATCCTGTGAAGACAATACTTTGGTTTGTAGCCCGGATGAATTGGCATTTTTAATTGAGGAAGCGATTTACCTTTGGCAAATTGTAGATGAAGCGGAAAATATGCCTTTTTCAAAAGTATTTGGCGGTCATGAAATGGCCCGGTTTGAACAATTTAAAAATGAGGTTACCAAAAATTTAAAACTCGTTGAAGCTGAAAAATATAGTTCTCAAAAAAACCTGGCTGCGACAGTTGACAGAACATTTGAATCTTTTATGAATTTATTGACCCTGTTTGGTGATTTTGATGCAGTAAATTCTTATTATGCACAAAATCTTCAACACTAAAAATTATACATAATGAATATCCAAACACCAGTATCCGACATTATGACACGACGGCTCATTACTGCGAGCGCAGATGACCGTTTGATCAAGGTGAAATCTCTTTTTGACGAAAACAACATTCATCATATTCCTGTGGTTGATGAGATCGATCAGCTTTTAGGAATTATCAGTAAAGAGGATTTTTTAAAACTTTCCTATCATGTTTCACTCGATACCGGCGGAAAGTCGTTTTCTGAAAAATGGTACGACAATACCACAGCCAGTGAAATAATGAGTAAATATCCCGTATCGCTTGATCCTGAAGATACCGTTGGTTTGGCTGCTGATATATTTATGGCCAATAAGTTTCATGCGCTTCCGGTTGTCGATAATGATCAACTTGTGGGAATCATCACAACTCATGACATTCTTCTTTTTGCATTTCAAAATGCTGGAATGACAGAGTCGCTTTAAAATCATTGTTCAAACCGTTAAAAATAAAGTCATGGTAAAAAATATTAGCATAAAAGAAATTATGACAAGGGAAGTGCTTACCGTCTCCCCTGTTGATAATATGACTGTGGTTGAGGATATTTTTAAAAAGAACAATATCCACCATATACCTGTGGTGGACGACAATGGAAAAGTTGTGGGCTTAATCAGTTCCACGGATTATCATAAGTTGCTCAACACGTTTACTTTTTTCACTAGCGATAAAAGTGAGGAATATAATAATGCAATGTTGCGATCATTGCTTGTCGAAGATGTAATGACCAAACATGTGGCTACTTTGCAGTCTGATTCTACGGTAATGGTAGCAGCAGGTATTTTCAATGAAAACTTGTTTCACGCTATTCCAGTTGTTGATGGAAATGGAACACTCGAAGGCATCATCACTACTTTCGATTTGTTAAACTATGCGTACAACAAACATTTAGCGCTTCCATAAACTCCTTTGTTTGATGCGCTAAACCTCAAAAGACTCAGAAGTGATGGTTTGCTCTCGGTGAAACGATTTTGGTTTCATCGAGAGTTTTTTTGTTTTAATATTTAGAAATTAATTTAAGCGTACTAATCTTCATAATCCAGACTCAAAACCGGTAGCTCAGAGTGGTTGATCAATGCTTCAACGGAACTCCCTGCAAAGATTCTTTTGATGGGATGTCTTTCATGGTTTGAAATAGCAATCAAATCGGCCTGGATGTCTTCAGAAAGATGCCGAACACCGGCATCGACATTGAAATCCCTGTAAAAATGCAAATGGCATTTCAGAGGATAACAAATGTCTTTAAACCCTTCCATCGCAGCTTTAGAAAGTGTAAAAGGTTGACCAAACCAGCTTGATGTGTTGATCGTCACCAAATGGATTTCAGGCTGATTGGGTTTTAAAAGTTCAAGCATTTTCAAAAAAACAGGCTTATCGCTGAGATTAAATTCTGATGCAAAAACGACCTTTTTAAAATCGACACTTTCCAATGGGTTTTTTACTACCAATACAGGAATGTGAACTTTTCTGACCACCTTTTGAGTATTTGATCCAATGAAATATTCGTTTTTCCCGCTTATGCCGTGAGATCCCATGACGATAAGATCGATCTGATTTGCTTCACTGTAAGTTTGGATAGCCTCAACCAAATAGCCAAAAGTTTGCTTGATAATTGTCTTTTGGGAAGAAGCTTTGAGATTTTGTTCAAGATCTTTCAGAAGCATGTTCGTATGATTGATTTGCCGCTGGTAAGCAGCATCTTCCTCTCCCGGGAGTGATTCTGGTGCTTTCTTTTTGATTAGAGGAGTACAGGAAATGATGTGCAGGGCAGCTTCATATTTTTCTGACAATAAAACCGCTGCTTTGATCGCATAGGTTGCGCAAGCAGAAAAATCAGTTGGAACTAAAATATTTTGGATCATAATGTTCAAATTTAAAACGAAAAAAAATGGCAACTTCTGAGAGAAGTCACCATTTTAAAAAATGCGATATAAAATTGCTGGTCGGGCAACCAGTCAAATTGTAGTATTTCGAGTGATCGTTTGCGAATGTGATTGTTATAAATTCTGAGTCACGGACTTCTCGCCTCTTGAATTTTGTTCTGTCAGTGTCCATTCATCAGTGGAAATCGTTTGCAACCAGATCGTCCCTGATTTTCTGAAAACCTGGGCATTGAGACCGTATTTTTCAAAAAACATTCGTTCGAAAGTACCAACTTTAAGATGTCCGTTGATACTTAAATCTCCTTCTGCATGCGTTGCTCTTACGGACCCGATAGTGTGTTCGCCATCTATTTTTTGGCTGTCTTTAGATCCTTCTCCCTCTTTATGTGCTTTGGCATAAAACTCCAGCTTTAAATATGGAAATTTTTCACTGAATTCTCTTTTAATTTCATTGAGTTTTTTGCTATCTGTGATTATCATATTTTTTTATTTTCAAAAATAGTGAACTAATAAATCAAGGCCATTGACAGGAGTCATAGGTTGAAATGATTTTAATCACTAATATAATGAATAAAATCACCATATGTTGCGAAAAAATGATAACCTCTTATTTAATTATACCTAAATGGAGAATGCGGCCGCCGGTTTGATTGATCGGATTATTGCTTTTCCCAATGACGATACCGTCTTCGGGCGAAAAATATTGTTCGATCAGGTCTCCGTAAATATTACGCAAAGTAGCGATAAGTTGCCCTTTTTTGACCATATCTGTGACATCGGGATGTACTGTCAACAAACCACCGGTATTGGTGTATATCCAGTAGGAGTTTTTACAAATTACCGGCGGATTTTCAGGTTCTTCAATTTCGCCATTAATCATATCTAATTCCTGCAACAGGTTGTGAATTCCGGTCATGCCCGAACGGATCATACCTTTTTGGAAACGGTTCGGATCGCCTACTTCAAGCGTGATAGCGGCAATGCCCCGCTCTTCGGCAGCACCTCTCAAAGTACCATCAGAAGGAGGATTATGAACGATGATTTGTGCATTTTGTAGCAAAGCCATTCTCCTGGTGGTTTTGGTTTCCATATCCGCACGGATATAATAAGAATTGATCCGTCCAAAGCTGGCAGTATGCAAATCAATTAAATAATCGAATTTTTTGATGATTTTATTAAAAACCCGATACGCATAAACCTGGCTTACATTACCACTCTTTTTACCAGGCATAATGTGATTAAGATCCGTACCATCGATAAAGCGTCTTTTTTTTCGCAACAAAGAAGGGACATTCAGTGCTGGTACTCCGACAATGGTACCTTTTAAATGTTTAACGTCAATTTCGTTAAAAATGCGCTGGATTACCGGGATTCCATTGAGTTCGTTGCCGTGTACAGCGGCTGTTAGCCCGAGTGTTATTCCATCCTTATTACCTCGTGCAACGATGATGGGAACATATACAGGTACGCCCATTCCATCTGTAACAACGTGCAATAAAAATTTGGATATCTTTTCTTTTGGTGCACGCTTGAGGTTAAGCTTTTTAATTAATATTACTTCACTATCTACCAATAATTTGGGAATTTCCATAAACTTCTTTTTTAAAGTAGTTCCAAATAAGGCTAGCTGCGGTTTTGACGACGGGTTTGTTCGTCTGAACCCCAATTTGAGGTAATCCGCCAATACTCAGTGTATTTATTTCAGAGAGCCTTCGAAGACCTTCGTCTCCCAAAAGGGTGTCGAAACCAAAAAGGATAATTCCTTTTTCAAACAAAATTTGACTGAGTTCGAAGGCCATCTTTTTTTCAATCTCATCGGGTTTGGAAGCATGTGAACTGCCTCCCTGGGCTACATTACACAACCAGGAGTTTTGAGCTGGTAACCTTAACGAAGCTCCAAGTATTCTTTTGTTGCAAACGATTATCCTCTTATCGCCGGCATGTACATTTTTCAGGTATTTCATTCCCAGATATTCCACGGTTTGAGTCTTTAATTTTGCTTTAAAAGCTGAAAATGTAATTTGATTTTCCCCTTCCCATACGACATCTCCCACTATTTTTACAATTCCTTTTCCGCCATAGTTTCTCAATGGTTTAAGTACTATAGGAAACGCTTTTTTAAACTCCTCAATATCCTCAATAGAGTTGATTACTTTGCAGGGAGGTGTCCATTTTGGAAAGTGGAGAAGGAATGCTTTGTTGCTGGTTTCGATAATACCGCTGGGGCGGTTGAGAATGGCTTTTTCCGGAAAATTTTGAGATAAAAATTGTAAAAATGAATTGCTGACAGGATGTGGTAAACGCATTAAAATAAAGTCATAGTTTATTAAGCTGGCCTGTTTCAGGTTTTGGGTAAAACAGATTCCCTCAGCACTGAACGCAAATTGATCCGTAACCCGACTTACAAATATTTTTTCAGCAATTAAATCATAAAAAAACGATCGGTTTTGCGCAACACTCCGGCTGGCGACATCAATGTATTCACAACACTTGGCTTTGTTGAGTTCTGTTAAAAGTGCATAAATGGAGTTCTCTTTACTGTGTCCACCATGGTCCGTCAAGACTAACATTTTAAACTGAGTCATTACGTTTTGTTTTTAAACCAAAATCTCTTCTATCAAAGACGGATCATCATTAAGGGATTTGAACAGGCGCATTCTGAATTTTCCCTGTTTATTTACCAAAGTAGCCGCCATTTTGTCGATCGCAACCATCGATAACACTGTCTGGATATACGCTTCAATGAGATCATCGAGTCCTATACCCAGTTTGTTGAAATCACGCCGATCCATTAAAACGAGTCGGTTGGTATCGCTACCCCAACTTCCGTCATCATTTTTGATCGAAAGGTTAGTTCCGAGCATTTTCCAGGAATTGGTTCCCGAATCAATGTTGTTGATCAAAGGCATTTCGGCTCTTCGGGCATATATGCACAAGGGACGGATGCCATTTTCCGTCGAACTGACCATAAGGCGAATGTCCGCTACATAAGTGGCCCCTTTCGGGTTGGGAATGGTTCCGACATGATACAGTTTTCCGGATTTGGTGGTTGAACTCCAGTTGTAATTGCCGATTAGACTTTGTACAATGAACTGATCATAATCAAACTCCAGATCCATAAAACGATCGAGTTCTTCCTCTGTAACTATAGTGTAAACACCTTGTCCTGCATTGTTGTACGGAACTTTGATAACCGCCTGTCCGCCCATTTTCCTAACCCAAAGCGGAATTTCGTTTTTACTTACATCCCAAATCGTTTCGGGGGTATTGATAAAGAGTCCACTTTCCTGGAGCTCGGTGTTAAAAATGTCATAAGCTTTTGCTGCGACCATTTTGTTTCGTCCACCGGTTATACAAGCAATTGTAGGATTGAGGATGGTAGTTTTTGTATGCAGTGGAAGCCTGTTCCAGGGTTTTTGCGTAAGGTAGCGAAATGCTGCTCGTATAGGATGCCATTCGTTTTCTTCAGTTCTGACAAACATGACCCCATTGTCGAACCTGACTGGAGGATTTTTGTCGGTATTATAAAAGGGAACAAAAAATACCTTTTCATTGAAAACATCTGCAATCACAGAAGCATAGCCGCTCGCTTCCATGGGATTTTTGTCATAAATAACAGCAAGGCCTCCCTTTAAACTACTACGTTTCCGTTTAATGTAAGGTTTGAAAGTGTTTTCGATAAGCCATCTATAACTACCCTGTTCTTTATTATCATCGATCAGCGGCATTGATTTTTGACCAGAGGGGCATGAATTGTTTTCGATAACTACCATCTGTCTTTTGCCATTGGCATTGGTGACATTGATGAGATCTGCACCGCCCCAGAGAAAATATTTGGAGCGATGGTTGAGCAATTCTTTCAGCGCTTCAGGTTTAACTTTCGGATGTAAATGGCAATATCGGTTGATAATTCTACTTTGGTCGAGATTGAGAAAAAAATTGATCATCGGATGAATTGTCGCATTTAGAGCTTTTGGATACCAATGATCATGTGCTTCAAATTCATCTGGAAGGATAATTTTCGCTTTGTTGATTTTAGCAGTTATCATGTTATTTTTTTAGCAGGTTTTCAAAAATTTCCCGCAAATACAAATGAAATTCTGAATACTTTCTGAATTTTAAGACATTTTAGCCACGTTTTCAGAATTTCTTCAGAATCATGATTATAATTTGCATGATAATCAGTGGATTATAGGGTTTTAAATATTTTAAGTTTCGAAAAAAAGTTAAAAATGCCAGTATTAAACAAATTTAGAATTCGAACTCCTCTTGACGAGTTTGAGAATATTCTGGGAGAAGAAATGAATGCTTTCTCCGAGCTCTTTTGGGAAAACAATGCAGAAGAAACAAATGTGGAATTAGCTCCGGAACCTCCCGTTTTGGATGTGGGTAAAAAGGAGTTGGAAAAGAATCCTCTTTGGTTGAGGAGGGTAAAACATTTTTTCTTCAAAATTTCTTCAGATTTGTTTTCCTAAATTGTATCATTTTTAAAAACTAAGTCAAATAAACATGGAGGAAAAAACAAATATCCGATACAGCGATGTGGAATTGTCGGAGTTTAAAGCATTGATCGAAGAAAAACTGGAAAGGGCCAATTTGGAATTCGAATTTATCAACAATCAAATTTCGGATCTAAATGGCAACAGCAGTGACAGAGAAGGCGGTGATTTAATGGATGACAGCAGCAAACAATCCGAACTGGAATTGCTCAACAGCATGGTATTTCGGCAAAGGCAATTTATACAGAGTCTGAAAAATGCTTTGATCCGGATTCGCAATAAGACCTATGGGATTTGTGTAGTAACGGGGCAGTTGATCGACAAAAACCGCTTGCGATTGGTGCCTCATGCCACTAAAAGTATCGCTGGCAAAAATAGTGTAGAGCCATTGCCAACCATCATGAAAAAAAGTGTCAGGCGATCAAAGCCAAAGCTTATTACAAAAGTGATTGGCAATACTTCTTCTAAAAAAGTGGATAGCGTAGTTACGAAAGATGAATTGGACGGTTTTGATTTAACAGATTTGGGCGGCCTTGGATTTAGCGATCTTCAGGTTGATGACAGCTTTCTTGGTTAAGACAAAAGTTCTTCTTCATAGTATTTAAATTAATTTTATCCTTTTAGGGTGTTAAGCAATTCAAAACCCTGTTTCCGCTTAATGCCCTTTTTTGTATTTTAAAGTCATGAAGTTATTAATTATCGAAGATGAACCTGATTTGCGAAATATCATCCTGAAGTATTTGCAAAAAGAAGGCTATGTCTGCGAAGTAGCTCACGATTTCCCAACAGCTTTTAAAAAAATCAATAACTACGAATATGACTGTGTGCTGGTCGACCTCAATCTGCCTAAGGGAGATGGCCTTAATCTGGTCAAAATGCTTCGCGAAGATGAATCGAAGGCAGGGGTGATAGTTGTATCGGCCAGAAATTCGGTGGATGATCGTATCATAGGACTGGAAGAAGGGGCAGATGATTATCTGACCAAACCGTTCAATTTGAGTGAATTGAATGCCCGTATTAAAGCTGTGATACGCCGAAAAACCAATCAAATCAGCAAAGAAATTATTTTTGGCGATTTGCAAATAATACCCGATGAGCGAATGGTAAAAATAGGAGATTTAGAACTTAATCTAACCAAAAAAGAATACGAAATATTGATCTACCTTGTTCGCAACAAAAACCGCGTGGTTACTAAAGATTCCATCGCTGAGCACCTGTGGGGCGATTATATGGACGAAGCAGTTTCCTTTGATTTTATTTATGCGCATGTGAAAAACCTCCGGAAAAAATTGGCAGAAAAAAAATGTGGGAAATACCTCAAAACCATTTACGGCATTGGTTATAAAATTGAAGTCAACTGATGTCCAGAAAAATCGCATATTTTTTATTTGCAACAACTATTTTGTTGCTTTTCACACTGTTGTCACTATTGATCCACAGCCGTTTTGGCTTGCATTTTAAAAATGTGTTTGGATTATTGCTAAGCTTGGTTATTGTCATGACTATCGGATTTTGGTGGATCAACATGCAGTATAATATCCGGATGCGCAACCAATTGTATAAAACTTTGCGGATACTTGAAAAATTTGACATAGATGAACCGGTAAACATAAAATTTAAAAAATCACCTTATCCAGGATTTAATGAATTGCATGACTACTTGCTGGAGCTCTTTGAAAGGATCAGAGAAAACTTTTTGGCTAACAAACAATTTACCGAAAATGCTTCCCACGAATTACAGACACCTCTTGCAATCATAAAAGGTAATACGGAATTGCTGATTCAATCCGATAAGCTTGACGAGAAAGAGTTGGAAGCACTTGGTGCCATTATCAGTAATACCAACCGCTTGTCAAAACTTAATACTGCTTTGATTCTACTTTCCAAGATCGAACATCAACGATTTATCGATAAAGAAAATGTGCTTATTGAAGATGTAGTGACAGAAGTTCTAAACAATTTCAGTGATGTAATCAAGATTCAAAATATTGAAATCAGGAGACTCCAACCAGAATCTATCCAAATTGAAATGAGTGCTACATTAGCAGAGATAGCGATTGCTAATTTGATCCAAAACGCCATCCGGTACAATGTGAAAAATGGATTTATCGAAATTCAGCAACAAGGAAATACACTAAGTATTTCCAATCCTGGCAAAGCGCTCACAATTTCTAAATCAGCACTTTTTAAGCGCTTTCAACGGGATTCAGATATCGAAGAATCATTGGGTTTAGGTCTTTCCATCGTTCAACGAATTTGCAAACAATACAATATTGATATTGATTATTTGTACGAAAATGGAATACACTCTTTA
>JANQFJ010000060.1 GCA_028277915.1 Saprospiraceae bacterium
AAAAATATCACTGTTGGTGTCCTGGAATCTGGAAGTCATTTGTAAAATTGAAAAAACAATTTTATTTTCAGCGCTATTCTTTCAACCAAAAAACAAAAATACAAAATGGGATTATTCGAATTTTTAAGAAAAGCGGGTTCAAAAGCACTAACCAAAAAGAATGCAAAAACTGTTAAAACCAAAGAAATAAAAAAACTGGAAGAAGAAATTCTGAACAAACAAAAACTGATTCTTTTGAAAGGGGTTGTAGATAGTTTGGGTATAAAGGTGAAAAATCTGGCTTTGGATTTAAACGGCGATAAAGTCACCGTATATGGTCAGACCAAAACTCAGGAAAATAAAGAAAAAATCGTCCTCGCGCTAGGCAATGTATCAGGAATCGGTAGAGTAGATGACCGAATTTCCGTGACTAATCCTCAACCTGAAGCGCAGTTTTATACTGTAAAACGCGGTGACAGCCTGTCTAAGATTTCTAAAAAATATTATGGCAGTGCGAAAAAATATAAAATCATTTTTGAAGCTAACAGACCAATGCTCAAGGACCCGAATTTGATTTATCCAGGACAGGTTTTGCGGATTCCAGCTTTGTAAGGCCTAATAGAAAGATGGATTGATATTTCTTTCAAACGAGAAAAGGTGGTGATACTTCATTGACCACATTGATTGGTTTTCCTTTCAAAAAGGCTTGAATATTTTGAGCTGTGAGTTCAAGCAAATTTGAGCGGGCTTCAATTGTAGCCCAGGCTATGTGTGGAGTAATGATGCAATTTTCAATTGCATAGAGCGGATGATCGTGCGGAGGTGGTTCTGTTTGAAGCACGTCAAGCCCTGCGCCAGCCAGCCATTTTTTTTCCAAAGCTGTTTTCAAATCGTTTTCATTGATTAGTCCTCCTCTGCCAGTATTTATCAAAAAAGCAGTAGATTTCATGTTTTTCAACAGTTTGCTGTTTACGATCTGATGATTGTCAGAGGTTAATGGGGCATGAAGTGAGATGATGTCACTTTGTGAAAACAGATGCTCCAAAGGCATAAATTCCACATTTTCGCGGGCATCTCGAATAGGGTGTCTGTGAGTAGCGATGACTTTCATATCACAAGCTAGTGCGATGTCAGCGACCTTTTGTCCGATTTTACCAAGCCCGTAAATTCCCAATGTCTTCCCAGCCAGGCCTATTATCGGAGTTAAATAATAGGTGAAATCTGGAGCTTTGTTCCAATCTCCTCTTTTAACACTATCGTTATATTCCGATACATTATTCAGAAATTTTAGTATTAAAGCAAACACATGTTGGGCAACTGCAGAGGAGCCATATCCGCTAACATTGCAAACCGGAATATTTCTTTTGCTGGCAGCTTTTATATCAATATTGTTGAAGCCTGTGGCGGTAATACAAATACACTTGAGATTGGGTAATTGTTTGAAAACAGCTTCATCAACGATATGCTTGTTGACAACGAGAATATCGGCATCAAAGCTTCTTTCAATAGTTAATTCGGGTGCAGTTCGATCATAAATTTTCGTTTCTCCCAGATTCTTGATGGATGTCCAACTTAAGTCTCCCGGGTTCAAAGTATAGCCATCCAAAATCGAGATATTGATTGTTTTAGTGTTCAATTCTTTCAATTGTATTCCTTTATTTTAAGATTTAAAAAAGCATAAATTTCAGCCATCCAATGTGGACAAGCAAAACACGGCGAAAAGTCACCATCAATCCGTTTGTCGTTTGGAAAAATAATAATTTTTGTGAATCGAACATTTTCAAATTGTTCAAAAAATTGTTTTGGCATGTTATTTTTTTCCAGGATCGGGATCAAGCGTTCATCGAATTGAATTCCTTTTGATCGATAAAATTCATTCGGATATTCAATTTGAAGGTTGTTTGCTTTTTCGTCAAATTGTAAGGAAAAAGGACCAAGTGGTAGCTGAAGAGGGACTTTTAATTGGAAGGAGTCCAGCAAATTATTTTTATTGCCTGCTTTCCAAACTTCGATTTTTTGTTCTTTTTTAAAGAATAACAAATGGCAGGTTAAATCAGAAGCAGCGCTCTGATTTGCAGAAGGACTTGTTTCACACCCTATCCAAAGAAGCACCCACAAGGAAAACAAAATCGAATCTTTTGTCACCATTACGAAATTTTATACAAATATAAAATCCCAGAGGTTATTCATTTAATGCCCAGTCATATTCTCTATATTTGACCTTTGCATTTTTTTTGATTTCAGTAATTGAATATTTGTTTAAATAGTCAATGATATTTCCGAAATCAACTGCATACCATTCAAAAATCTTTGAAATTTCGACTTCATTTTTTTTTATGGAATTAAATTTCGGGTTATTGATGAATGCCCTTGCCTGTTTTTCCAGCAATTTTTTCAGATTGCTTTCTGTCCAGGCTTGGTTCAGAATTGGAGGACAGGATTTTGCTGCGCAGTTCACCGCGAAGTGTATCCTTGCATCTTTGAAAGTAGGCCTTAAAATATCATTTTCGATGTTGTTGAGATTGTAGGATTGTCCGTCTAGTTTTATCCATTTTACATCCCACGGTTTTCCGCCATGTAATTTGGTGATGCTCGAAACCGGATAGTTGTCAACGATCATTTTGATAGTAAAAGCATTGTAAGCATTGATCCAATAGACCATTTTTTTTGATCTTGACCAATTACTCTGAATTGGATTTTCCTCTAACAATTTCAAATAAGAATCGAGCTCTTTCTTTTCAGATTGGAATCCATTATAATTCACCTTTCCTGTTGTGCTCACATATTTGCGGAGCAATCGATCAAACTTGTCATGGCTAAAGGCGGGAGGTGTGGACTTTATGTCCTCCTTCTTTGTAGTATTAAGCGTTGTTTGTGGATTGTCTGTTTTGATTAGTTCAGAAGTTTGCTTTTTTTCTGTTTTTGTTTCCTTTTGGGTGTTTATAATTTTTGCATTTGGGTCCTTATTCAAAATAGTGTTTTGTATTTCAGCTTCCGTTGTTTTGTTGTTGACTTTTTCGGGAACATTTTCAGGAATTTTCTTTTTAGCAGGAGGTTCTGATTTTTCTTTTTTTTGGTCATCTGATTCAGATGAATGCGAATTTTGAACGACTTGTTTTTCCTCGTCAAAATTTTCCTTTTCTTCCAGAATCAAATCGGAATTTTTTTCCATTGATATAATCTGAGCTGAAGTGTCTTTCTCATCGGTTGAACGGTTTTGATTTTGTTCTGCTTCGCCACAAGCGGTGAAAAATAGAATCAAGAAAATAGCAGAACGGAAAAAATGGTTTTTCATATTGAAAGTTTTATTCATCAATAAAATGGAGAAAAGGTTTTTAATTTAGCACAAACTTTAAAACTACTTATTGAGCTCCAAGTTGTAATATAAGACAGCAAATGTTTCAGACAAGACAATTTTAACGAATTTTTAAATTTAAAATCTTAAGCTGATGAATTGTTTTACTGAGTGTATAAAAAGTGTCATTTGCTGTGTAAAACAAAAATTTAGGAATAAACGTTTTCAATCCGGCTCGAAGGAAGCACTTGAACTTTTGGGCTTCGCGACGAATTTTAGTAGTTTTGCGATCTAATAGAGAGATTTTACTTTTCAGGTATTATTTTAAAAATAGTCGATTATTCAATGTCAATAAAAGTTGAAAACTTAACTAAGATCTATGGGGAACAACGTGCGGTTGATGCTGTGACTTTTGAAGCCAAAAAAGGAGAAGTGCTGGGCTTCTTAGGACCAAATGGCGCAGGGAAAACTACGACGATGAAGATAATCACCTGTTTTATTCCTCAAACATCCGGTGCTGCTGAAGTTTGTGGTTTTGATACTTCAACAAATTCGATGGAGGTACGGAAACGGATTGGCTACCTTCCAGAACATAACCCGCTTTATAAGGACATGTATGTTAAAGAATACCTCGATTTCGTGGCGGGTATCCATAAAGTGTCAAACAAGAAAAATCGGGTAAACGAAATGATTGAAATCACCGGACTGGAAAAAGAGCAAAAAAAACAGATCAATGCGCTTTCGAAAGGGTATCGTCAACGTGTTGGATTGGCGCAGGCTATGTTGCATGATCCGGAAGTTTTGATCCTTGATGAGCCAACTTCCGGTTTGGATCCAAATCAGTTGATAGAAATTCGCAATCTGATCAAAGAACTTGGAAAAGAAAAGACAGTGGTTTTTTCTACTCATATCATGCAAGAGGTTCA
This sequence comes from Saprospiraceae bacterium, assembly GCA_028277915.1. Classification (GTDB taxonomy): domain Bacteria; phylum Bacteroidota; class Bacteroidia; order Chitinophagales; family Saprospiraceae; genus JAHDHW01. Next base: position 4,201 of record JANQFJ010000060.1, read on the forward strand.
GGCAATATGTGATCGGGTGTTAATTATCAACAAAGGGAAATTAGTGGCAGATGACTCGATTGATGCTTTACAAAATATTGTGAAGGGAGAATCTATAGTGACCGTTGAATTTGTTGAAAAATCAAATGAAAAATTGTTGTCAAATATCCCGAAGGTAAAAAGAGTAGTGGCGAAAAATGAACGCAAATGGGAATTGTCAACAAGTTTGGAACATGACATCCGGGCAGATATTTTTCGATTTGCCGTTGATAACAATTTAACAATTATTGAAATGAAAAAAGAGGTTAGTAGTGTGGAAGATGTATTTCAAAAATTAACAAATTAGAGGGTTATTTATGGATTGTAAGGTGTTGGTAATAAGTTGTTTGTTGAGTGTTTTCTCGTTTAAAGCATTAGCACAGAAAGATAGCCTGATATTGACAAAAAACTATCAATTCAAAGATGGTGTGTATTTGAGTTTTGAAGCATTTCAGTCGAATACGCCGGACTATAAATGGGAGGAATTGAGAGCGAATTTGGTAACTAATCCAAAAACCTTTTTGACACAAGTCCAATATATTTTTATAAAAAACGAAAAAGAAGATATTCGCTTAGATTTAAACAATATTTGGTGTGTTAGCTTAGGCGGAATTCCATATTTAAAACTTCCAAATGATGCCATTCAAAAAGATTTAACCACTTTTGCAGGTTTGCAACTTCGAGGAAAAATATGTTATTATTCATTTGAAGATTACCGGATGGTAAAAATTCCAATGCATGCTTATAATCCATATACCGGAAAACCTTTTCGAAGTGGAATTGTGGAACGGGAAAAGCAGCTGAAGTTTGAAAAAATATTGAATTTTGAAACAGGCGAAATAGTTGATCTTACCGTAGAGAATCTCAAAAAATGGATTGTGGATGATCAAAAATTACTTGACACAATGAACAGCCTGAGTTATGAGGAAGTCAGTGATAAACTTTTCAAATGCCTGTTAATTTATGTTGATCGCAATGTAATAAGGATTAAGGAAAAGAGTAAGGAAAGAGGCCAATGAAAATAGGAGGACGGACAGTGGAGGACGGGATGAGGGGTGCAATGAAAATGGATGTGCTTTGAATTTAATAATCTAATCAAACCGAAAACTATTAACCCATAACCACTAACTAAAAACTATAAACTACAAACCAAACATATGCTGAGTGTTTTTCAAAAAGAAATCAATGCATTTTTTAGTTCGATCTTAGGATATATCGTTATAGGTGTATTTTTGGTGATCATGGGATTGGTGATGTGGGTTTTCCCAGAATCCAGTATCCTGGAATATAACTATGCCACCCTTGATCAGTTGTTTAATATTGCACCCTTGATTTTTATGTTTTTGATTCCGGCGATTACGATGCGGTCATTTGCGGAAGAACAACAAACCGGAACAATTGAGCTGCTTTCGACTAAACCAATTCGTGAAATGGATATTATTCTTGGGAAGTTTTTTGCCAATTTATTGCTGCTGGTCTTTGCTTTGATCCCTACCGTGCTTTATTATTATTCAGTTCACGAATTAGGATCTCCAAAAGGTAACCTGGATTCAGGAGCTATTCTTGGAAGCTATATTGGATTATTGCTTTTAGGGGCTTGTTTTGTTTCGATCGGCTTGTTTGCGTCATCGCTGACAAACAATCAGATTGTATCATTTATACTTGCTACATTTTTGTGCTTTTTCTTCTATTGGGTTTTTGATTTCATGAGTTTGTTGCCGGTATTTGTAGGAAAGGTGGACGATATTGTTCAAATGCTGGGGATCAATTACCACTATGTTTCCATCAGCAAAGGAGTCATTGATACTCGTGATGTAATCTATTTTATTAGCCTTATTGCCGTATTTTTAATGATGACCCAGGTTTCGCTGGAAAGAAGAAAATGGTAAAAAAAATATTTGGAAAAATTTGAATGACAAATAGTAAAAGAAATCAATCGTTGTTGCAGTTGGCGCTATTCATTGGGATAGCCATTTTTGTCAATATTTTAGGTAACGTTTTTTATAAAAAAATAGACCTGACAGAAGAAGGGAGATTTACGCTCACCGCTCCAACTGTTCAACTTTTGGAAAATGTGGATGATAACATTGATATCAGTATACTGCTGGATGGAGAATTTCCAGCCGGTTTCAAAAGATTGCAAACCGCAACAAGAGAGATGTTGGATGACTTTCGATCAATAAGCAGTTATATCGAATACAGGTTTGATGACCCAAATGAAGGCACTGTCGAAGAAATCAATGAAAGACGAAAGCTACTGGCTGAACAAGGTATTGGTCCAACGCGATTACGGGTGAAAGGGGTTGACGGGACAGAAGAGCGTTATATTTATCCCTTTGCGATGGTGCATTACAAAGGTAGAACACTGAAGGTGAATTTGCTAGAAAATGAAGTCGCCGGAAAATCAGACGAAATGATTCTCAACAATTCGGTTAGCCTTTTGGAGTACAAATTTGCCAATGCCATTCAAAAACTGGATCAGTCATTCCGCAAGGTCCTTGTATATACCCAAGGACATGGTGAATTGCAACCACTTCAGATCGCTGATCTTCGGAAGTCTTTGGCGGCAGCTTACGATATCGGATCGATCAATTTGGATAGTGTTTATAGGCTGGATCCTGAGATTGATGTTTTGATGATTGCGAAGCCTCAAACCCCTTTTTCAGAAAAAGACAAATTCAAGATTGACCAATATGTTATGAACGGAGGGAAAGTGATCTGGATGCTTGATGTATTGAATGTCAACCTGGACAGTATAGCAAAAAGAGGGGTTTTTATACCCAGCGATAAAGATCTGAATATCGCTGACCTTTTGTTCAAGCATGGCATTAGGGTAAGTGGTAGAATGGTCGCCGATATGGAATGCAGCAAAATTCCTCTGCAGGTTGGTCAGATGGGAAATACGCCTCAATTTGATTTGTTCCCATGGTTTTTTCATCCAATTGTCACCTCCCAAAATCATCATCCAGTTGTTAAAGGGTTGGATCGCGTGAATATGTTTTTTCCAACGATGATAGATACTTCAGTAGTGGTGAAAACGGATATGAAAAAAACTGTTTTGCTTAGCTCATCAAAAAATTCAAGGGAGTATCCTAATCTGACTCGGCTTAGCTTTGAAATGATGCGAGTTGACCCTACCAGAGTCGAAACTTTTACAAAATCCAATATTCCGGTGGCAGTATTGTACGAAGGAATTTTTGCTTCAGCCTATGAAAATAGAGTGACCAAATCCATGCAGCAATCGCTCGAACAAATGGGCGCCACGTATAAAGCTAAAAGTGATCCTGCAAAAATAATTGTGATTGCTGACGGCGATGTTGCAAAAAATCAGGTCAAATGGGAAACCGGTGAGTATATGCCTACCGGATACAACAAATATGAGAATTATACTTTTGGGAATAAAGATTTTATGATTAATTGTGTTGAATATCTGATGGACGAACAAGGAGTCATCGAAGCACGAGGAAAAGAAGTAAAATTGCGTCTGCTGGATTCATTGAGAGCTAAAAAGGAACAAACAAAATGGCAAATGATCAATATCGTTGTGCCATTGATATTTTTGGCAATTTTTGGTTTTGTTTTCTATACGATTAGAAAACGAAGGTATGCCACATAATTGCTTTATTTGTTAGTGAAGTCATGGAAGATTAAAAAGATAAAAATCAGAGTTATGAAAAAAACGCTTTTATTATTACTCGTTTTTGTTGTTCTAGCAGGAGGTACCGCATGGTATTTTACTACCAACAAAAATGACGGTAAATCCACTTACGCCAAACCGGAGCACATGGATTTTGCAGTGGATCCCGACCAGGTTTATAAGGTTTTTATTAATGATCGGGAAGGAAACAAATCCCTCTTAACCAGAAATGGTGACCACTGGCTTATAGATAATAAATTCAGGGTTAGACCAACTGCGATGACAATGTTGTTGTATACTATTGAAAAATTGGAAGTGATGTATCGACCCACCAAGACAGCATTGCCACACATTGTCAATGACTTTGCAACCTTTGGAATTGAGGTGGAAATTTATAATGAAAAGGATGAATTGATTAAAAATTATTATGTTGGAAAAACCGATCGGAAAGGAACAGGAACCTACATGATCATGGCAGATTCTGAAGAACCGTTTGCGATGCATATTCCTAGTTTTGAAGGAAGTCTTCGTCCCCGCTATTTTCTGAAAGGGGAGGAATGGCGTGACAAATCTGTATTCAACGAAAAAATGGAAGACATCCAAGCCGTATCTGTGGAATATCCTAAGCA
>JANQFJ010000095.1 GCA_028277915.1 Saprospiraceae bacterium
CATTCGTTACAGGTTTATTTGCTTGTGTATGGATGATCCGATTGGTAAAAAACAGCAATTTGACCTACTTTTCCATATATTGTATTATAGTCGCTCTGATTTCCCTAGGTTTTGGTGCTTACACTTTTAACAATTAATTTTGTTATAAAACAGAAACTGATGGACTCTGATGATCATCACTCAAAATACGATTTTAAAGAAGGAGCACTGCTTCTTGTTGACAAACCAATGAACTGGACTTCTTTCGATGTTGTCAACAAGATCAGGTATGCTCTAAAATATAAGCTCGGAGTAAAAAAAATTAAAGTTGGTCATGCCGGAACGCTCGATCCAATGGCTACGGGATTATTGATCATTTGTACTGGAAAGTTTACTAAAAAACTGGAAGCTCTTCAGGGATTACCCAAAACATATACCGGAACCATCACCTTGGGCGCTTCTACTCCATCGTTTGATGCCGAGACAGGCTTTGATGCAACCTATCCCACAAACCATATCACTGAAGAACTGATCCAACAGACACGACATCAGTTTCTGGGGGAACTGGAGCAAGTTCCCCCGATATTTTCAGCGATAAAAGTAGATGGTCAACCACTTTACAAAAAGGCAAGAAAAGGATTAAAGGTTGATATTAAACCAAGAACCGTTAAAATCTATCAATTTGATTTTCAGAGAGTTGAGATTCCGGAAATTGAATTTACCGTCCAATGCAGCAAGGGCACCTATATTCGATCATTAGCGCATGATTACGGAAAAGCATTGGATAGTGGCGCTTATCTTTCTTCGCTTCGACGAACTCAAATCGGTGACTACAAAATCGACAAAGCCTGGAATCTTGACAATCTTGTGGATTATATCGAGAATGTTTACCAGCCCTTAACATAAAAAGAGACATTACATCGTAATGCCTCTCTAAAAATTACTATATCTATTGAACAATAATAAGAGATTTCTAAAATGCTACCTTTTAGATATAGTTATTTTTAAAATTTAAACTCCTGTCAGTATTAGTCCAATAACTGTTGACATTTTCAATAACTGCCGAAACCAAACAGATTTCTGAGAATGAAAAAACTCAATTTCATTTGATTGCAAATGAAATTTATTCTCCTTGCACGGTGGATTCGAAGCGGAGTTGTCCGTTATCGATCTATCAATTAAAAAAGTAAAAGCAAGTCGTTGGGAAGGCCTGTCATCTTTGCTTGGGATACCAGTAATCTGGGGCTTGTTGTGTGTTCTCTCCGCCATGAGTTTTCTTTTGTAAAACGTATTGTAGTTTGTTTAGTACGTGTTGGAACGCGAGTATTCCAACTTAACAAATACGTTTTCTCACAGCAGTTTGAACTACTAAAGTTACACTATTTTTTTAAAAATAAAAATTTCCAGACACTTATAAGTCTTTAGATGAGAGTCAGTTATAATTCTTTAGTTTAAACACTAGCGTTTTTTCGCAGTGATCTCATCCTCAAAAATGGGAACATTCACTTCAAATGTTTTGATAGAAGTACCATCGCTCCACTCTCCTAGAGAGCGTTGTTCTGGTGTATTTCCAAAAGCAATATTGCAATTGGTACCGTTTCTGGCACAATCGAGTAGAGCATCAAAAAGTTTCCAATAACCATAATAGTCAATAGCATTTGTCCTGCCTTTTTTTTCGGCTCTCTTAGTGGAGACATTCCTTACACCGGAGTCGAAGAACTCGTCGATAGCATAAGATTCATTATGCCCGGCAGTCAATACAGGATTTCCATGAAAATCGCGAAACTGTCGAAGCAGATTCCGATTTTTAACATTAATGGCCGTTTCAAAAACCAGGTTTCCGACTTTGTCTCCAACCGTTCGATCATCTTCACTTACCAAAACCAGCAATTTAGTTTCGGAGGGTATTTCAGAATAATTTTTCAACAACCCACCCCTGAAAGGCCCTGATCCGGGTGAACACAGCATAACGGCGTGAGGGTATGGAATATTTAGTTGTTTATAATTTACACTCAAATTCGCTGAAATCACTCCTCCATACGAATGCCCAACCAAACTGATCTTATCCACAACTGGCTTTACATGATCCCCTTTCGACAGCTCATTTATAGCATCGCGAATTCCTTTAGCAGCATTTTTAGCAAATTTATCAGGTGAAGGGCTAAAGAGGTTTTTTTGATATCTCGGAAAGACCACGATATTTCCTTTGAGTACCAAATGTTTGATCCAGGCACCATAGATCATTGGGTTATAAGCTCCATATCCATGTAAAAAAACCACCACATTTGCTTGCTCAGGTTTCGGACAGGAAGGTTCGTATAACCAATACCCGTCAGGGTTTTCCGCAAAATTGTAAATCACCAAAGAGTCATGGAGATAAGTCGATCCTCCAGGCCCTGATTCAGGTTGATCAGGCGGTAATATTACTTGTGAAAAACAAACTTGTGAAAGGAGAACAAAAATCAGAATCGAAAAGTAGTTGTGCATTTTTTAAAACTGGTTTTATTTGAACATACTTAAAACGCAGTAATTTGAATTTCGTTTTCAGCAAACTGCTTTTTTTTAAACTTGATATTCTAATTCACCAATTATAAACTTACATTTGTGCTCGAGAGCAAAATATCATCATGTTACTCAAGACGATTGCTCAGATTTCTTAGTTTATCAATTTGAAATAAATTGGCTAGTAAAGAATTATCACATGAAATTGTTGGCGTTATAGGCGCAGGAAGTTTTGGCACTGCCATTTCTAACCTGCTTTCTTATAATGTGGATGTTTTACTTTATAGCCGCCAACCTGAGCTCGTCCAAAAAATAAATACAGAACACAAGCATTTTGATTTGAAACTTTCAAATCGTATACGGGCCACCGATGATTTGGAAGAGGTTGCAAACAATTGTACTTTGATTTTTCCAATTGTCCCATCCACCAGTTTTCGGGCTATGATTAAAAAACTATCGCCTTTTCTCCGCCCCTATCACATTCTGATACACGGCACAAAAGGATTGGATATCACTGGTGTCGATGAAACTCATATGGACAATATCACGCTAAAACGGAATAATATCCACACTATGAGTGAAGTGATCATTGAAGAGAGTGTCGTTGTTCGGGTAGGTTGTCTTTCAGGGCCAAACCTTTCTACCGAGATAATGGCAGGACAGCCTACAGCTACGGTAATTGGCAGTAAGTTCAACGAAGTCATCAAAGTCGGTCGCAGAGTATTGGACAGCAAAATGTTTCATGTTTTTGGGACGCATGAAATGCTCGGAGCAGAATTAGCCGGAGCGCTAAAAAATGCTATCGCAATCGGCTCTGGAATTTTAGGGGGACTTGGTATGGGTAAAAACATTCAGGCTATGCTGATCACCCGAGGTTTGATCGAAATGGTTTATATCGGAAGAGCGATGGGCACAGAAAGCAAAGCATTTATCGGTACGGCCGGGATCGGAGATCTTGTTGCAACAGCTACCAGTGAAAATAGTCGAAATTACACCTTTGGGCAGCGGTTAGCCAGAGGAGAATCTCTTGAAACGATCAGTAAAACCATGCCTGAACTGGCTGAAGGTGTGCGCACGCTGAAAATCATGAAACATTTATCTCAATACTACAAATTGCACACACCAATCACTAACATGCTGTACAGTGTTGTGTTTGAAGGATTTGAAATAGAGCGTGCACTTCACTATTTGATGAGTTATCCTTATTCCGTTGATGTAGATTTTTTATAAACCCGGCTTCTTGCTTTTTCTAAAAATTCTACCTTTTCCTTTAAAATTTGTAAACACAAATCAATAGTACTTAGATGAGTGCGGAAACACAAAACAGCTAGCCTTATCCAAAACACACCATCAATCGTTGTGGAAGACAGAAAGACTCTTCCATCTTCTCTCACCAGCTTTACTATTTTTGCATTAAAAGAATTCACATCGCCATTTTTTGGTATATAACGGTAAATCGCCACAGACAATTCCGGTTCAGGGCCTACCTCAAAACCTATTTTTTGAACCTCTTTATAAAAATATCGACACAACCAGATTTTTTCACTTATTGCTGCTTTAAAAGGTTGCAATCCAAATAATTGAAGCGGCAACCACATGCGCATCCCTCTGAAATGTTTGGTCAGTTCCGGCGAAAGGTTAGCTGGAGATGGTTCATCTTCTGCGGCTATAACGTCCTGCATATAATTAGCCTGGTAGTTATTGGTATTGTTTAATGCCTCCACATTTTTTATCAAAACAGCACCAGTCCCATAAGCCAAAAACAATCCTTTGTGAGGATCTATGGTCACTGAATCTGCAAGTTCGATTCCTTTCAATGCTTCTTTTACCTCATCAGCAAGCACAAAAAATCCTCCGTATGCAGCATCAACATGATACCAAAGCCCAAATCGCTGTGCAATTACACCAAGTTTGTCCATTGGATCAATTGCGCCAGTATCAGTGGTTCCGGCCGATGCAATCAACAAAAATGGTTTAAGGCCATTTTTTTTATCATTTTCGATAGCTTCCTGTAATGCAGATGCATCCATCCGAAATTGCTCATCAACAGGAATGTAAGAAAGTTTTGCTTCACTCATGCCTGCAATTCTAATGGCTTTCTGGATCGAATGATGGGCCTGATGCGTCAAATAAATGACCGCGTTTTCAATATCTCTGGATTTTATTTGCATGTAGTCTCTTGCGGTCGTAATCGCCATCAGATTAGCAATTGAGCCTCCCGATGTCAAATTTCCTAAGGATGTTTTGGAAAATCCTATGATTTTACACATCCAACGTAAAAGCATGTTCTCCATTCTAACGGCTCCGGGACTTGCAAAGAATACTCCTGCATAACGGTTGGTAACGCTAGCCAAATAGTCACCAAGCGCTGTGGGAAAAATCCCTCCTCCCGGTATATACGCAAGATGTCCGCCTGAAGCAGGGTTGAGTGCGGGAAGATCCACGTTTTCTTCAACGATCTTCAATATTTCGGTAATGGTTTTTGGATTTTCATCGATAGGAAAATTCAGAAGTTGTTTTCCTTTATCATCTTCGACGTTGTAAGTTTTCAGGTTTTCAATGTCATCCAAAAATTTATCTGCATAAGCCTGAACAGCTTCATTCCATTGAGTTCTAAGTCGAGGATTTGGGTCCAGCAACCGAGAAGTCTTTTCCAGTTGTTTTATTTTTTCCAGCATAGCTCAAAACTAGAATTTATTTTTAAAATTTGTTTTAAAAACTATTTTTAAAAATTAGGAATTGAAAAGATTGCTCATCAGGCTTTGAGGAAAAACGAGGATTAAATTAAATTTAAAGGGTATTTATTGATCCGCGGTTAAAGAATTTATTTTCGAAATGATATCGTTCGAAAAATGCAACCTTCTCAGCTTGCCTTTGTCTTTGAGTTGAAATTAATTATCATCAAATCCATTTTTATAAAAATCATCAACATGAAAATCACAAAATTAATCACAGGCATATTCATTATAACATTACTTTTCACTTCTCAAACCTTTGCTCAACATATCACCGGAAAAGGGAGTTCGGTTACCGAAACTATTGACCTGCCTACTCTCACCGGTGTCAGTCTTGGGATTGCTGCTGATGTTCATTTAAAACAAGGATCAAAGCAGGAAATCAAAATCACCGGCCAAAAAAATATCATCGATAACATTAAAAGGAAAGTTAAAGGAGGGACATGGAACATTGGATTTGAAAATAGAGTGAGAAATCATGACGATATTCATATTTATATTACGATCAGCACTTTAAAGACTTTGTCAATAGGCGGATCAGGTTCAATTATTGGTGAAGGCAGATTCAATGACTTGAACGACCTCGAACTTTCGATAGGAGGTTCTGGTGATATAAATCTGGATGTAGCTGCCAATAAAATTAGTTGTAGCATTGGCGGGTCAGGAGAAATTGAATTGGCCGGGTCAAGTGATAAATTGTCCATAAGTATTGGCGGATCTGGCGATATTAATGCCTTCGATCTAAATGTAACTCGATGTGATATTAGTTCTGCAGGCTCTGGTGACATCGACGTAAATGTAAGCGGCCAACTTGATGTCTCGATGGTTGGAAGTGGTGATGTCAAGTACAAAGGAAACCCCAAAGTTAGCTCTAGCATTATTGGTTCTGGCGATGTAGAAAAAGCTAATTGATTTTAATTCTTATAAATTTTAATCAAAAAAACCAGCTAAGAATTTAGCTGGTTTTTTTGATATCTGAAAACGGCTTTTAAGGCTAAACTGAACATTCTTTGTCATCTAAAAAAATCTGAGTGCTTCCACTAAATTTTGTAGAATGAATATTTTTAGGTCAATATTTCAAAAATATAGCTATTACAAGCAAGTTTAATGTAAAAAATACCGATTTCAGGGTATGTAAAAATCAGGACTTTGTAATACCTTTGAACTAAGGTTTCACATTGAAATTATTGTTCAGATTTTTTTTTGAAGAACTTGATAATTTGTTTGTGAAAAATTGCTACGAGTAGACAATAATTTTCTACGTTTGAGGAGTTCCCTCTATTCGTTTTCCCAATCTCCGATATGCCATTGGCATAAACTTCTCTAAATGCCATTTTACCCCCCACAGATGCTTATGACCAAAAGGTTTTAGCGTATGTGATTATTTACTTTCAATAACTTTTTTGTTTCTGTAAGTTGATGATTACAGTGTAATAATTTTTATGATCTCATGAAAAAAAACAAAAATAGAACAACGGTTCTTAACTATCGCTATTTTTCAGTTTATTACAAACTGGTTTGTTTTTCATGTCTGATGTTTTTTAGTTTTTCCGCCTCCCGTGCTCAATGTGATTTAACCTGCAATGACAATGTACAAATCTCTTTAGATCAAGATTGTTATAAAGAAATTACCGCCGACATGATTCTAGAAGGGACTTATGATCCAGACTGTGAGCCTTTCACAGTAATCGTTGAAAATACCGGGTCAAACTATGTCAACGGAGATCATATTGGCCAGACTTTAACCGTAAGTGTTACTGCTTCAAACAACAATATTTGTTGGGGGTCGATATTTGTAGTTGATGAAAATGCTCCTGAAATTGATTGCCAAACAGTTACAATAACTTGCCTGGAGGATCCTGATGATGTTGGCCCTCCCGATGTTGAAGACAATTGTGACGATCCGGATTTGAGTTACACTGAAACAATCGTAGAAAATGGTTGCTCAGGTCAATATTATAAAATTATTACTCGTACTTATACAGCTGTTGACAGCAGCGGAAATTCATCGACTTGTGATCACATCATCAATGTAATCCGTCCTTCACTCAGTCAAGTTGATTTTCCTTCAAACCTTGATGATATCCAATCAGATGCACTGGATTGTGATAATCCGGATACGGACCCTTCAAATACCGGTGAACCTACAATAGATGGTCATTCGATTGACAACATTTGTAGTTTTTCAATAGATTACACAGATCAAGAGATTGATATTTGTCAAAACAGTTACAAAATTTTGAGAGAATGGACGGTTTTTGATTGGTGTTCTTCTCAGAATATTATCAATACTCAAATTATAAAGGTTATTGACAAAAGCCCACCAACAATTGTTTGCCCAAATGATTTGGAAGTAAGTACTGGAAATAATGATTGCCTTGGAAGTGTAACAATTCCTTCTCCCAACGTAAGCGATGATTGTAGCTCTTCCAGCAGCATTGTTATTGAATATTCATCATCAGCTGGCAGTATCAATGGAAGCCTTCTTTACAATTTACCAATCGGAACTCATACCCTGACATACACAGCAATCGACGATTGTGGCAATAGCTCAAGTTGCTCCATTGATGTAATTGTCGAAGACAATGTTGCGCCTCTTGTTATTTGTGAAACCAATCTAACAATCGGCCTTTCAAGTACTGAACCTACCTTGATTGGCGCCCAAATTTTTGATGATGGAAGTTCTGACCACTGCGGAGATGTAACATTTCTAGCCAGAAGAATGGATACCAATCATTGTCCTGGCAATGACGGCTCAGACTTGTCGTCATATGTACCGTTTTATTGCTGTGATGTCGGTAACATCGTTATGGTTGAATTGCAAGTCATTGATGAAGAAGGCAATTCAAATTCTTGTATGGTAGAAACAACAGTTGTGGATGAAGTCAATCCCGTGATTTCCTGCCCTCCAGATATCACTTTGGACTGTAGCGAAGATTTTAACGATCTGGCCGTCACAGGTGAAGCAACTGCTTCGGATAATTGTAATGCCACTATAAGCTATTCTGATTTTGAAAATGATGATAATTGTGGAGGAGGTGAAGTCATCAGAACCTGGACCGCTGCCGACGACTTTGGCAATACCTCAACCTGTCCACAGATTATTACTTTAGTAAATAGTACACCATTTTTTATAACTGACACAAACTGCAACAACAATAATCCAAACGATGGAGTGATTTGGCCATGTGATTTCGATACCAATAGCTGCGGCGCTGGCCTTGATCCGTCTGTTACTGGAGAGCCTGAGATTTTTGAGGATTTTTGCGATCTCATTGCTGTAACTTATGAAGATACTTATTTGCCTATCACAGAACCGGCTTGCGTTAAAGTACTTCGCGAATGGATCATCGTAGATTGGTGCCAATTTGATGATGATACTGGAGAAGGCTATTGGGAATATACTCAGGTGATAAAAGTTTTTAATTCTGACAATCCAAATATTCTTACAAGCTGTGATGACAAAGCATTTTGCAGTTATGATGAAAACTGTTTAGAAGGTCCGGCTGATTTAATCCTCGAGGCAAATGATGATTGTACGGACAGTATTGAACTGAACTACAATTACTGGATTGATATAAATAATGACGGTTCAAATGATCATACTGGTTCAACCAATGATGCCAGTGGTATTTATGATCTTGGAACGCACAAAATCCTCTGGCATGTAGAAGATGGTTGTGGCAATGTTAGTGTTTGCGAGTATCTTTTCATAATCAGTGATTGCAAAGCTCCAACTCCAAATGTGCTCAATGGAATTGCTTTTGAATTGATGGAGACCTGTGAAATTGATGTTTTGGCAACAGCTCTGGATAATCCTTCCTCCCCTTCTTTCGATAATTGTGAAATCGACCACTGGCTCATTCAGTCTCCCTCTCAAGGCCCAGGACAATCTACTCCTCCGGGAACTGCTCAACCAAGCTGGCTTTTCAGTCACTTAGATCTTGGAACACAAACGGTTGATATCTGGATTCAGGACGTAAACGGCAACTGGGCTTATTCTTCATCTTACGTCGTTGTTCAAGATAACGTTGCTCCTTTTTGTCCTTCAATCGAAACTGTTGGAATTCAGGGGATTATCGAAACTGAGGAATTGTCGCCTGTCAACAATGTGATTGTGGATGTTAGTTTAAGTGGATTTCCGGATCCTTCCAATGACACTATTTCAACTGACAGCGCAGGTTTTTATAAAATTCTTAATCTTCTTCCGGATGCCAATTATGTGGTCACTCCCGAAAAAAACGATAATCCGTTAAACGGTGTAACGACCTATGACCTGGTGTTGATTGGCAAACATATTCTTCAAATCGACACACTTGATTCACCATACAAAATTATCGCAGCGGATGCTAACAATTCTGGGTCTGTGACCACGCTTGACCTTGTAGATTTGAGAAAATTGATTCTTTTTATAGAACCGGATTTTCCAAATAATAACTCTTGGCGATTTGTCGATTCTGATTTTATTTTCCCAAATTCATTGAATCCATGGGAAACGTCTTTCCCTGAAATATTTACAGTCAATGGCTTACCGTTGGGAATCACCGAAGCGAATTTTACCGCCATTAAAATCGGAGATGTAAATGGTTCAGCGAATACCAGTGCATTTTCAGATACTAATTCGAGAAATAATGGTGAGCCTTTGATTCTTGAAATTGAAAATCAAAGACTGGAAGCCGGCAAAGAGTATAAAATTCATTTTAAATCAAATAAAATAAAATCAATTCTTGGCTATCAATTCACCCTTGAATTTGATACTGATGTACTTAGCTTTCAAAATATTCACAGTACTGCTCTTGAAGGTTTAAACCGAGAAAATTTTGGTCTAAACCACATTGATGATGGATTGATTACGACATGCTGGAATCATATTCTACCTATTAAAAGAACAGAGAACGATTATATTTTTACCCTTCAATTTAAAGCATTGGAAGATGCTCAGCTTAGCAATTTGATTAACATCACTTCTGATCTGACTCAAGCTGTAGCTTACGATCAAAGCGAAGCCCAACTGGCAATTGAATTAGGTTTTATAACATCTGAAAAAGGTCTGGTTTTGTACCAAAACCGACCAAATCCTTTTGATGATCAGACTAAAATCTCATTCAATTTGCCTTCATCGGGTGAAACCACAATTTCCATTTTCGATGCTTCAGGAAGGCTTGTAAAAGAAATTAAAAAGAATTTTCCAAGGGGTTACAATGAAGTTATTGTAACGGATAAAGACATCCTTTCGAAAGGAGTTTTTTACTACCAGCTGAAAAATGCCGGGAGTTCGATTATAAAAAAAATGGTCCACACAGGATCGAAGACTTAGGTGATTGTGTGTTAAAACAAAAGCTGTTTTAAAGTTATTTAAAATCAGTTTTTGGGACGGCCTCTTGCCACTACGGTGGTGGGGGGCTTTTTTGTGTTCCAGCTTTATTTTATACGATTCCATTCACAAAATTTGAAACAATAGCTTTCAACTAATTTCCTTTTCTTATTTTCGCGCTTTAAAAAAGGAGAATTAGAAAAACTATGAAAAAATTGATTAATTCCGGTTTTAAATTAGGAATTCTCGGAGGGGGTCAACTGGGCAAAATGCTGGCCTTGGCAGCTCAAAATTGGGATATGGAAACCTGGATTTTGGATGCTTCTGAAGACTTTCCGGCAGCTTCAGTTTGTTCCAATTTTGTAACAGGTGATTTCAAAAATTACGATGATGTTTACAATTTTGGAAAGCAGGTTGATGTTTTGACTATTGAAATTGAACATGTCAATACCGATGCTTTAATCCAACTCGAAAAGGAAGGTATTACTGTCCATCCTTCACCGCAAAGTCTAAATATCATAAAAGATAAAGGCCTTCAAAAACAGTTTTATGAAGATCACAACATTCCAACGGCGACTTTTGAACTTTATGAAAATAAAGCTGCA
>JANQFJ010000246.1 GCA_028277915.1 Saprospiraceae bacterium
AAGTCAGAAATACCGGCTTCCCACAACAATTCTGCGTCAAACTCGTCAATGTTTTCTTCGATATACTGACTAATCAGTGTATTAGATCCCTCAATTCGGTTATTTGGTTCTCGACTAAAATAAATGGCTGAGACGATTAATATTGCTGCTGTGGCAAACCCGACAGCATACCTTGGCTGGAACAAAACCGCGATATTTTCGATCAATCGATCTAACCAGCTAATTTGAGTTACGCTTTGTTCAGTAGTGTTTTTATCAACACGAACCTGTTCCAAAACCTTATTGGGAAGCGTTTTGAAATAATCCTTTGGAACCTTAAAAGCATTTTCCTTTTTGATGTCAGACAAAAAGGGAGAAAGCTTTTCCAACTCATCTCGTATTTCTTTTTTGTTATCCATTGTTGCTTTAATTTAGAAGCATGACTTACGATTTACTCAGAAGCCACTCCTTTCAAATAACTCTCAATTTTTTTTACTGCATGATGATAAGAGGCCTTTAGCGCGCCAACTGATGTTCCAAGTGTTTCAGATATTTCAGCATAGCTCATTGCATCAAAATACCGAAGGTTGAAAACGGCTCTTTGTTTTTCAGGCAATGTATTCAAAGCCTCTTGCAATTTTCTTTGAATTTCATCGCCGTCAAAATAATCATCAGCTTTCAACTGGTTTTCAAGATTGTAATCTTCATTGTCGAGCGAAGCCGTGCTTTTCCGGTTTTTTTTATTCAAAAAAGTAATGGATTCATTCGTAGCAATTCTGTACAACCAAGTGTAAAGCTGTGACTTGCCTTCAAATTTATGGATGCTTCTGTACACTTTGATAAAAGTGTTTTGAATGACATCATTTGCATCATCATGCTCAAAAACCATTCGGCGGACATGCCAGTAAAGACGCTCCTGATATTTTTGCATCAGCAACTTAAACCCATGCTCGATATTTGTTTCTTTTTGGCAAAGAGACAAAATCTGATCGTCAGAAATGTCATTTACTGATGTCTGCAAATCAAATGATTTATGAATAAGACTCGCTTTAATCCGGAAGGTTTAAAACGATAAGAAAAATTTGAATTGTTAAAAATACGACTCAAAGAAATCAATACTTTTAAAAAAGTCATTATTAAAATTGGCTCGTCAAAACTAAATAAATTATGATAAAAAAAATTAGCATCGACGAAGATATTCCGTAGTGAGTATGCTACTTTCAGGTTTATACATTTCCCTTAAAATATCAATTTCTTGAAAGAGAAAATAATTGCATCAAAGTGACATCGGAAGATTGAACTAAGTTTGCGGAGCTTTCCTTCTTTTAATTTTTAGAAGCAGCAGGCAACAAAACAACAAACCGATGCCGGTCCCTACGCGAACCCAAATCTCTTGCTCCGCTTTAATCCGACTTTCCAAATAATAAGGATTGGCGGAGGAAGGTGTTCCTTTGCCGAATCGCATTTCCCAGTTTTCAATGTCGCTATTGTCTAAATAAGGTAGCATGAAGGATAATGTGAAGACAGAATCGACGGGAGCGAGGTCATAAGAAACACTATCAATGAAGGCACCATCGTTGCTGAAAAGTCCCAGGCTTTCAATTCGCTTATTCAACCCAAATTCAAAATCACCAATAGTACTGTATTGTGTCGGAAACTCCTTTTGAAATTTTTCAATATTTTGACAAAGGATCACATAATTTCGCGCACCAATCACTATTTCCGGCAATTTGAAAAAATGCTTTGAATCTGTGAAATACCAGTCCTTTAAATTGACGGAATTATCCGAATAATTGTACAGTTCTACCCAATCGCCACTATTTCTATTATTGGCACTTATTTCATTGATTACGATTGCGCCTTCGTGCGGATGGTTAAAAGGTTCAAAGACTGCTTTTATTTGATATGGCTTATCACTTGTAAGCTGAACTGTTGCTTCCAGGTTATTTTCCAATTCAATGCCCTCCCAATGTGAAAAGCGATGACCAAAATTTGGAATAGCTTTCAAATGGATGGGATAATTTTCAAAATATTGACCTTTAAAACCTTCAGTTGAAACCTTTACCAGTTCGTTGATCATTATTAGTCCTCCTTCGCTTGTAATAGCATTGACCTCAACTTTTCTACCTGTATTAAACTTTTCCATTAAATGCATTCGCACGTGGTATGGACGGTTTAATGCAAATTTTCTCATTAAGCCAACATTATGATTCCATGTGCCTTCCTTTAAATTCCATCGGGACAAATGCCGGGACATTTCCGGCAGCAGAGTGGCATAAGTCTGGTCTATTTTTTCAATGACTCTCGTACTGCTAAATGTAGAGTTCAAATGATCTGCAAATCGTGTCACAAACTGTGCTTCGAAATTCGGATTTTCCAAAAGTTTCCGCAAAATGAAAGTGCTCCAGGGTGGATTTGGCCAGGAGGGACCATCAGGGTTTGTATGAAAAGCAAGACTGTTATTTTTGTAAGCCGAAGCTCTATGTAAGCCAAATCCCCAGTCAGTATCGTACAAAATCCAACGCCATCGCCCATTTGGTGTCTGAGGACGCCAGAATTTGATATTTCCTCCGGCATCTCCATTGTCAAAATAAATTTGAGCGATTTGATAATTCATAAAATTTTCAACATCCATCTGGGATTGGATGTAAGCGTAATTTTCGGGTTCGCTCAGTGAGTTTGAAGACAAAAAGTTCAGCATTTTTCGATAATGACGTGTACTTCCTCTTTTGAGAGTAATACGGTGTTCTATCAAATCAATACTATCTTTATTTACTTCAGCATGATCTGCAATGAAATGTCGATTTACTTTTTCACGAATATTATAAATCCCCCAATATTTTCCGTTGAGATAAACATGGGACGGGCGATAGTCCTGTTTTTCTATATCCCAATCGTCGAGCAAACTTAGCATTAGAGCATCGCGAAAGTGAGACCGTCCCCAATCAGATCCAGAATTTCGTAAAACCAGAAATTTATATTTATTCAAACCATCTTTTCCGAAAACAGGATACCGGATTCGCTTTTTACCATAACGATCACGTGCAATGATCGTCATTGACTTTTGGGGAAAAAGGCGGCTCATGCCACCAAAAAGCCGAAATCCTGAAATACTGTTGAACTTACAATCACCATCAGTTTCATAAAATTCTGTGTTGATTTTTACTTCTTTACGGCTCCAAAAATTCGCTCCATCCAATTTCCAGATAGAATCGTTGGCATTTGGACCTTTAACATAAAGTCCGGTTTCAGGATCAAATAATACGGAGGGAGTTATTCCAAGGGAAATAACCGGAAATGTCGTCTCAGGTTCATTGATGAAATAGGTATGACCAACAATTTTGCTCCGCAGTTTCCCGCGATAAGCCTTGGCTCTGATAATCGTTGTTTTTGAAATGTTGATGGGTTTTTTGTAAACTTTAGACTTGCTGTTGGGCGTACTGCCATCAGTGGTATAGAATATTTTAGCTCCCGGAGAAAACAATTCCAGTTGGATCAATTCATTGTAAAATCCACCTTCAAGTGAAAATTCCAGTTCCAACCAAATTGGTTTGACCGCTTTTTTACTTTCGATCAAAGAAGTAGTTGTAAAACCACCATCGTTGGTAGCAGACTTACTGGATTGTTGCCCTTTTGCATTCCAGCTGAAAAAAACCAAAATAATTAAAATAAAAAACCGGTAATCCAAGCTAATATGTTTATGTGATTGGAGCGTAAGTAATAATTTGTTTAGAATGCAAGGAATCAAAAAGAACTCCAAAATTAAAAGACATTACGCAACTGTACAAAAGGCAGTTACAAAATTTATTGATATATGTTGTATTTTAACGCTTGAAAAAATCAGGTGATTGGTATGTATAGTGCTTTTTGTTCCTTAATGCTTAGACTCATTGGTTGGAAAATAACAGGTGATTACCCTTATCATATCAAAAAATTTATCATAGTAGTAATTCCTCATACTTCCAACTGGGATTTTCCATTAGGCTTGTTGATTCGAGGCTCCATAGTGCAAAATATATCTTTTTTCGCAAAAAACTCATTGTTCCGGTTTCCATTTGGTAGACTTTTCAGGTGGTTGGGGGGAATTCCGGTAGAACGCTCACGGAGTACCAACTTTGTTGACGCTGTTATCAAACTGTATAATGAGCATGATCAATTGCGTACAGTGATTGCTCCTGAAGGAACCCGAAGCAAAGTCGAAACGCTGAAATCAGGGTTTTATTACATTGCCAAAGGCGCAAAAATCCCGATCATTCTATGCAAGTTTGATTATGGGAAAAAAGAAGTGAATTTTGCGGAGCCATTTCATCCCACGGAAGATAAAGAAGCAGATTTCCAGTTTATTCGTGATCATTTTAAATATGTAAAAGGCAGGAATCCGGAATTAGGCTGGCCATAAATTGGTTTAAAAAAATATGTAATCCCGTTGACAATTTATTTTTTTCATATCCCGTAATTGTATTTTTTTAACTAAAAACATCAACTTACAGTCAGAACTAATGTTCGCTCGCTTCAATTAGCTATTTTCAATCTATATAGTTTCGCCAAAGAATTTTACAAAAAATTGTGAAAACTTTTAAAGTTTTTAAAATGAACACAATTTTGAACTTAAACCCATTTTATAATTTTTGAAACCTTTAATCGATGAAATTCAAATTTATTTACACCTTTTTTACCTTGCTTTTATGTTCCGTTTTATTTATCGCCAGTAAAGATGGTCGTGCCTTTGACCAAGGGAAAGGCAACACTGGTGCTCCTGGTGATGAAACGAACTCCAATGGAACTGCAAAAACCTGCCAGTCTTGCCACAACACCAGTTCGGTAATCCAGGTATCTCTGGACATTGAGGTCATGGACAACACAGGGTCGCCAGTTACTGAGTACATTCCTGAAGAGACTTATGAAATTAAAGTTACATTGAATTCTGAGGGATCTCAGGCTCCATCTGCTTATGGTTTTCAATTGCTATGTCTTGATGCACCTTTAGGCCAAAGTGGAAATAACCGCGATGCATTTACCAATCCAAGCACCAATACCCGGATTGCAACGGCCTCTTCAAACGACAGACAATACGCTGAGCATAAAGGCCCGAGCAACGAAAATGAATTTACAGTGGAATGGACAGCTCCTACAGCCGGAACCGGTACTGTTACGCTTTATTCCTGCGGCAATGGCGTGAACCTAAATGATGAAACCGGTGGAGATAATGCCGCCTG
>JANQFJ010000276.1 GCA_028277915.1 Saprospiraceae bacterium
GAGCAATGAGTTTTTTTAGATTTTCTCTTTTGTAGCGACTTTTTATTTTAAAAAGTGTATCAGGATAGGCGACAGATGTAAAACTCAGGTAAAAAATCGGTTTGTCCAATCCCATCCGTTTGGCAATATTCTCAAGTGACCTTTCAAGAGATTCCAAGCCATGATCCTCTCCAGATGGGTAACATGCCTCGATTGGGTCTCCGGGCACCAATTTACTTAACCAAAAAGCAATCAGGGAGATCGCAAAAAGTGTAGGAATAAAAATCAGGGTTCTTCTAAAAAGATATTTTAACATCTACGGGATACGCTGGTCAATTACATCGACTTAATTCTATTTATTCATACCAATAATTTTCAAAATAACGAGGAGTCACTAAAGTTGTAAATACCCCTTTAAACCTTTTGTGAACCGCGATTCGATCTTTTGTTGCATACATAAAAATCGCCGGTTGTTCATCGTAAATAATTTCCTGAAGCCGTAAAAACAACTCACCACGTTTTTCCTCATCCAGGGTCCTTCTTATTTCGTCAATCAACTGATCTGATTCTGCATTTCCAAATCCGAATCGATTGAAGCCATTGGGCGTATCGCTGGAAGTATGCCAAAATTGTTTGGGATCATCAACCATATCCTGATTAGCCCCTCCTGAAAAAATTTCAAAATTGCGATTTTTGACATCTTCTCGCAAAACATTGGCTTCCTTTGGAGTGATCTCAATATTGACTCCGGCTTTTTTGGCTTCATTTTTAAAAATGAGTGCAATGTTATTGCTGGTCGGATTTTTTGGAGTGATCATGTAATGTAGGTTCATTTCAACCAATTCGCCATCAATATTTTTGTCCACGGTACCGTTTCCGTTGGTATCTTCCCAACCGGCTTCTTTCAACAAATTTCTTGCTTTTTCAACATCCAACTTGATAGGTGCTAACTCTTTGTGGTAATAACTTCGCGAAGGATGAAATGGGCCTATTATTGGTCTTGCAAAACCCAACTTTACGGATTTCAAAACTTCATCAACGTCTAACAAATGTGCCAAAGCCCTTCTTACTCTTTTGTCTTCAAGTTTAGGAATTCTCATGTTGAGGTACAAAAAATAATATCCTAAAACATCTGGTGAATGAAAATTGTAGTGCTGATTGACCAATTCATTTTCCTTCAATTCCAAAAACTGATTTTCCGGAATTGCATCCATTACATCAATGCTTTGATCTTTGAGCATTGAAATGGACGTAGCAGGATCGGGCACCGGAAGGAAAATCATTTTTTCCGGATGCGCGGTGAGTAGGGGATTTTGGTCTCGTAATTTATCTCCCCACCAGTTTTCCTTTTTCGTGATAACTATGCGCTCTCCCTGTATCCATTCTGCCAACTTGTAAGCACCTGCACCTGAGACAAAACCTACTTCTCTTGAATATTTTGATGAATTAAATTGATCTCCGAACGCTTTTAATTTTTCATCAGCCGAATGCTTTTCAGCCTGCTCAGGATCAGTCAAATCAGCAACTTTGTAATCTTTCATCAAGCCATCAGGATCGTAGATATACTCTGGCAAAATAAATAATCCGGTAGCATGTTCAGCTTTTATGTATTGCTCATCGGTGAGTACAGTAAATTTCTTTGGATTAGTAGCATCCAGTTCAACATCACGGATCAGACTTAGAACTTGTCGATAAACTTCACAAGCCACATGCGGATTGAAGAGTACTTTCAGCGTAAATTCGTAATCTTTTGCAGTCAAGGGAGTTCCATTGTCCCAGGTTGCTTCTTCAAGCAATTCAAAAGTGTATTGCGTGCCACCACTGTAAGGCCCTTCTGTAATTATTGGTTCGACCACTGGGCGGGATTTTACCAAAACAGGCGAAAGTTCTGTAGTTTTTGGGTCATAGGTCAGCAAAGTTGGAAACATAAAATTCATAATATGCGTTGACCACCCTCTATAACTCAACAGTGGATTGAGCCGGTCTGCTTCTGCACGAAGTCTCACTGTAACCGTTGATGCTTTTGTGATTTCCTGGGTTTCATTATCCGTTTTTGGATCAGTTTTGCAGGCTGAGAAACCAACAATAATTGTTAAGAATAAAAAAATGAAAGGATTGTAAAAATTTCGCTTTTGCATACTGGGATCATTTTAAAAAAACAAATTCCGAAGCGTTTAAGTCATTTTTCTTCGGGTTTAATTTTTAAACGCATAATAGAAAACCTTTCTCAAAATGTAGCATAATCAAATGGCAGGACAATCAGGTTTTATATTTTCAAAGATAAAATATTTTATCGAAACTATAAATCGAACTTTTAATCGCCTGCCCCTTCTTTGCTGACTAATTTGAAATGGTTTTCAAAAAATCCAGGTCGCATGGCTGATGTTTTTGCCTCAAAACGATTGTGAATGGCGATTCGTTCTTTTGGTGTGAAAAGAAAAATGTAAGGCTGTTGGTCGTAAATTACCTCCTGAATTTTGAGATACAATTCATGGCGCTTTTGCTCATTCATCTCCACGCGAATCGAATCGATTAAAGCATCCGATTTGGCATTTCCAAAACCTACTTTATTACTTCCTTTCGGTGTATCGCTCTGAGTATGCCAAATCTGGCGCAAATCATCTGGTGTAGGTGGATTAGACCATGCCAGGTAATACATTTCAAAATCGCGTTTTCGGGTTTCATCAACCAAAGTCGAAAACTGCTTTGCGATCAATTCCACCTTGATTCCTGTTTTTTGCGCGTTGTCTTTCAGCAACAATCCGATATTTTTAGCCACATCGTTTCCATTGCTATATTTGTACGTTAAGCTCAAATCCACTTTTTCCCCATCAATCATTTTGTTTAGCCAGCCATCATTATCTGTGTCTTCCCATCCAGCTTTTGAAAGTATTTTTTTTGCCTTTTCGAGATCAAAAAGTATCGGTTGTAATCCTTTATGATAATAAGATTTGGTGGGGTGAATGGGACCGACGGTCCGCTGTGCCAGACCATACATCACAATTTCAATCACCACATCCAGATCGAGCAAATGCGCAATTGCTCGTCTCACTTCTTTATCTTCCAGTTTTGGACTGTTTGTATTGAATCCTATAAAATAATAAGCCAGATAAGGTGGTGTGTGCAAGTGGTAAAATTGTTTACTCAATTCATTGCCAGAGAGCTCTACAAAAGTCTCTGCCTGTATCGACCCCATAGCGTCCAATTCCTGGTTTTTCAGCAAAGAGACAGCCGTTTGTCCGTCTGGGATTGGCCGAAAAATGATCTTTTCTGGCAATGCTTTCAATAAAGGAAAACGGTCAACAATTTTGTCACCCCACCAATCATTTTTTCGATTTAAAATGATTTTTTCGCCAGTGATCCACTCCTCGAGTTGGTATGCACCGCAGCCATTGACAAAACCTTTTTCACGTGAATATTTTGAGGAATTAAAAGTCTCTGCAAATTTTGAAAGAAAAGTATCTTTTTCTACCAAAATGACCGCGCTATCCTGATTAGCTAAAGTTTTGAGCGAATAATTTTTCATAATCCCGTCTGGGTCGTATAAATGTTCCGGATAAACATCAACATTTCCCAATGCCGCTTCTGCGAGAATATATGGACCTGTTGTGTAAATTGTCAGTTTTTTAGGATTATCGGGATCAGTTTTTACATCTTTTAAAAAATTAAAATACGCCCGATATGCGGGAGTTTCCACCTTTGGATTGAGAATAGCCTTCATCGTAAAAATATAATCAGCTGCCGTTACCGGTTTACCATCGTCCCAAGCCGCCTCCTGATGAATTTCAAATGTATAGGACCAACCTCCTTTATTTTCTCCATCAGGTATTTCATTGATTTCCGGTCGCGAAGTTGCCAGGTGAGGAGTGAGTTCCAGGCTTTCCGGATCAAAATTCAAAAGCGGTAAAAACAAATGAGATTCTATTTGTGAAGCATATCCACTCGTTGACAATAATGGGTTGATGCGATCTGGCTCCGCTGGAAGACGTACTGTGACTCTGTTTTCTTTAAAATCCTTCTTTTCGTTTTTACATCCAAAGCACAGAAGAATGATGAGAAAAGATATAAAAAACGTTTTCATGCTATCTATTTTTAAACCTGAATTACGACAATTTGTCAAATGCCTTCTTATATTCAAGATAGCAAGATAACACCTTCTGTCAGCAACTTTAAATTTGATTTGTTGTTAAACAATCAAAACACCAAATTCAAAAATTATTCATGTCAAAAGTATTAATTGGTGGAGGTACTGGTTTGATCGGAATGCGATTAAGTCAAGTTTTAAAGCAAAAAGGTTATGAGGTAATCCATTTATCGCGAAAACGAGATTTGACTGCTACTTTTCCGCGATATGCCTGGGATGTAACTACCGGTGAATTTGACGAAGAAGCTTTTCATGGAGTAGATTATGTAATCAATCTCGCAGGAGCAGGCATCGCCGATAAACGTTGGACAGCATCCAGAAAACAACTCATAATCGAAAGCCGGGTGAAAAGCATGCAACTCTTTCACGAAGCTTTCAAAATAACCGGCAAACTGCCCAAAGCTTTCATCGCAGCTTCAGCAACCGGTTTATACGGAAACCGTGATGAGGAATGGTTGACTGAAAATTCAGCTCCCGGAACCGGTTTCCTCTCAGAAAGTACACAGGCCTGGGAAAAAAGTATAACGGAAATGAAATCCCTGAACACGAGGCTGGTCACTATCAGAATCGGCATCGTATTATCGCTTAAAGGAGGTGCTTTCCCACAATTAAGAATGCCTCAAAAATTCGGGATCGGTGCATATTTCTCAAATGGCAGACAATATTATCCCTGGATACATATTGACGACATTTGTGCCATTTTTGTTAAAAGTATTGAGGATGATCGGATGAAAGGAATTTTTAATGGTGTGGCTCCAAACCCTGCAACAAATATTGAAGTAACCAAAGCTATTGCCAAGGCAAAAAACAGAAAAGTGCTAATGATGCCAGTCCCATCATTTTTGCTTCGAATCGGACTGGGAGAAATGGCAGATGTGATCTTGACGAGTGCAAGAGTATCGTCACAAAAATTATTAGATCAAGGTTTTGAATTTAAATTTCCAAACTTAACCACTGCTTTGGAAGCTCTGCTTTCTCGCGATGTTTAAAAATTGCAATAAACAAGTTGCTGTTTCACTTTTTTCTAATCTCACTTGGCGATATTCCAAACTCTTCTCTAAAGGTCTTTGTAAAATAATCCGGACGACCAAAACCAACCTCAAAAGCTATTTCGGAAACTGTCAAATCCGTTGTCTCCAGTAATTCCTTGCCTTTGGTAAGCCGAAGTGATCGAATGAAATGCGTAGTAGATTTGCCAGTCAAGGCCTTTAATTTTCGAAATAATTGGGAACGGCTCAATCCTGCTTTGCGGCATAGATCCGGCAATCCAAAATGCTCATCAGAGAGATTTTCCTGCACAATTTGAACAATTTTTTGAAGGAAAATATCTTCAGGAGTGATTTGTTGTTTTTCATTTATTTTCAACAGGTCATCTGTACTTTGGTAATGGTTCTGCAATCGTTTTCGCAATTCAATCAACTTTTCTATCCTCACCAGCAGTTCTTCCTTGTTAAATGGTTTTGAAAGGTAGGCATCCGCTCCAAAAGAAAGACCTTCTAGTTTCGCATTTTGGTCTGATTTTGCAGTCAATAAAATGATCGGGATATGGCTCGTTCGTACATCCTGCTTCAGCGTAGCACAGACTTCGAAGCCATCCTTTTTTGGCATCATGACATCGCTGACAATCAAATCGGGTGTAATTTCCAGCGCCTTTTCGATACCCTCTTGGCCATCAGAAGCCGTGTGAATGGTATATTCCCCAGAAAGGAAAGAAGCCAGGTAAGTGATCACATCGGGATTGTCTTCTATCAAAAGTACAATTGATTCATTTTTTAAAAAATCAATATTTGCAGTTTGAGTTTCCTTTTTTTCTATAATAACTGTTTCAGTAATGGTATGCTGAAAAGATTCAGATTGTTTTACACCAGTTTTATCAGCCTTTTGAGTAATAGGCAAAAGTATGGTGAATTTCGTTCCTTTTCCTATTCCGCTTTCCACTTCAATTTTTCCATTTAAAAGCAATACTAATTCTCGAGTAAGAGCAAGTCCGATTCCAGTTCCTTCTCCTCGCCTTGTTGATGTGGCATCCACCTGATAAAAGCGATCAAAAATATTTGGCAAATGCTCGGGTGCGATACCAATTCCATTGTCCCTGATTTGAATCTTCAACAAGTTATCATGATTTATGGCTTGCCTCAAATCAAAATAAACATCTCCACTTGAAGGCGTGAATTTGATTGCATTTGAAAGCAGGTTTGAAATGATATTTTGCAACTTTTCAGGATCATGGTCCATATGAAATTCTTCCAAATCAGACATGAAATGCAACCGGATATCCTTACTATCAGCATAAGAATGAAACGATTCAATTTGATATTTGACAAAACTTACAATATCTCCATTTACCATTGTCACAGGCATATCATTAGAATCCAGTTTTGATAAATCCAATAGTTGATTGACTAAATTGAGCAATTGTTTCCCGTTACGACGAATCAGTTTAATTCCTTCACTGAACCAGTTTTTGGGATCGGATTTTACCTGGTCAGCCATACCCAGGATGATCGTCAATGGTGTTCGAAATTCGTGAGTAATATTGGTGTAAAGCTGTGATTTTGCCAGGTCCAACTCTTTGAGTCGAATGGCCTCAGCCTCTGCAAGCCGGCGGCTGAGTTGAAAGCGATAGAACCAATAGATCAATCCCAAGATGATCGTGATCCAGAGTGCATAGGCCCACCAGGTACGATACCAGGGTGGGAGGATTTCAATTTTTAAAACACGAGGTACTTCACTCCACACACCATGATGATTGCGGACTTTTACTTTGAAAGTGTACTCACCAGGATTAAGATTAGTAAATGCAGCTTCTCTTTTTAAACCAACCTTTCGCCACTCATAGTGATAGCCTTCCAATTGAACAGCAAATGAAATATCATCGGCAGAAACATATTCAGGAGCTGTATAAAGTATCGAAAAATCATTGTGCTTGTATTTCAATACTATATTTTCAGTAAAGTCAATGGATTTTTGAAGCACTTTTGTGGAATCGCCAGGCTTTACAAGTTTATTAGCAAGCTTCAAATCGGTAAAGATCACCGGTGGCACCCTTTTGTCCTGAACTATACTATCAGAGTGAAAATAGGAAATGGTATTGAGGTCTTTGCGCAGGTAGATAAAACCATCTTTATCCTGAGCAAAAGAAGAAAAATATTTATAATCTTTATTTGCAAAAGGAAAGAATAGATTTCTTTCAGGGTCATACTTTGCTACTTCTTTGACCGTATAAAACCATAATGATTTTTTATAGTCTTCAAAAATCCCGATCACATCTTTACTAAAAAGCAGGTCTTGTCCGGGATGAGGAATAAATCGCTTGTTTGATTTGTCAAATGTTTTCAATCCAAAACTCGTTCCCACCCACATTATTCCGTTTATATCTACATAAACTATCAGGACCATTCGTCCCATCTCATCCCATTTTACATTTTCAAACGGATAGTAGTCCCAAAATCCTGTTTCGGGATTTAATTTCATCAGACATGGATTGTTGCTTGCTATCCAAATATTTTTTTCATTGTCGGTGAAAAAAAATCTAATGACACCTCCTACTTTTACAGGTGGTTGCTTATCAGACTTATGCGTCGGAAAAGACACGAACTTTTGGTCCCTGGGAGAGAAACGACATAAACCTTCCTGCATCAGTATCCATAAATCACCGTTCTCATCAAGCTCCAAGTGGTTTAGGCGATGTCCTTTTGCCGGAAAACAGTCTGCATCTTCATGGGTACAGCTATATTCTTCCACTATTTCACCTTCTTCACTATATTTTCGAATAAGGATTTTAAACAAAGTCGTTGGACCTCTTTCAGCCCACTTAGCTAACATCCAGAAATTGCCTTGAGTATCTTCATCAAACTTGAAATAAACTTTTGAAAGATCTTCAACTCCCGGAATGCTGAGGCCGATTGGCGGCGGCGAGATTGTTTTTTTTCTAACTGGGGTTAGTTTCGGTGCAGTTATAAAATAAACTTCCCCTTTGTACTCCATGATGTATTCTTTTGGGTGATCATGATCAAGATCATCTGGTTCTCCCGGTATAATAACATCCTGTAATGCATTTTTTTTTGGTTTTAATTTTTTGGTTGAATCCCAGTCATGGTACCATATTACACCCTCCTTGCTTTGAAAAATATTAACCAAACCTCTTGAATTGTTCTTTGGTTTAATGGATTGGTTTAGGTGAAAAGAATGGTTTTCAGGATTGAATTGATACAATTCATTTTTATAATTACTAAGTAGAATTAAGTTGTCATTCTGATATAAATAACAAAACCTGTTGCCTTCAGAATATGGAAAGTCACGAACTGGGGTCATGACCTTGGATATAGGATCAAAAAAAACAACAGTATGATTGATCAACAATAAAAATAATTTTCCGCTATCCAGTTTGGCTATTCTATCTCTCCTTTTGTGAGGAATGAAGGAATTAGATGGAGGAATAGGTATACTATCTGTAAAATATCCGGAAGTTTTATCAAACCACTTTAAAACGCCATTGTATCCACTATTTCCACCCCTGAAAAGAGTCCAAATTCTTTTTTGATTATCTTCAAATATCAACTGAGCAAAACCAAGCTTTTTAGGATATTCTATATGTTTGATTGTTTGCTTTTCCAGTTCATATTTGAAGAGTCCGAGATTTGTTCCCATCCAAATATCTCCATTACTATCTTCCATCAGGTCAATAAAGCCTCCAACAAGTTTTCTTTCATTTCCAATCAAATCCATTAGCCGGTAATGTATTTTATCAAATTTGCCACTTACTGGATCATACCGGTTAATACAGGAATAACCGGTAAACCAAATATTTCCTTTTTTATCTTCCAGGAATTCTGTGAATTGTGGAATGAGCGAACAAATACTGGGAGAGGCGGAATCAGCCTCTTCATACCGAAAAGAACGGATTTCAAAACCATCATAGCGAACAAGATAGGCCTCCTGATCCATGCCCCAAATAAACCCTCTGGAATTCTGAAAGAAGAACTTATAGTAAGTTTCATTATTATATCTGAATTCCTCCGGGGAATGGTAGTCATTCCAAAAATCATTTTCCTGAGCAAAATTCCACTCAGAAATTCCAAACAGGAAAATGAGAAGTATTAGATATTTACAGAAAAGAGTCATCTAAGATCATGGTTGATCTATTATACAATTATTATCGTTTATTTATTTGATTGACGTCAATCTCAAAAACAATGAATATCATCCAAATATTCAAAATAGCCTAGATTGGCTATTGCTTTAGGAACCTTCTGGTGTAAATTTCATCACCAATATTAGCTTTTAAAAGATACATATTATTCGGCAGATGCTCAATGTTAATTGTCAGACCTGGTTCGACCCGTTGGTGGCTGAACAGTCTTCCTTGTAAATCAAACAGGCTAATTTCGATTGTGCTTCCCAAAGATTCATCGAGCCGAATGTTCAAGTAGTCATCGACTGGATTGGGATACAATTTCAGTCTAGAATTTAAAGTCAATTCTTCAATGACATCAACAATTGAACAAGCCTCTTCGACTTCTACTCTGGTATTACACCCAGGAGAATTATCCTCTATCAAGACAAAATTCATTGGAGCATTATCCAGGTAGTTACAAATACTTTCTATATCACAGACAGAGAGATTGTCATTTCCATATATCGAAAGTGCTTCTCCAATAGTGTCTAAATCGTTTAAAGCAACAAGATTAGATAGCTCTGGATTACAACTAAACTCTAATCCTTCGCCAATAAAAGACAACCTATCCAAACCTGACAGTTCATTTAAAACAGCATTACCATGACATCCATATATTCCAAAATTCTGCCCGATTATCAGGCTTCCTGCTATAGAATCAATTTTATGTAAACCATATAAACTAGTCAACCCTTCATTGTTACTCACTTTCAGGTCGCCATAAACTTGTGAGATGCCAACCAATGGCTCCAGATCTGTTAATAGTGGGTTCCCTGCAACACTTATGTTGTTTCCAACATAACTTAAATTGTTCAAGGAGCTGATATCTGATAAGCTTTCGTTTATTTCATTGAACAAATGACAACCACCCCGTCCACAATATAATTCCAACAACCCAATACTAAGGCTTTCTCCCACAAAAGTGATACTGTCTAATCCATTCAATGTGCCTAGCAAAGGATTCCCGTAAACATAAAGTGAACCCTGGATAGAGTCTAAGTCTTGAAAGGCTTCGAATCCAGTAAGTATATCATTGTTAGAAATGCTAAGACTTCCACCTATATAGTTGAGAAGGTTTAATTCTGCTAAATTGGTCAATTGGTCATTGTCTGAAATGGTAAGATTACCACCAATGTGGTTGAGAAGATGTAATCCTTCCAGATTGGCTAATTGGTCGTTGTTATTAATAATCAAACCACCACCAAGACTGGTAAAATTATCCAAAGCCCCTAAAGAAACCAGGTTTTTATTATCAGAAATGATACAGTCTCCTATGATAGTATTCAGGTTTTGAAACTGTATTAGATTTGGTAAAGTATCATTGTCCTGAATGATCAAATCTTTTCCAAGAAGAGAAATGCTATCAATTCCCGCAAGGGTCAACAAATTATTATTATCTAAAATTTCCAGGTTCCCGCTTATTGAGTCTAATCCCTGGAAAGTACTAAGATCTGTTAGTAATGGATTTCTTTCAATAATACAATCCCCTCCAATAGTTTTAATGTTATCAAGACCATCTAAATTGGGCAACGAATAATTATCTGAAATTAACAATCTTCCGCCAAGACTTTTTATGTCACTAAAAACGGACAAGCTGGTTATCTGAGTATTGTAAAATATATTCAGACTTCCACCAATGGAGTCTATATTTTCAAGCCCATCCAAATTGGTCAAACTACTATTATGTGAAATGACCAAACTTCCGTTCAGGCTTGTAATATCACTAAAAACATATAGGCTAGTAATCTGATAATTCTTTGATAAGGTCAAATTTCCACCGATATAGTCTATGTTTTCGAGACCATTTAAGCTAGTTAAATTGCTATTACTAGAAATTTTCAAATTTCCTCCGAGGCTTTCAATATTGTTGAAAACAGAAAGACTTTGCAAGTTTTCATTATTCTGAATACTCAGATTTCCTTCAATTACTGTTATACTATCCAAGCCTTCTAAACTCGATAAGGAAATGTTATAGTCTATATCTAATCCTCCCAGCTCAGTGATATTTTTAAACACAGAAAGATCGGTTAATTGATCATTATGAGCAATGATCAAATCTCCTCCAATCGAAGAAATACTGCTCAAATCATCAAAATTTACTAATAAATCGCAACTCCTGATCTTCAAATTTCCTTCAACCGTTGAAAGTGTATTTAAAGCAGAAATATCTTCAAGTACTTCAAGATCGGTAAGGGTAATTCCACCCACAGAAATAAGGCTATCCAGACCTGTAAGGGAAGTTAAAGCATCATTGTTAAAGACTCTTATGGTACTGTCAAGGTTTACTATTTTGTTCAATCCGTTTAAATTTTCCAGATTTTCGTTTGACCAAATATTTAAGTGAGCACCGACGTAATTTAGGCTTTCAAGGTCAGCAATATTAGTAAGTGACTCGTTTTGATTGATTAATAGCTCACCACCTATAAAAGTGAGACTATCCAATCCTTCAAGTGTAGACAAATTATCCGAAGACAAAATTTTAAGATTCCCCGGAATTGAATCTATGTTATCTAAGCCTGAAAGATTTTCCAATGCATCATTTCGATGAATAATAAGATCACTGCCGATACTTTGGAGGTTTTGAAGGCCACCCAGGCTGAGAAGGCTGGAATTATTATAAATTAAAAGTGTATCGCCAACTGAGGTAATGTTCCCTAACGGAGTCAAATCAATCGCTCCTGAAATGATTAAGTTTCCTTCGATTGCGGTACAATTGGGGTAACCGATTTGAAAATTGTCAATTTGTTTTTGATTAGAAAAAGTTACGTTACCCAAAGGGCATTGTGCAGTCACTTCACTATAAATGGAAAAAACCAAGGTGAGGATGAGGAGGGTGTACTTTTTCATTGGTTTTGATTTTAAAGTTTTAAAAATTATTACAAACAAATCATCTAATCTCAATGAGTACTTATTGCTTTAGAAATTTTCCAGTGTAAATCTTATCACCAATTACTGCTTTTAAAAGATACAAATTATTAGGCAGGTCTTCAATATCAATCGCTTGTCCGATTTCAGTCTGTAGTTTTTTAACAAATCTTCCTTGCACATCAAACAAAGTAATTTCCAGCAGCTGATTGGAAATAGCTCCTGTATAATGCAAATACAACTTATTGGTCGCGGGGTTTGGATATAATCGCAAAGCCTGGTGAGATGTTAATTCTTCAACACCTACAAAAGGCACTGTAAAAAAACAACTGGTATCCTGCCAAGTTTCACATGGGTAATAACCACTCACTCCTCTGATAATCCAATAATAATCCTGATAAACATCTACTTCAACATCGTAAGTATTTTCTTTAACCTCAACATCAGATAAGATTGGATCATAAGCACCATTAGACTTTCTTCCAAATTCAAGTAGAAAAAAATCAACACTTGGCATTTCCCAAGATAGTGTAATGGAATCGATTACTCCTACAGTATCGCTATTTAGAGGATCAGTCATCATCAAATCCTCAGCAGTTATTTGTGGTGGAGGGCTTTGATCATACAAGAGGTATCCTCTCGCACTGTCAACAACATCGCGCATCCAATCCACTTGCATGGGACTAAATCGATCCCCACAGTCACTGTATGACATATACAAAGTACCATCGCTTTTGAATAATTCACCATTAGGATCTTTTTGGTTATAGGGACTTAAATCTGCTGTGTTGCAATTCCAATTAAAACTTAGGTAATCCGGATCTGTATCACAAATGAAATCTGCTGCAATTTCACAATTACTACCATCTTTTTTTTCGACAATATCAAAAAATTCAACTACAGTAGTATCATTTGTCGGGCAATTCCAGGTTGAAGTAAGTGAGTACGGCGCCGGCTGTTCAGGCACTGGTTGTGGAGGAAATAAGTCAAGATAATTTTTACCTTCCCAACCTACGAAAGTATGCCAAAGCCCAAAATAATGGCCCACTTCATGAGTCAGGTGCTTGCTGGAATAATTCAGTATATTTTTTTGGGTTACTATAGCCTGTCGCTGCGCATTAAGAATCGTTGGAGGATAAGTAGCGTTATCAAAAAGAATGCAATCGCCTGCCAAGTATCCTCCATAAGTTGTGCTTTGGGTAATGTAAATATTCAAGGTGTTTTCGGTATTATGTTCCGCTAAAAAATCGAATTCTGCCTGACTGTAAGAGGTAATGTTTTGATTCATGACATAAAAAGCAGAATTCTTGATGTAATTAATACATCCTTCGATATAAAAATGGAAATTGTATTCTGAGAAGTTTTCGTTCAGTTGGCATATAGCGTTTAAAGCATTTTCAGCGGGATAATAGCCGCCTCCGTTGTTTGTTCCAACAATATTTATCGTTACCGGGATATAAAGTGTGGTAGTATCAGCATTTGGAAAAAGCACCTGGTTGGCAGCCATATAACCAGTTGGAGGAGGCTTAAAACGGGGCGTTCCGCAATGGGCTTCTTTCGGATTGGTCTGAGCACTTAAATTGATAATTGTAAAAAGAAAAATGAGGAAAAAAGTCAACAATGGTTTCATGACGGAAAATTTGAGGTTTAAGAAAAAATTATCATCCTCAAATTGCGACTATTTCCAACTCAAGTCTTTGACTTATGGTGCAAATCCTTTTAGCTATGGTGTATTTTAAGAATTATTCCAGGAGATGAGGGATATTCTTGAACAGAAAAATTAAGGCTTGTTAATTTCCTGCGATTCGATTACAAGGTCCGAGAATTTTCCGTCAAATCTCGTTGCTTTTACGATGTGATTGTCAATCCAGTGATAATTTCCGCCACGAGGTTTGTTCATTATCAATCTGAAATATTTGATATTATGCCTTTTTAGCCAGTTTTCTGTGACTTCACGATGATCTTCTGTTCGCGATGTGAAAAAAGTAATTACATGCCCTTCTTCATGCCACTTGTTTAATAGCTTCAAAGCATCCGGAAAAGGAAGACAAGTTGCCATCCGTTCTGGTTCTTCGTTTGGAATATCATCACAAATGGTCCCGTCAATATCAATCAGGAAATTTTTATCTTCATTAGCTAGTAATGGGCTCGTAGCCTCACCTTTTTCATTAAAAGTCTGTTTTAGCTTTTTGTCTTCCATGTCTGCTGCTACTTTTTTCCAATTTACTCAAAAATAATGTAATCCGCCGGATCGAGCGGTTTGCCTTTATGCCACAATTCAAAATGTAGATGAGGCCCGGTGGATAGCTCTCCTGAGTTGCCAATGATCGCAATCGCTTCTCCCGCTTTGACGTAAGAACCAATATTTTTCAACAATGCTGAATTGTGTTTATAAAAAGAAATCAAATTATTCGGATGCTGCACTCCGATGGTATTACCTGTTTCAAGCGTCCAATCTGCAACAAAAACAAAGCCATCCATAACCACTTTGACCGGTGTATTTTGGGGTGCCAAAACATCAATTCCGTAATGTTTTTTGTCGGGAGCAAAATTCTGACTAATGACTCCAGTTGCAGGTGGAATAAAATACATTTGCTCCAGAGGAATCTCACTCGGAGAATAACTGACCGTTTTCGCCAAGAGGTCGCGTTCCTGTAATTGTTCATCCAATTCGATTTCTTTTCGCAGCAAGTCATCTTCGATTATTCGATCTACATTGGTCAAGCTATCCAATGGTGTACCCGCTGCAGCCTCCGCAGCCGCTTCTGTTTGTATCACTTCTCCCTGTAAAATACTTCGGATATTATCGTTGTATTTTTTTTGCGCCTGAACGATCAGAATCAATTCATCGAGTTCTTTGTTCAACTTTAGTACTTCTTCATGAGCGCTGACATCTCCGTAGCCTGGAATATACGTTTTCAAGGGAGTAAAAACGATAAGCGACATAACAAGAAGGGCAACCAATACGATAACAGAACATAAAATAATGTACACATTTAGCAAAGAGAGCTGATAAGAACCGATCTCTTCAAAGGTCTCATTATTCATAATTACCAGTCGGTAATTATGCTTCAGTTTTTCCATCCTACTCTTCACGTTCTTATTTTCGTTGGGCATACTGTTAATTTTAAAAAAATTAAAATAAATTTGTACTCCTTTTAGTTATTTTTTTGGCAACCTTCGCGGCTCAGGTTTATTAGTTTTTGAAACAATAATCTACCCTTAGAGTATAAAATCTAATCAACTAATAAGGTCTTTAGACTCAGATGGTTAGCCGTTTTTATAACAAACGAAATTAAATTTAAATTAAGTTTGAAACGAATAAGAAAAATTCTACTACTTATAGCCATTATTAATCTTTTTGCCTGCACTACCCAAAAAAGCAGGAGTGATGTTTCCGGTTTATCCAAATTTTATCACAATGTCACTGCAGAATACAATGGTTATTTTAATGCAAATGTACTACTCACCGAGAGTATTGCAAAGTTAAATGATCAACATCAGGATAATTACAACAAAATTTTGCCTGTTTACAAATACGTCGCTGCCGAAAATCCAAAAGCTGTGGCAGGTGATCTCGATAAGGCTATTGAAAAAGTTTCTATTGTCATTTCGATGCACAGAGTCAGTGATTGGACAGATGATTGCTATCTCCTGATCGGACAATCTCAATATTTAAAGAAAGATTACGAAACGGCAGAAGAAACGCTGGAATTTTTAGAGGCAGAATTTAATCCTGAAGCCTTAGCGAAAAAAAGAAAATCCGCCGCTAAAGCGAAAAAAAGAAAATCTGGGAAAAAGAAAAAAGTTTCCAATAAAAAGAAAAAATCTTCTAGCAAAAAAGCCAACAAAAAAAAGCGCAAAAAGGCTAATAAAGACGCAAAAAAAAGGAGAAAGAAAAAATCTTCCAGCAAAAAGAAATCCTCTTCGAAAAAAAATACAAAAGCTGATAAGTCTTCAAAAACTAAAGAAGCCGACAAGATCAAAGTTGAAAATTCAAAAAAATCAAAATCGAAGACTAAAGACTCCAAAAAAGAAGAAGAGCCGCCAAAAGAAAAAAACCCTGACGATAAACTTTTCAAAAAGCATCCGGCCTATCAAAATGGTTTGCTGTGGCTGGCTCGCACCTACATCGAAAGGGACAATTATGAAAAAGCAGATGACATCCTGAGTAAACTGGAAAAAGATCCTAAAACATATGAAGAAATCAAACGCGACCTTGCTCCGGTCCGGGCTCATTTTTATATGCGCCAAAAACAATACAGCCAGGCTATTGCTCCATTGGAAGATGCTGTTGAGTTGATCAAAAAGAAGGTTGATAAAGCCCGTTATTCATTTATTCTTGCACAACTTTATGAGGAAGAAGGCAACGACGACAAAGCTGTTGTATATTTTGAAAAGGCTGCCAAATATTCCCAGGATTATGAAATGGAATTCAGTGCCCGATTAGCCCTGGAAACTAATGCCTGGAAAAAAGGTGGTGGATCATTTGAAGACGCAGTCAAGCGCCTTGAAAAAATGTTAAAGGATATTAAAAACGAAGAATACAGGGATTTCATTTACTTCACCCTGGCTGATATTGCATTGGAGAATAAAAAGGAAACAGAAGCTATCGATTATTTAAAAAAATCACTAGCCAGCAATATCAACAACGTTTCCTTAAAAGCAGAATCCTACATCCTGCTAGCAGATTTATATTATAAAAAATATGAGTTCATCGATGCGAAAAACTATTATGACAGCACGCTCATGGTATTAGCTGACACCGATGAACGTTATGACAGGATCAACCGATTCAGCACAAATCTTGAGGATATTGCAAATAATCTTAAGATTATAAAAGTCCAGGACAGTTTGTTGATGATCAGTGGATTAAGTGAAAAAGAGAAGCTCGATTTGGCATATAAAATCAAAAAGGAAAGAGATCAAGCCAGACTCGATGAATTAAAGAGAAAAAGCAACCAGAAAAATGATAAGTTAAACAGTACCAATAGACTTCGAACTTCCAGAGATCCGGGTGCCGGCCGAACTACTCCAAGTACGTTTTTTGCCTATAATGAAAAATCGCTCAAAAAAGGAAAACGCGACTTTGAAAAACAATGGGGTGACCGCAAACTGGAAGATGACTGGAGGCGTTCCAACAAACGTGGTCTGGGTGACTTCAACGAGGTTGCTGAAATTCGAAAAGACGCTGAAAGAGAATTGACTGATGACGATGTTTCTAAAATTTTAAAAGATATACCTAGTACTCCTGCAGAAATTCAGATTGCGAAAGACAAAATCATTGATGCAATGTTTGCCTTAGGTGGCCTGTATCGCGATCGCCTGCAAATGAATGAACAGTCTGTTGAAATGCTGGAGACCCTGAATAGACGATTTCCAGGCAATCGACATGAATTGGACTCCTGGTACTTTCTTTATTTGGCACATACTGATCTGGGCAACCGATCAAAGGCCAAGGAGTATTATGACAAAATAGTAAGCAAATATCCTGATTCCACCTATGCCGGAGTCCTTCTGGATCCTAATTACCTGGAAAACAGCAAAGAAGAGGAAAGAAAGTTGACAAAATATTATGATGAAACTTACGTCGAATTTACAAACGGCAAGTTTGAAAATGCATCTCAAAGAGCTGTAAAAGCCAGTGAAATGTTTGGGCCGGCCAATACTCTT
The DNA here is from genome assembly GCA_028277915.1 of Saprospiraceae bacterium. GTDB lineage: Bacteria > Bacteroidota > Bacteroidia > Chitinophagales > Saprospiraceae > JAHDHW01. The sequence goes on from JANQFJ010000276.1 coordinate 17,838, forward strand.
CAACCAAAATTTGCACTGCTTTATGCTATGTGTATGGGCAACTTGAAAGGGAAAGATGCTTATAAAAAAGAGCTTCAGGAATTTATCGTCAAATACCCAGGCACTCCTGAGCAAATCCATGCAAAAGAAATTTTGAGAATCCTCGGAGGGCGTGACATTACCGCTGATGATAAGGATAAAATCGGAGGGGAAACACTGAAAAAAGAAGATGAAGCAGTTTTTAAAGTAGAAGATGAGAAATTACATTACTTTATCGTTGCACTCAAAAACAATACTATTAAACTTTCTGACGCAAAGGCAGCCGTTTCTGATTACAATCGCCAATACCATAAGTTGGATAAATTGAGGATATCCAATGTTTACCTGGGCACTGATACCAGCACGCCAATTCTCGTTATTCGGCGTTTTAAGACCAAGGCGCTGGCCATGTCATACTTTGATGGAATAACTAAAAATAGTAGCGACTTTTTGCCAGAAGATACAGAATATGAAATGTTTGCTGTGACGCAATATAATTACCGGCAAATCCTTAAAAAACGCTCTCTCGACGGCTATCGCGAGTTCTTTGATGATAATTATCGGTAATATTAAAGCCGGATTATGAATCACATCATAATCCGATTTTTTATTTTTCGATAAAGCGAAATTTTTTCTACACCATTTCAATCAGCATTTGTCCTTTATCAACAGTTGCTCCTTTCTCAACATGAATTTCTTTCACTACTCCAACACCTTCGGATTTAATAATATTTTCCATCTTCATTGCTTCCAGGATAACCAGTTTGTCTCCCTTGTTTACCTCCTGCCCATTAGCTACATTAATATCCAATACCAATCCAGGCATTGGAGCTTTAACATCTTTCACTTTTTGAGCTGTGACAACGGATAGACCAAGTCTTTCCACCAATTGATCAAATTGATCCGCTATTGAAATATTGTAAGAATTCCCATTGATATTAACCTTAAAAGATTTTTTCTGAAATTCTGCTTCGACTAATGCTGCCCGATAGGCCTTTTGACCATGGAGAATATGAAAATTTTTATCGTCAATTTTCACAAAATCAAGGGCATTTACCTGATGGGCATTAATTTCAAATCGGTAAGTATCATTTACAACAACGAGGTATTCTGGTTTATTCATAATTAAGGTTTACTTCTACCCAGCTTGGTCATAAAGTAAAGTTCGAAGATCGTAAAAGAAAAATAAATGGCAAAAAAAGGTATTAAAAAATACCTGGACTCTGGATTCACCAACTTGATATACAGCAAAATAATTAAAATTGAAAAAAACATTTTTCCAATTACAACGCCCATAATGACTGATGTAAAGGTATGCGGATTAGCACTCAAAGCAGCTTTATTTGATACAAAAAACACTACAATAGTAAAAACTATATAAAAAAGCCAACTGATCCATGAAACCGAAATATCAACCTGAAACCGTGGAACAAAATTCAACAATACTAACAGTATCGCTACTCCCAAAGACAGACCACTTAGCTGGTAAAAAAAGCTACTTTTGGTCATCAATCACTTAATATCTTTAAGGATGAAATAAAGGGCAACTCCAACAGAAAGGATTGCAAATAATGCAGTAAAAATGGCAGTTTCCGTTTCAAAACGTCTATCCAGATATTTCCCTGCAAAAACTCCAAGCAGCATTATGACTGCCATTTGAAATGCCATTCCGGAATACTTTAGGGCCAAATTTGCTTTTTTTCTATTTTGCCCCGACGGCTTGTTGTTGGGTTGTTGATTGGACAACTTTTTTTGCTGATTTTATAGGTTCAAGTGATCCTTTGCTATTAAATTCTGCCGCTCCCATTTTGCAATCCACATTAAACTCAGCACCAGATTGAACGATAAGTTTATTAGTACGAACATCACCTGACACCTTTGCACTTTCTCTTATATTGAGTAATTCTGATACTTGGATGCTACCTTCAAATTTTCCTTCAATTACTGCATTAGCACATTTAACTTCTCCCTCGACAAATCCGGAAGGACCAATTATTACTTTTGCATTACAGTTCAATGAACCTTTAATGATCCCATCTATACGTATATCACTTTCTGATTTGACAGTACCTTCTACTACAGTACCTTTAACCAGTGTATTTAATGAATGTGAAGTTGTTGTTGGGATAATACTTTTCTTTGTTTGTGTCACCTCTTTCTTGCTGTTGAACATTTTAATAATAAATTTTATTAATGTAAACAATCTAGAAACGCCAAAATAGATATTCTATTTTATCCTCATATGTGTCTTAACAAAAAGTAGGATTTAATTTGTTGCGTTCCTTTCTCCATTTAATTAAAAAGCAAGATAATACTTTTTTCGATTATCTCATTGAAAATGATACAATTATACGTGACATGGAGAAATTCATTTATCCAGAAGTTAATATGTTAATTATTTTCATAACGAATATTTTTTAATGATTTAGCGGTTGGCTGAACATGTTGAATTGCTCCTAAATTCGAAAAGTTAAGTGCTTGAATGTGATATTTATCGAGCCCAAAATATCTTTTTTAACCTTTTAAAACTAAAAAAGTCCTGATCAAAATACTGATCAGGACTTTTTGATATAAAGAAATTATTTCATTAGAAATTAGGACAATATACTCCTCGTCTCTGTGGCCCGCAAATCTTGTAAATCAAAGCAAATTCAAATGCTCCGTTTGAATTACTAGCTGGACGCAAACTCGATACATTTATATCATAACTAAATCCAATGGAAAAATCATTGTAGTCAAATCGAGTATTAAGAATTACAGCATCAGGAGTTGTGCTCTTTTCAAAGTGGTTTGAAAGTCGCATGTAAGCCCCGAATTGAAATGACTGGTTTGTTCTTTTGCTTCCTCCAAGCAAAAATTTCAAGTTAGTTCCTGCATTTAATTCAAATGAAGGCCCCTGCATTAATACAATCGCACTTGGCACCAATCCTAAACGATCTGCAATCCTGAATTCACCTCCAAAATGGACTGTGAATTTGCTATAGATAGCTTCGAAAGATTGAGATTGAAATGACACATTGGCTCTGTTCAAATGACCATAAGCAGCTCCGAAATAAAGATTATTTTCCGGATTGAAAACTGAAAACCAAAGTAACCCGGCTGTAAGATCAGGATATAGCAAATTGTCCTGGTCAAAAGTCTCATACGAAGGAAGAGCGCCGTTATAGCCTCCATTTCCATCATGCTGTGTACCATAACGAGCTTTATGTAAAGCTACACTCCTTTGAGTGATTCCAGCATCAGCTCCGAGCACTAAATAATGTGCTGTTTTTCTATCCCCGCCCATTCTTTTACTGTAAGAAAGAGATAATCTTCCTTGTAATGTAGCAAAATCAAGCTCTCCGGCTTTATCACCCCAAAACGAACCTCCTACTCCAAAATAATCATATCGACCTACAGGAATCCGCTGATCGTAAGAAACGGAGTAAGTTTTAAAAGCGTTTGATTTTAACACACTGGCCCATTGGTTTCTATAATT
>JANQFJ010000308.1 GCA_028277915.1 Saprospiraceae bacterium
AATTATCTCCAAAGAAAGGAATCGTGCCGAAAATATTCTGTTAAATATCTTACCTTCAGAAACTGCCGAGGAATTAAAGGAAAAAGGATTTGTAGAGGCCAAAAGGTTTCAGTTGGCAACCGTTTTGTTTACAGATTTCACAGAATTTACCAGATTTGCAGAATCTAATTCACCAGAAGTTCTCGTAAAGAATATCGATTTTTATTTCACCAAATTTGATGAGATCATCAGTCGGTATAATCTTGAAAAAATAAAGACAATCGGAGATTCCTACATGTGCGTTGGCGGACTACCTAATCCCAATAATACCAACCCAAAAGATGCCATTCGGGCAGCCTTCGAAATTGTCAACTTTGTAGAATCAGTCAAAGAAAAGCAACCTGACAACGTCATGCCATTTAATATTCGAATTGGGATAAATTCAGGCCCTGTGGTTGCAGGTGTTGTTGGAACTAAAAAATTCCAATATGATGTTTGGGGAACTACTGTAAACATAGCGGCCCGTATGGAAGCCAGTTCTACAATCGGGAAAATTAATATTTCTCAAAACACCTATCAATTGGTCAATGATGAGTTTGATTGTGAATTCCGAGGAGAGATTGAAGCGAAAAACGGCGAAAAACTGAAAATGTACTTTGTCAAACAACCAACAGCCGTTGAGGCATGAGATTATAAAACCAATTAAATATTGCCAATCTTTGAGTTAATATAGGTTTCCTACTTTTTGACCATCACCTTTTGTCTTACGCTATCGCCGGAGACCAGCTTTGCAATGATAAAATACGCGCCTTCGGGGTATTTACCGGCATTCCAAATCAAATCACCTTTAACTTTCATTTTTTCAACCAACGCTCCTGATGAATTATACACTTCAATTGTTTCGATGCTGATTTCAGCAGCAGGATTTAAAAAAAACTCGGCGCCAATTGTTGGTCTGATAAAATTAGAAAAAGTAGCCTCAATATTATCAACAGCAACTGAAGTTTGTTCTCTGAGCACTACTGCATTTGGAAATAAAAGGCCTCCTGATCCGCTTTCTACAATATTTTTTATAAAATTGCCATCCGAATCAAATAATTTAACAGCGCCGGTTCCTCCATTTCCAATTAAAATATCTCCATTCGGATAAATAGCAACACCCTCCGGATTGCTTAACCCTGTAATAAAATCTTCTTCATAATTGCCATCCGAATCAAATCTTTTCACGGTAGTTCCATTCCAGTTGCAAGCAAGCAAATCGCCCATGTCATCAAACCAGATGTTGGTTGGTCCTTGTAAAGACGAGCTAATAAAAAGCCCCAAATGATGACCGGTAGTATCAAATTGCCGAACAAGGTTTCCTCCATAAGTCGATACGTAAAGATTCCCCTCATTGTCCCAATCTATGCCAATACTTTGAATGACACCCATATCAGTGTAGTCATCTACAAAGGTGCCGTCTAGCTGAAATCGTTTAACTAATCCGTTGCCAGACCATTGTAAAACATACAGCAGGCTGTCCGCACCAATCTTCATCCTGGTCGGACCGTTGATCCCCGTTGCAAAATCTCCCAAATAGTTGCCTTGCTCTGCATCATATTTGGTTATTTTATTCGTGCTTAGATTGGAAATTAAAACAATGCCCTGGTCTTCGAGAAACACAATATCCTGAGGCCAGGAAAGTTCTTCATCGATAAACACTTCTGCGTTTTCACCATTTTCGTCGTATTTGTAAATCTTATACAAAGAAGGATTTGAAAAATCTCCTGCATCGCTAACATAAATATCAAAAGTTTGACAGAAAGTGTCTGAAACCAAGAATAGCGCAAGCGATATTAAAAATAGTTTTACTGATCTTTTCATGATACCGTTTTTGTTAATTCATTTGAGGATAGTCCAACTGAAATCCTTTCAAGAACAAAGTTTAGTCTTAAATTATTCGTTAAAGAAAAATCTAAAATCTCAATAAAAATTGTAAAAATCGCTTATGAATTTGCTGTAAAAAGATCGATCAGTTATCCGTACCAAAAACTTACATCGCTTTTCTGAAGCTTTTGGGTGAGGCTCCCGTTACAGATTTAAAATCTTTTATAAAGTGTGCCTGGTCAAAATATCCGAGCAGGTAGGTAAGCTCTGTCAGAGACTTTTTATAATCCTTTGCAAAAATGGCAAGCGTAGTATTTATTCGGACTATTTTACAATATTGACTAGGCGAAATGCCTATTTCTTCTTTAAACCGTTTCCTGAACTGTGAAGTGCTCAATCCTGCATTCTTCGCTAGTTGGTTGACTTCTACAAAACCATTAGAGGATAAAATATCTCGAATAGCTGAGTCAATTACAGATATTTTTTGAGTGATAAACTTGTTGAGGAAGAAATTTTCTATTTGTTCAATCTCTTTGTATCCGATCTTCTTTTTATTGATTTCCCAGGATAGATCTGTCGCATCTTTTCCCCATATCTCAAAAAGGTCAACAACATTGTTTTGAAAATTATGCAATTTATCGGGAATGAAATATTTGGCGGTATTGGGTTTAAATTCCACGACGATGCAAAAATCATTCTTCCCATTAGGTTTTACATTATACGATTTATTATGAAGGCCTCCGATAAAACTTTTTGGCCTGATTTCCCATCCGGAACTATAAGAAGTCTTATGCTTAAAGTAACCATTACTTTGAAAAACAATTTCAAATACACCTTTTGGAAGAAACTGAATATTCGATTCTTCACCAAACCCATAGACTTTAAAACTTTCAATGTATTTATGTAAGACTTTGGGTGAATATTTTTGAACGGCAAGTGTATTTCCTAACATTTTTTTTATAAATCATTATCTATCAAACAGTTACACTATTCAATCTTATTTAGCACAAAAAAATAATTTTCAGGTCAATCCCAGTTCAGAAACGTTTAAGGAAGGAAATCCGCTGGGTTTTTCCTCCATTAGCAAAATGAATCATCATAAAGACAACTGTTCTGATTATTATAAAATCAGCACTTTTTTCCAGATTGTTTCATTTGAGCATTTGAAAACCAGAAAATATAATCCTTTCGGCAACTCGCTTACCGAAATTTTTATCTCCCGAGATTCATGACCAATATTTGAAGAAAAAACCAATTTACCATCGGTATTTACCAGCTGAATTTGATTTGGGGAATAATCAGGCGTTACAATTTTAACGTTCAGAAAGTTTCTGACAGGGTTTGGAAAAACCTTTATAAATCCTTCCTTTTCGGCCTGTTCGATTGCTGTGATATTTTTATCGAAAGCCGTATAACTTTGCCCCTCAATCAATAAATTTTGATCATTAACAGGATCATTTGTATTACAAAAATTTATCGGAATAGTGTTCTGTCGATTGTAACTCGAACCATCCTGAAAAGCTGATAAATGCAAATGTGGAAAACCGCCGGTATTGCCACTATTTCCTGACAATCCAATCGGCTGTCCTTGCTCTACCATTTGGTTTTGGGATACCAACACCCCTCCTTGCATAAGATGCGTGTAGCGAATTCGTGTTCCGTCAGGGTGCTCGATAAAAACATTGTTTTCATGTCCGCTCGTCCAATCTGTATCCGCGTACTGGTCATTTGCAAAAACCACTATTCCCGAGCGACATGCGACAATGGTATCTCCCATAAGCGTGTTAAAATCGTAAGCAAATGTCAAAAAATGTCCTCCTGTGGGATGGCAATTGGATTGTGTGACAGTATATGTTTTTTCAGGTCCGAATGGAAGAATATACTCAGACTCAGCAGGCTCTGCATAAACTGTGTCGCAATTGATTTCTGGTTGAGCCGAAAATGAACCTATCATGCTCAGTACCATGGAAATTGTCAGTATTCTTTTCATAAAAAATTATTTTGCAACCACTATTTTTTGGGTTAAAACGAAAGCTTCATTTTCCAAAATGACAAAGTAAATTCCCTGAGCTAAATCATTGAAATTAAATCCGAATTTATAAGTTCCGGGTGACACTCTACCTTCAAATATTTTTGCAACAACCTTATGCGAAAGGTCAATAATTTTCAACCGAACTTCCTGTGC